>CAZKXX010000104.1:0-12116 GCA_964556705.1 uncultured Acidobacteriota bacterium
AGCCAGCGCGTCGAGCTGGACGGGCTTGGTCAGATAATCCCCCGCTCCCCGCTTCATCGCCTCGATACCCACGCGCACATCCGCCTCGCCCGTGGCGATCATGAACGCCATTTCGGGATAATTCTTCCGGCACTCCTGGAGAAGGTCCAGGCCGGACATTCCGGGCATTCGAAGGTCGGAAATCGTCAGGTCAAAGGGCTTCGCCGCGAGCAAACGCAGGGCCTCATCACCGCTCAGCGCGCTCTCACATTCGTGTCCTTCACCCTTCAACGCCTCAACCAGCATCGTACAGACGACGATCTCGTCATCCACAATCAGAATCCGCTTCCGTTCCATGGCGCTCCTTCATCCATTGATTCATTTTGCGCAGACCAGAAGGCCAGACCCTCCTCCAACCCCGGCTCTGCGACCCCTCATGATCAGCAACGGTCGAGTACCGGAAGAGACAGGCTCCCGGCACGCACCCGCTCTCCAAAGCACGCCAGAGACCACACACCCTCTCCTGAGCGGAATCACTATCTGGCGAGAATTCAAGCGGTTGCGAGGAAAGCGGATGGAATCTTACACCGGCATCGGACGCCTGGGTGTCGACGAGAGAGACGTTTGTTTCAAATTCCGCCAGAGAGTTGCGCGGCAGAACCAGCAGAATGCTCTCCATGGCGCGCCGCCCGGCGCGCGGTCCACCTCCGCGATTGACCGCGATAGACTCCTTTGTTAGATTCACCCCGTGCCCCCGCTTCCCGCTCCAAGCCAATTTCCATCCCAATTCCACCCTCGTTTGGACGATACCTTTCAGGGGAAGCACAAGGCATGACCGAAAGCGGCGAAAGGCGAGCAAAGATCGGCAGGGTCGGGCTCCTGACGGGATTCGTGCTTTTGACCGTCGTAACGGTCGCCACCTACCGGATGACAGCGAAGCTGGCGGAAGGTTCGGCGGGACTGGAGCGTCGCGAACGGGTCCTGAATGGAGTCGTGCAACTCGAGACGGCGCTCCGAGATTTCGAGGCCGAGCCCTGCGGGCCGGGTGGTGATCGAGCCCCTCGTGGTTTGCAGCATCTGGCGGCGCTCGGCGGCTTGCCGGAGCGTGAGACGCTCCGAAATCTGGAGGCGCTCGTTCAGGAAGACCTGGAGGCGTGCAGCGAAGCCGCCTCTTCCGCGCCCGACGACCCGGCGAGGGCTCAGCGGTGGGCGGTCATCCGGCAGGAACTTGCCGCGCTGCGCGAAGGCGAGCTTTCACGGCTCACGGCTGACCTGGACAAATTACGTCAGGCAGCGCGTCTTGCCGGCCCGCTGGCCTTTCTGACCTCCATCGCAACGCTCGCGCTGCTTTTGGCGGTCCTTGGATTGATGAGCACTCGTCGCGCGGCCGAAGCGGCTGACTCCGCCAGTGAAAAGGACATCGGAGCGTCGCCACGGGGTGGAGCCACGGAAATCAACAAGGAAGGCACCGAGGAAAGAAAGGCTCAGGCCCGGTTCCTCTCGGGCCTCTCCCACGCGTTGCGAACTCCGCTGAATGCCATCGGCGGCTTCGGCGACCTTCTGGCCTCGGGCACGGCGGGGCCGCTCACCGAGAAACAGCAGCGGTTTGTTGAAAACATCCGGCAGGCGAGCGCTCGCCTGGTTGAACTCGCTGACGAAGTCCGCGACCTCGCCCTGATCGAATCGGGGATGATGGAACTCAAACCCGAGTTGGTTCGTCTGAACGATGTGGTCGCCGAGGCGCTTGCCGCCGCGGGGGAGGCGGCCCGGCAAAGGGTGGAAGTCCTCAGTCCCCGGCCCGAGGAGGCCTTGGCGTGTTACACGGACCCGTCACGGCTCCGGCAGGCGTTGGAACGGCTGCTGAGGGCGGCGCTGCGCTCGGTGAGCGAAGGCGACCGGCTGGAAATTTCGCTCGCAGCTTCCGGAGAAGCCGTCGAAATTCAGGTCGCCGAAAAGGGCGCCGCTCGATTTCCCGAAATCCCGGCAGAACCTGTGGCTTCCGCTGAAGGTGCGAAAAGCGCCTCCGAAATTCCGGCTGGGGCGGCTCTGGAGTTGACGCTGGCCCGACGTTTGACCGAATTGCAGGGGGGAAGTCTGGAGGTTGTCTCCGACTCAGGGGCAGGCAGGAAGTTCAAGATGAGATTGCTCCGGCACACCAACTCCAGTAACCCGGTGGAGAAAAATGAAAAAAATCCTCATCGTGGATGACGACGCGACAGGGCGGCAGCTTTTCGCGGAAGTTCTGAGCACCCTGGGCGTCGAAATCCTGGAAGCCGAAAGCGGCGAAGAAGCGTTGAAACAGGCAATCCAATTCGCGCCTGACATCATCCTGCTGGACGTCAACCTTCCCAAGCTGGGCGGCTTCGAGGTTGTGGACCGTCTTCGGGCAGATCCGGAGCTTGCCGCCATTCCAGTCATCGGAATCTCGGGCGAGGCCGGCGCTGACGCCCGCGAGCGGGCGCTCCAGCACGGCTTCAGGAAATACTTGCCCAAGCCGGTAGAAATCAGTACCTTGCGGGAGGAAGTCCGGGGCCTTCTCTCCTGACCCGGTCCGGACGCGCGGCGGGCTGACATGACCACTCCTTCAGATTCCGTCACCCTGGTGGCGATCGACGACGACGCTCAGGCGCTCGAGCTGGTCGCGTCGGCCCTCGAACAGGATGGGCTCGAGATTCTGACGGAGACCAATCCCGCTAAAGGGCTCGAACTGATCCTGCGGCGGCGTCCGCAGATCGTCATCCTCGACCTGATCATGCCCAAAATGAGTGGAATGGATCTGTTGGCGCGGGTTGTCGAAGCCGACCCCGGGGCCGACGTCATCCTGCTGACGGGGCATTACTCGATCGAGTCGGCGGTTGAGGCCATCCAAAAAGGCGCGTGCGACTACTTCACGAAACCGATTTCGGTCGAAAAGCTTCGCGACCGGATTGGCCAGCTCCTCCAGGACGCGCGACAACGCCAGCGGGCCGTGCAGCTCGAGCGCGAGCTGCTCGACGCTTCGCAGTTCGAAGGCATCATCGGGCGCGGTCCCATGATGCTGGAAGTCTTCGCGCGCATCCGTCGCGTGGCGCCGCACTTTCGCACGGCGCTCATCACCGGCCCGACGGGAACGGGCAAAGAACTCGTAGCGCGCGCGCTGCACCGGCTGAGCCCGTCTTCGGGCGGGCCGTTCGTGGTCTGCAACTGCGCGGCGGTCGTGGAGACTCTCTTCGAGAGCGAACTTTTCGGATACGTCCGCGGCGCGTTCACGGGCGCGACGAAAGACAAGATGGGAATGTTCGAATACGCCAACGGCGGCACACTGCTGCTGGACGAAATCGGAGACATGCCGCTCGCGACCCAGACCAAGCTCCTCCGCGTGCTCCAGAACCAGGAAATCCAGCGGGTCGGCTCGCCGGTGGTCCGCAAAGTGGACGTGCGCGTACTGGCGGCGACGAATCGGAATCTCGAAACCCTGGTCGCCGAGCAGAAGTTCCGCGACGACCTTTATTACCGCCTTTCGATGGTTGAAATCCGCCTGCCCCCACTGGCTGACCGGAAGGAGGACCTGCCGCTGCTCGAGCGTCACTTCGTCGAACGTTTCGCCGCGCAATACTCCAAGCCGATTGCAGGATTGACCCGCCGGGCGCAGACGCTCCTGGGGAAGCATTCCTGGCCGGGAAACGTCCGGGAACTTGAGAACGTCCTCGGACACGCCTGCATGATGGCGGTAGGCAGTTTGATTGATGTGAAGGATTTTCCGGAGCGCTTCCGGTCGCAGTCCGTCCTGGGATTCGAAGAAAGCGATGAACTGATTTCCATCGAAGAGCTCCAGCGGCGTCACGCGCGGCGTGTGCTGGAAAAGATCGGCGGGAACAAGGTGAAGGCCGCCGAAATCCTGGGCATCAGCCGCGCCACGCTTTACCGGCTGCTCGCCGACGAAAAAGAGGCCGCGGAAGCGAAGGCCGAGGAGGCTTCGGAGGACTCCCCCGAGGTGACTTAGTCGAAGCACCTGACTGCGCTTTTTGAGAATGAAAGCCACATTCCCTGCCCCTAATCTTTGCAAAAGCCTGTCCAGCCTGCGAGACGCTTGTCTCTGATTTAGACAGCCAGCGATTAGACCAATGGCCCCTCGGGGGAAGGTAAGCCATGGTTCGGTTTGCTCGGTCCGTTTGTCCTCCACCAACGGGTGGGGTGGAAGCCGGTCATATACCTTGGAATCAGTAGGTTAGAGGCTGGGCCTCGAACTGGTATTCGGCGGCCTCTCGGCGGCGTCCGATTGCCGAAAATCCGCCCCCCTACGCGACTTGGCCCGCTGATTGCCTTAAACAGTAGCGGCAGGCAGACGAACCCGACCGGGAAACTGAAAACCGCGGCTGAGAAGAAATCCACTGGACCGCGGGAGGCGGAAGCAAAAAGACCACTACACCCGGAAACGTGATGACCTGCGGAAGGAAACTCAAGGGAGGAAGAAGCCATGTTGCTGAGGATTATGGCGGTGGACGACGAGCCGGCCATTTTGAACCTGGTGAAAGCGACGGTCGAGCCGATGGGGATCGAAGTACTGACCGTGGGCGATGCCCAGCAGGCCGCCGAGCGCGCCAACCAGGAAGTTTTCGACGGCATTTTCGTGGACGCGAAGATGCCCGGTCTGGACGGATTTGAGCTGACGCGCGCCATCCGCAAGTCGGCCCTGAATCCCCGCGTCCCCATCGTCATGCTCACGGGCTACGACGACATTGACACGATGCGGAAAGGCTACCAGGCCGGCGTGACCTTCTTTCTCGGCAAGCCGTTCTCGCCGGACCGCGCTTCGAACCTGGTCCGCGCGATGCGCGGACCGATGCTGAACGAGAAGCGCCGTCACGCGCGCCTTCCCTACCGCACCCGCGTGGAATGCAAATGGGGCGAGCACGGGGAACGTCAGTTTGTGGCTGGAAGCCTCAACATCGGTGAGGGGGGCATGCTGCTCGAACCGTCGGGCGGCCTGGAAGTCGGAGACCGGGTCCAGGTAGAGTTTCAAATGCCGAACCACAAGTCCATCCTCCGGCCCCAAGCCCGCGTCGTCCGCCGGGAAGACCCTGACCGAGTCGCCATTGAGTTCGTCCAGATTTCGCTCGAAGAGCAGGAAGCTATCCGGGAATACATCTTCGGACGAGGCAAAGAGTAATTCGACAGGCGCTGAACGCGCTGATTTCTGAAGGAGTGAAAAACATGACTGTCTTTGATCGGATTGACCCCTCGAATTTGGAACGTCGCGAAATGCACCTCTGGGTCCTTGCTACGGCGATGATCATCATTCTTTCCGCCGGGACCGCTCTGCTCATGTACCCCGTGGTTAGCGGCGGAGATATCGTGGTGACGGGCGGGGTCTCACGGAAGGTCTTTCTGGCTTTCTGCGGACTGGCCGGCCTGCTGGTGGCTTACCTGGTCGAACGCCAGTTCGTCATCCGCCAGCTTCGGCAGCGGCTCGCGGCCGAATTGCAGCGCAACGTCACACTTCGCCAGCAGGCGAGCGTGGAGTTGCTGGAAAGCCTCCCCGAGTTGAACCACTTTCAGGACCGGCTGTCCATGGAATTTCGCCGCTCCGCGATGACCGAACAGCCGCTGTCGCTTCTTGTCGTGCGCCTGCGCCCGTCCCGCGAACTCATCGCCTCCGGAGAAGCGAGCGCGGCTTACGGTGACGCGGCGAAGGCCATCATCCGCCGCCTGCGGCGCGAAGATTCGATCTATCTGTTCACCCCGGGCGTCTTCGGAATCCTGCTGCCGGGCGTGGCGGGCGGGACAGCCTACAAGGTCGCCGACCGTCTGAGCGATTCACTGCACGACGCTTCAGGAGCCAACGACCGGTTCACGTTCGACGTGCGTGTGGTCAATTACCCCGAGCATACCGAAAGCGCGGCCGAAATGGAGCAGGCGGCGCGCTCTTTCCTGACCGAAAACGGTCCGGAAAAGCGGACGGCCGAAGTGGCTTCGGCGGCGTGACAACCTGCGCCAGGGAAGCGCCGGGGCCGGGACCGTGCGCGCAGCACTCCCGGCCCGGCAGCGCCTGACGACCCTTGGCGGGAAAGGAGAAGCGGGAATGAGTCGCGAGTGGATCATCGACAAAGAGGCGGTTGAGGCGCTCTCGGCAACGATCACAGAGGCGCCCAGGAAGAGCCATCCGGCAAGACCGCCTCACGGCGATTTGGCAAAGCTGGCGAACATTCAGACTCGTGTCCCGAGACTCGCTCCGGTTGTCGCGAATGAGAAAGCGGATTCACCTTCATTCCTGTCTCGTGCCGTTCGCTGGGCGATGGGCGCCGCGGCGGTGGCACTGGCCCTGTACGCCGTCCAGCAGGCCGCTTTCGAACCGGAAACTCCCGCTCCTTCACCGCGCGGGCTTGCCGCAGCTGCGAACCCTGCGCCTGCACAGGCAAGCTCGGGGTCTCAGGAATCGTTTTCGTTGACTCCGGGCCTGGTCATCGCGCGCGTCGCGCCAGGTCAGAGTTTCAGCCAGACGCTGACGCTCAGCAACTCCACTCCTTACGAACTGACGTTCGAGCTGAACGCCTCCGACCTGGTTGCGAAGAACGGCGAGGCCGCGATCAGTCCCGCCGGCGCACTTCCCCGCAGCCTCGCGGCGACGGCCTACTTCTCGCAACGGGTGGTCAACGTCAAGCCGCAGCAGTCGCGTACCGTGGAGGTCACGTTTACCGTGCCGGAAGGCACCTCCGCGCAGGGACTCGTCGTGGAGTTTCGCGGCATGGACCGAGTCCCGCTCAATCCGGCGCTGGGCATGACCCCCTCGGTGGGATCGCTCATCGCCATCGCCACAGATCCGGCTTCGGACACTCCAGCCGAAATTGAATCGGGGCGTACCGCTCCAGCGTTCAACGTTTCCCAGTGGTCGAATCCGACCTCCAGCTCCGGAGAAAGACCCGCAATCAGCACTCGTCCCGGTGAAGGGCCGGCGGGAGCCGCTCCGGAATCCTCATGGCCATCGGAGGGCCAGTAATGAATCGCAAAGGCAGCGAACGCGGAGTTTCACTGATTGAGACCATGATCGCCGTATTCATCGCACTCATCGGCATCTTCGGGCTGGGCGGAGTGATCTTCCAGGCCACCGTGCTCAGCAAAAACCAGGGAGCGGAAAACACCAGAGCCGTGATCTACGCGCAGGACAAGATCGAAAACCTGCTGGCCCTCGACTTCAAAGACTGCAACCAATCGGCTTCGGCGCAGCCGGTTGCCTGCAACACGACGGGTATTGCCGCGAGTGGGTGGACCCAGGGCCTGCTGAGCGGCGGCGGGACCGAGCCGCTGGTGAGCGCCTGCCCGACGGGCGGGTCATCGGTGGGTTACGTGGACTTTCTCGACCTCCGGGGACTGCGCTTGTCCGGCGCAAGTTGCTCGGATATTCCAGCGGAAGAAATCGCCTACGTGCGCCAGTGGCGGATTCAGGACCTGCCGTCCTCGGGGCCGGCGCTCAAGCAAATCACTGTCGCCGTGTATTCGCTCAGCGCGGTCACAGCCCTGGGCCTCCGGCCCGTCGCCGTGGTGACGAGCACCGTCTCGGATGCGAACTGAAATGGCGGAGACGAAAATGAGTCAACCAAGGGACCAAAACCGGAACAGCCGCGGGTTTTCTCTGCTCGAGATGCTGGTCAGCGTGACCATCGTGACCTTGTTGATGTCCGCCATTTTCCCGTTTCTGATTCAGGTGCAAAAGCGCCACCAGGGCAGCAGCGTCATCGCGGAAGCCAACCAGGGCACCCGGGCGGCGCTGGAGGTGATGACTCAGGAGATCGGCCAGGCTGGCTACAATCCGAATTTTCTTCCCAACAAGACCTGCGATACGCCGATTACGGCCAATGCCGCGCCGCAGTGCGTCACGCTGAACGATATCGACCGCATCTTTCCCGGGGACTGGCTGCTCGTGGACGCCGCCGGGGATAACGAGCTCGTCCGCGTAACGGGGACGTCCAAGAACGGCGCGTGCAGCTCTCCGAACCAGATTCAGGCCGTCTTTCAGGCCAATCATCCCAATACGCCCTTTCCGTTGTCGAGCTACAAGATGCCCTGGCCGGCAGGAATCCTGACGGGCACGGGAGGCTCGGACGACCAGACGCTGAAATTTTTCGGCGACATCAACGCCGACGGAACGATCCGCTACGTCGAGTACACCCTTTCGCCCACCCACTCCCCGGCGCGCACCGTGGAGGTGGACGGCGTCGAATACACGCTCTACAACCTGAACCGGTCGGTGACAGAGGTGCTTTTCATGTCGGGCCAAATCGCCGCTTCGCCGTCACCGCTCGTCCAGAACGTGCTCTACAACACGACGCTCCAGCGGGGACCGACGGGCCAGCCCCTCTTTGCTTACCCCACTCTCGTCACCGTGGGCGTGGTGCCCAATCAGGTCACCGTCGTCGGAACGATCTCCATCACCCTGTCGGTGGCTGAAGACCCCCGAAATCTCGAGACGAACCAGGTGGCGTGGTTCACGATGGCCACACAGATCCGGCCTCTGAACCTCTCCGCCGCCGTCGCGGTCAGCCGCGCGGGAGGTTTTTCCTTCCTGCCGCGTACGCCGGACGGATTGCCGATGTAGGAGGAAGCTGTGACGCGCAATTTCTCAACATTCCGACGGTCGCAAGAGCCGAAGAACCCACGCGGCGTGGCGCTGATTCTGGTGATGCTTTCGATGGCGGTACTCTCGGTCCTCGCGGCCGCCATCGTCTTCACGGCGCGGACCGACGCCATGGCCTCCTACAATTTCAAGCTCTCCACTCAGGCCGACTATCTCGCCAAGGCGGGAATTCAGGAGGCGGTTAACTGGTTCCGGAGTTCGCGCTATCAGTCCGTGGGACAGGCGGAGGCCGCCAGCTACTACGACGTCTCTTCTTCCGGCGCGACGTACAATCTCTACACCTCGAACACTTCTCCCGTCCGCTGCAAGGCGGGCGCCGACTGCCCCAATCCCGGCGAAGTGGTCCAACTCGTAGGAATATCGGGGACGGGCTCGACGAACTTTCCGAACATCACAAACGCCGCGGGCGTGCCGGTGGCAACGGCCTTTGCGCAGGACCTCTCCAATGTCGCCCGGACCGGCGACGCGACGAACGCCGGCTCGTTTTCCGTCAACGCCGTCCTCCTGAACTATCAAACGCTCAACAACGGCCAGCCGCCGGACGTGGCCGCAACGCCGGTCGAAACCTGGCTGATTACGGCGCGCGCCACTTGGCGCGGCGCCGCCGGCTCGGCGGCCAGCGTTGCCGTGGCCGAAGAAACCGCGGTGATCCAGCCGCTTTACTTTCCTTCCTACGGCCACGCGCTTTATGGGTACTGCTCCGTGACGATGCAAGGCAGCTCGGGCGTCTGCACGGATTCGTTTAATTCTGACCTCGGCGCCTACGGCGACGGCAACACGTCAGTGGCGTCGGGCAATTGCAATTCCGACTCGGCCAGCAACGTCATCGCGGCCGGCGCGGGCGTGGGTGCCAACGGTGGCGTCACGCTGGGCTCGAACGTCATCGTCGCCGGCAACGTCACTCTCGGGACCGACCCGACGGCGGGCTGCACCGCCAGCGGATTTACAGGTTCCACGAGTTCGGTTTTGGGGCAGGTGCTCAACGGACCTCATGTTGAACCCCCACCTTTGCCTGTCTTTCCTGCTAACTTTCCGACCGGCGCGCCCAGCTACAGCCTGACGGGCGGCAATCCCACACTGACCCTGCCGGTCGGAGCCCCAGCAAACCCCGCCTTCGGTTATCCGGGCACCTCCCCGCCTTATTCCTGGTCGGAGCCCTGCATGCCGGGCCTGACCTGCAATGGCACCAAAGAAAACCCGTACCTCATCGATCGCCTCCGAATGCAGAGCGGCGGCACAAAGACGACACTCGTCGGCGGCGCCAGCCCTTCGAACCCCGTCTATTACGACATCAATGAGATCGACCAGACCGGCGGAACGATCGTCGTAACGGGCCACGTCGTTTTGAACGTCAAATCGGCGATGAAGATTGCGGGCAGCGGAATTTCGAACGGCGTCACGTCCAACATTCCGCCGCAGTATGTGAAGATCAACTACGCGGGGACTTCCGGCGTGAGCCTGAGCGGCGGTGGAGCGGTCTCAGCCATCATCGACGCGCCGCTCGCCACCGTCACGCTGGGCGGCGGCGGCAGCACCGGCTATCTGGTGGGCGCGGTCAAGGCAAACAATATCATCGTCCAGGGGGGCTACCCCGTGCACTATGACATGCAACTGAACAAGGCCGGGGGTACGCTCAGCGTGATGGTCACCACGGGCTACAGTCGCAGCAAGCGGTAAGGCTGTTAGCCGAAGGGTTGCAGGTTCGAGTCCTGCCCGGGGAGCCGAGCCTTCCTTCTTCAGGAAGTTGAATTTTACGAATGACCAGGTTATTCGCCCCATACCCTTCAGTCGCTCGCCGGATGGTGTCTAAATCAGACCCGTGATCGGAGTCAAATCTTCGCGTTCGAAAACAGTGATGGACGCGGCTTTTGTCCAACGTTTGCGCGGCTCTTTTTGGGGGGCATTGGGTGCAGGCATGATTGAACCATAGGCCGATGGGCCCGCATAGGTTTCTTTGGGAAATGCAGTATCTCAGGACATCATCTCCTCCTGGATCCAGCCAGCAATTCCGGCAGGCGATCAATTACTCGGTCGAACGGTTTTCGATCCCCCAGCACGCGTGCCAGAACGAGCGAGCCCTCGATTTCGATGAGGGCCTGTCCCGAACGTTCCCGGGCCTCGGCGCCCGACGCGCCGGCCTCGCGGGCGATGCCCGTGAAAGCCTGCAGCCAGCCCTTCAGCGACCTGCGCAGAGCCTCCCGCAGACCCGGGCTGCCGCCTGGCAGCGAAAGCGTATCGAGAACGCAAGACTTGCTCCCCTCACCGTAAAGCTCACGCAGGCGTTTTGCGACCAACCGGACCTTTTGCGCGGGCTTGCCGGGCCGCTCCAAAGGTGTGAACACGTGGTCTTGAAACCACTGATTCACGTGGCTGACGACTGCGGCAGCCATGTCTTTCTTTCCGCCGGGAAACCGGTGGTAGAGACTGGCCTTTTCGAGCCCTGTTGCCTCGGCAATTCGGCTTAAGCTTGCCCCCTCATAACCTTGGGCGCGGAAGACGTCGGTAAGTGCGCAGATCAGGTCTTCATCACTCAGCTTCGCATGGGCCATCTCGTCGAGACTCCTTGTCCTCAGTATACAGATCGTTCGTTCGGCATTAAAGGGCGCCCGCCGCCGAGCGGGCCAGACGCTGAGAGCATCTTAAGGAATCTTTACCGAACGTTCGGCATCATATCGGTGGGAGATGCAAAGCAGCTCCCAGAAGCTACCGTACAGGAGGCGAAACATGAAAGCAGCAATTGTGGTGTTTTCCGATCCCAAGAGCGGCTCGGAGGAATCTCTGGGCCGGGTCTTTAATGCCCTGGCCGCGGCCTATGACTTCAAGCAAAAAGGCGACGATGTCCGCATTCTGTTCCACGGTGCGGGTACCCGCTGGGTCGGCGAACTGACCAAGGGCGATCACCCGGCGCATGGTTTGTTCGAAGCCGTGAAGGACAAAGTGGCCGGCGTATCCTGCGGCTGCGCCGACGTGTTCGGGGCCACAGCCGAAGCCGAAAAGGGCGGCTTTGAACTGATTAAGGACAATCGGGTCCCCAACACCAGTGGATTGCCGAGCTTCCGCACACTGGCCAGCGAGGGGTACACCGTCCTGACGTTCTAACAACGGAGCCCGAACGGAAGGCCGGGCTCAAGTCCGGCCTTCATTTGCGGCCTGCGCAAGGACGGGACAACGATGAACACTCCTTACCACGAAGGCGAAATGGCGGTTCAGCGGCGCGCCAATGAGGCCAACATAGCCGATCGCAATGGTGCGGTGATCGCAAACACCATCATGCGTGGAGCGTTCGGCTTCCTAAGGCAGCAGCCCATGGCCGTTCTCGGCAGCCAGGACAAGGAAGGCAGGCTCTGGGCCTCTCTGCTGTTTGGCAATCCGGGGTTTCTCGACCCTGCGAACGATGGGCGATCCCTTCGGATCCTGGTCTGCGAGGCCGACCGTCAGCCAGCGGACCCTCTCTGGCAAAACATCGCCACGAATCCTCAGATCGGAATGCTCGTCATCGAACTGGGCACAAGGCGCCGAGTACGCA
>CAZKXX010000105.1:0-11975 GCA_964556705.1 uncultured Acidobacteriota bacterium
TTTTCGAGAAAAGGGGCAAGGTTCGAGTGGCTGAGCTGGTCTTCCACCGTGACGAGGTGCTGGAAGGCGCGAAACGGGATCGTGACGAGGCGAAACTCGCGGCCGAAGTCGAACCGGCGCATGTCGCCCTCAACCAGCCTCACGCGGGAACGCACTTCCCCGGATTCTGCCTCAAGCTTCCTTCGGCAGACGGCGAGCATCCCCGGCGAGGAATCGAGCCCCGTAATTTCGGCGCCTCCGCGCGCGGTCGGAATGAGCACGCGGCCCGTCCCGCAGCCGATTTCGAGGACCGGCCCGCCTGATTGGCGCGCCAGCTCGACGAAGAAACCCACGTCCTGCCGCTCGCGATACGGCACGACGTAGTCGTAGAACTCCGCGACGGCCGCGTAGCTGTCGGAATCGCTCGAAGGAGTCATGAACTCCGCCTTCCGGACCGCGGGTTGTCCGTGTTCAATTTCCGTCAGAATACACGTGAATGCCGCCGAAGCGCACCCGGAGCTTCACGTCTTGCTCGCCCTGGTCGTTCAGGAAACGCAGCCGGCGTCCGAAGCCGGCGCTGCCCTCGAAGTGCAGGCTGCTCTGCGCGTAACCGAGGAAGGCGCGGGCGTCGAGCGAGCGCACGTTCCACAACGACGGCACCACCACTTCCACGTCGCCGTAATTCACCCTCGCCTCAACGTCGCCCCGCACGCCGCGGACCCGAATGTCGCCGTCCACGCACTCGAGAAGCAGGTTCGACTGCGCCGGCATGCGAATTTTGAAATTGACGGAGAGCTTGGTCGCGCCGCGAAACAGCCGCCAGGGGCGGCGCGGGGGAAATTCCGCCCGCAGGCGAGCTTCGCGGTCCGCCGAGGTGAGCGAAACGCGGATCTGGTCGTAGAGCTTTCGAGCCTTCTTCGGCGAGCCCGCGCGAACCAGCTTCTCGGCTTCCACCTCGACGCGCGGCTCGTTCCAACCCTCGACGGTTACGTCTCCGATGCGCGTCTCCACCACCAGCGTCTCGCCGGGAAACAGCCCCATCGAGTAGTGGGAGGTTTGCGTGTATTCGTCGGCGCGTGCCCCCTGTGCGCCGAGCAGGCAGGTCGCGAGGAAAAAGGATGAAGTCTGAAGGATAAAGGATGGAAGGAAACCGCCGCGCAACTTCGCTCGGGGCCATTTCATACTTCATCCTTCATTCTTTTCGCTTCACCGGTTTCGGAGGCACTCGGAATGGCTCCGATTTCACGACGCCTTTCCCTTCCTCAATCGTCAGGATTCGGCCGGGGGCGAGTCCCGCGAGGACCTCCGTCGTCCCGCTCGGCCAGACGAGTTCGAGGTGTTCGATTTCCTTCGCGTATCCGAGGCCGAAGTGCAGCCGCAGGTCGCTCGAGGAGAGATAACTGCTCCCGCTGCGCACTTCGTCGTACCGGGTCAGGCCGCCGCCGGTGAGAGTAACCTTCGTCCCGATCCCATTCCGGTTGCTCTTCGTCCCCACGGTCTTGAGGAGCACGGACTGATTCGGGTTCTTCGTTTTGCGGCGGAGCAGGTCCGGTGAGTCATTCATGTTGCTGATGAGGATTTCCACGTCGCCGTCGTTGTCGTAGTCGGCCGTGGCGAGGCCGCGGCTGACTTTTTCGATGGCAAACCCCGGCCCCGCGTTCCGGCCGACCTCTTCAAACGTGGCGTCGCCGAGATTCCGGAACAGCAGATTGCGCTGCCGGTAGGTGATCCCGGACCGCGTGAGGTCCATCTGCGGAAACGTCATGCCGTTGGCGAGCACGATGTCGCGCCAGCCGTCGTTGTCAAAATCGATGAATTTGGCGCCGAAGGTGGTGAGGAGCCACGAGACTTCCCCGAAGCCGGCCGGATACGTGACGTCGGTGAACATTCCGCGGCCGTTGTTGCGATAGAGATTGTTCGAGTCGTCGGAGAAATTCCCTTTGATCAGGTCGAGCCACCCGTCGTTCGTGTAATCACCGAAGTCGGTGCCCATTCCGGCCTGCTCCTGCCCCTCGGCGTTGTAAGCGACGCCCGCTTCGAAGGCGACGTCGGCAAACCGGAAATCCCCGAGATTGCGGTAAAGCGCGCTGGGCGTGGAATCGTTGGCGACGTAGATGTCCAGCCGGCCGTCCTTGTCGTAGTCGCCCATCACCACGCCGAGGCCGTAGTAGCGGTCGGGGTCGATTCCCGCCAGCTCGGTGACGTCTTCAAACGTCCCGTCGCCGCGGTTTCGGAACAGGACGTCGCGCCCGCCCGCAAGTCCCCGCGGGCCGCAGAACGTCGCAACGCCGCGATAGGTGCAGTTCGGCGCGCTGCCTGGCTCGCCGAGCTTTTCGATATCCACATCCACGTAGTTGGCTACAAACAGGTCGAGATGGCCGTCGTTATCGAGGTCGCCCCAGGTACATCCCATTCCCCACCCGCGGTCGCCCACGCCGGCCTTCTCTGTGACGTCCTCAAACTTCCCTCCACCCAGGTTCCGGTAAAGCGCGTTCGCGCCGTAATAAGTCACGTACAGGTCGTCGCGGCCGTCATTGTCGTAATCCGCAGCGCAGACGCCCATTCCCCAGCCCGTGCGAGTGAGCCCGGACCCTGCGGAGACGTCCACAAAAGTTCCGTCGCGGTTGTTGCGGTAAAGTCGCGAAGGCGGGCTCGTGCCGTTCCGCCACTGTTCGTACGTCGTGCCGTTGACGAGGAAGAGGTCCGGAAAGCCATCGTCGTCGAAGTCAATCCAGGCGATCCCGCCGCCCCCTTTCGCCTCGATGATGTACCGCTTCTCGGGCCCGCCGCTCGTCAGCCGGAAGTCAATCCCCACGTGTGCCGCCACTTCAATGAACTCGTCGAGACTCTGGCTGGCTTGCTGCCGCGCGGCGTACGAACCACCAAGACACACAGGCACCAGGCAAATCGCCGCAGCAAAAAGAAGAAACCTCTGTGTCTCTGTGCCTCTGTGGCGAATTCTCATGGGTTCCCGGCGATGCCCGTGCGCTGGTCCGCGCGCCGATGGAGTTCGGCGACAATCTTGAACTGGCGCTCGGCGTCTTCTTTCCGCCCCGTCTGCTGATAGACGCGCGCCAGGGTGTAGTGGGCCTCGACGTGGTCGGGCTTCGCGGCGACCACGCGCTTCAGTTCCGCCTCGGCTTCGGCCCACTGCTGCCGTTCAATCAGCACCCGAGCCAGCCCGTATCGCGCCGGAAAGGCCTGCGGGCGCAGCCGAACGCCGCGGCGGAAAAATTCTTCGGCTGAGTCGAGCCGGCCGCGCCCCAGCTCGATATTTCCCGCCAGCCAGTAAGCATCGTAGAAATTCGGGTTGAGCTCGATTTCCTTTCGGAATTCCTCCAGCGCCTCCGTGCGGCGCCCCTGGCTCTGGTAAGCGTATCCCAGATGGTAGTGCGCCAGCGGCAGCGCGGGCGAAAGCTCCAGCGCTTTCCTGAACTGCTCGATGGCGGGTTCGGTCTGGTTCAGGTTATGGTAAGCGCGGCCGAGGAGCACCCGCGCCTGCGCGTGCGCCGGCTCCCGGCGCAGGAATTCTTCCAGCCACTTCGCGGCGTCCGGCAGACGGTTTTCAGCGAGGTCCACGAGCGCGAGGTTGAAATAATTCTCCGCGATTGCCGGGTCGAGCTCCGTCGAGCGGCGGAAGGCCGCGCGCGCCTCCTCGTGCGCGCCCTTCTTGAAGAGCGCCGCGCCAAGCAACTGGTAAAGCGCAGCCGAGCGGTGATGGGCTGCCACCGCGCGCCGCGCTTCCGCGATCGCCTCGTCAATCCGGCCCGATGCCAGTTTGGCGCTGATTTGTTCCGCCAACGCGTCTTCACCCGCCTGCGCGGCCAGCGGCTTCGGCGGCGCGGCGAGGAAACAGCACGTCGAGGCGACGATCAGAATGCGCTCGATCCGGTCAATAGCCACACGCCGATGGTAATCGTGGCGGCAGACCCAGTCAAACTCCGCCGAAACCCCTCCACGGACAGCACACGTCCCGTCCACCGTCGGATTTCCCCGCGCGTGAAGGAAAGCGCCCGCTTGGATGAGTGGCGGAAAGACGTGGCGCCCAGCGATGCTCTGCGGCGCCGGTCCGCGCATGACCCAGCCAGGTGGGAAGAATTCAAGCGGCGCTACTTCGCCGAACTCGATGCCAACTCCGGCGCGTGGCAACGTCGGCTCGAGCGGGCCCGCAAAGAACGCATTACATTGCTCTATGCCGCGCGCGATTGGGAACGGAACAACGCCCTGGCGCTGAAACTTGATCTGGAACAGCAGGTCCGACGAGGCCGCGTCAAACCCGCGACCCGGGAGCCTTCCTGACGCGCACGGAAAAAATAGTGCCTTCAGAACTCCCGTGAGTTTTTCACCGCGAACCGGCTGAACCCATCGAGGACTTGCCGCATTTCTTCATTCGCCTCGGCGAACTTCACGGCGCCCGCCAGAACTGTCTCTTTCGTCTGGACGAACGGCGCGGGCACCAGATCTCCCTCACAATGCTCGACGAGCGCGGCGAGGCCGGCCGGAGTGATTTCGAGGTGAAACTGGAGGGCGAGAACGTTGGGCCCGTAAGTGAATCCCTGGTTGGCGCACGCGGCGCTCGCGGCGATGCGCGTTGCGCCGCAGGGCAAATCGAAAGTATCGCCGTGCCAGTGGAACACGTCGAATCGCTGTGGAAGGCCGCCGAAGATCGGATTCCGCGCCGCCTCCTCAGTCAATTCGATGGGAAACCAGCCAATCTCCTTTTGAGGATTTCGGAAGACGCGCGCGCCAAGCACGTCAGCCAGCAGTTGCGCCCCCAGGCAAATCCCAAGAACGCGTTTGCCTTTCTCAATCGCCTCTCCGATGAAGCGCTGCTCTTGTTCCAGCCACGGAAACTCCCGCTCATCGTGAACGCCCATCGGCCCGCCCATGACGATGAGCCAGTCGAGTTTCTCCATCGCGGGGAACGGGTCGCCCTGAAAAAAGCGGGTGACCGTGACGGCGTGCCGGTTCGCAGCCGCCCAATCCTCGATGCACCCCAGTCCTTCAAACGGAACGTGCTGGAAGCTGTGAATCCTCACCGTCATTTCTCCGGGATATTCTCGCGCGCCTCACCCCGTGCCGGGAACTCGAACCGGCCTACCTGAGGATCTTCAGTTTTTTCGCAACCCGCTCGAGCGTTTCGAGCGCCTGTGAAAGTTCGTCCTCGGTGTGTGTGGCGGTGACGATGGTGCGGATGCGCGCCTTGCCGTGCGGGACGGTGGGAAATCCGACACTCTGCGCAAAGACGCCTTCGCGAAAAAGCTCGCGCGAAAACTCGTGCGCGAGCGCCGCGTCGCCGACGAGGACCGGCGTGATGGGCGTCTCGCTGAGGCCGGTATTGAAGCCGAGCCGCTGGAGACCCGCTTTGAAGAATTTCGTATTCGCCCAAAGCTTCTCGATGAGTTGCGGCTCTTCTTCCAGGACCTCAAAAGCCGCCAGGCACGTGGCGGCCACCGAGGGCGGATGCGAAGTGGAAAACAGAAACGGCCGCGCGCGATGGTAAAGGAACTCAATCGCGTCGCGAGTGGAGCAGATGTAGCCGCCCAGCGCGCCGATGGCTTTGGAAAGCGTTCCGACCTGAATATCCACGCGCCCGTGCAGGTGGTAGTGGTCCACGGTGCCGCGCCCGTTGCGGCCCAGCACCCCGGAAGCGTGCGCGTCGTCAATCATCATGATGCAGCCGTATTTCTCGGCCAGCTCGACGAGTCCGGGAAGCGGCGCGATGTCGCCGTCCATCGAAAAAACGCCGTCCGTGATGAGCAGCTTGCGCCCCGGCCGTCCCGCCATCTCCTTCAGAATCTTCTCGCACGCTTCAACGTCTTTGTGCGGAAACACCTTGATCTCGGCGCGAGAAAGACGGCAGCCGTCAATGATCGAGGCGTGGTTCAGTTCGTCGGAGATGATGACGTCCTCTTTCGTCAGAATCGCCTGCACGGTTCCCGCGTTCGCCGTGAAACCCGACTGAAAGACCACAGACGCCTCGACATGCTTGAACTTCGCGATTTTCTCCTCGAGCTCCATGTGCAGCGTCATCGTGCCGGCGATGGTGCGCACGGCGCCCGAGCCGACGCCGAATCTTTCCAGCGCTTCGAGCGCGCGTTGGCGAAGCTTGGGGTGGGTCGTCAGGCCGAGATAATTGTTCGAGGAGAGGTTGATGACCTCGCGCCCGTCGAAGCGCGCCACGGGCTTCTGCTCGGTCTCGAGCACGCGCAGCTTCTGATAAAGTTTCTGCTCGCGAAGCTTCTGGAGTTCGTCACTCAAGTATTGGAGCTGGGCAAGGGGCATGGGACACCGGCAGAGCGCTGAGAGTCGAGAGTTGAGCGGACGCGCAAACGCCGCGGCCCGGCGTGACCTCCAGTTTCCTGGACGGCCACGTCAAGGAACGCAGCTTCGCGCCATCATAGCACAGCGAGTGGAAAGCGGCGGGGCCGCGCCTCCTGCGCGAAAATCTGCGGGAGGGAAGTTATTGAAGTTTCCGGCGGACTTTTTCCAGACCTTCACGCGCCAGCGTGTAATCCGGCGCAAGCTTCAGCGCCTCCTCAAAGTGCTGGCGCGCCTTGACGAACATTTCTTTGGCCAGATAAACGCGGCCTAGATTGTAGTGCGGGTAATGGTAGGACTCGTAGCGCTTCGAGTGCAGGGCGCGTTCCAGCCAGCGGATCGCTTCGTCGTACTCCCCCTTTTCGATCAGATAAGCGCCGATGTCGTTGTAAGGATTGCCGAACTCGGGGTCAATTTGAATGGCTTTCTTGCACTCGGCGATGGCTTCATCAATCCGGCCCTGAAAGCGATACGTCCAGCCGAGGAAGGTGTAGGCTTCCGCGGTGGGATGCAGGTCCAGGGAACGCTTGTACAGTTCCACCGCCATGTCGTAGTCGCCGCCCAACTGGTATTGATACGCTTCCTTCAGCAAGTCCCACGCAGCCTGCAATTCCTCGGCGCCCATGGCGATCACCCTCGCATCGCTCCATTTTGCTAGCACACACCTTCAGGCTTGTCAATCGCCGCCCGAACAGCTTTTGCGCCCCAAACGGCCGGCGCGCCGGTTGCGCACCGCGCTTCCGTGCTGTATTCTCCCCGCACCCAGTCCCCGCAGGGAGGCCACTCTCTTGGATGCCGGTGTTCCCCTTTTGGGCTTTCCCCGCCGCAACCGTCCGGCCCGGCGCGTCGCTCGCAGAGAGTCCTCGGAGCCTTAACCGCATGTCTCAGCCCGTGGCGTTCGTTCCTCCTTCGGCGCCTGGACCGATCTCCTCCGACGGACTGCGGCCCAGCCGTGTACGCCATCAGGTTCTGGCCTGGATCTGTTCTCTCTCCCTCCTCACCTATCTCGACCGCGTCTGCATCGCGGGCAGCGCGCCGTACATCACCGAGGATCTCAGCCTGACGCCGGTCCAGATGGGCTGGGCGTTCAGCGCTTTCGCCATGGCCTACGCGCTGTTCGAAATTCCCGGCGGGTGGATGGGAGACCGGATTGGCCCGCGGCTCATCATCACGCGGATCGTCGTGTGGTGGTCGGTGTTCACCATCTGGACGGGCCTGGTGAACCGTCTCTGGACGCTGATTACCGTGCGGTTTCTTTTCGGCGCAGGCGAAGCGGGCGCCTATCCCAACGCCGCGAAAGTGTTCTCGCGCTGGATGCCCGACGTCGAGCGCGGCTTCGCCACGGGCCTCATGTGGATGTGCGGGCGCTGGGGCGGAGCGTTCGCGCCCGGGCTGGTCGTGCTGATGATCGGGTTTGTGGGATGGCGCGCCACTTTCTGGGTCTTTGGCGCAATAGGGATCGTCTGGGCCGTCTTCTTCTTCCGGTGGTTTCGTAACAATCCCGAGGAAAATACCAGCGTCAATCGCGCCGAGCTCGAACTCATTCGCCGAGGACAGGACCCCGCGCCCGCCGGCCACTTGCGCGTTCCCTGGAGCCGGCTCGTCCGCAGCGGCAACCTGTGGGCCATCTGCTGGATGTATTTCTGCATGGCCTACGGCTGGTATTTCTACATCACCTGGCTGCCGACTTACTTGAGATCGCGCGGCATTTCGATGGCCTTTGGCGGACTGCCACTGTTGTTCGGAGGCGTGGGCTGCTTCCTCGGCGGGATGCTGACGGATTTCGTGGTGCGGCGAACGGGAAACCTGAAGCGCCGGCGCGTCATCGGCTTTGGCGGCTTCTTCCTGGGCTCGCTCGCCATGCTGGCGAGCACTCAGATCGCGGATCC
This sequence comes from uncultured Acidobacteriota bacterium, assembly GCA_964556705.1. GTDB lineage: Bacteria > Acidobacteriota > Terriglobia > UBA7540 > UBA7540 > CAZKXX01. Next base: position 8,190 of record CAZKXX010000105.1, read on the forward strand.
GCTCGCGGCCGTCCTGACGATTTCGCTCGCCTCGTTCTTCGGCGACCTGACGATGGGCTCGTGCTGGGCCGTCTGCCTGGACGTCGGCCACGAACTGGCAGGCACGGTCTCGGGCGCGATGAACATGTGGGGGAACTTCGCCGGGTTCCTTTTTCCCGTGGTCACGGGCTTTCTGGTTCAGCAGTTCGGTCGCTGGGACCTTCCCATCATGGTCTCGAGCGCGGTGTTCTTCGCCGGCGCGCTGCTCTGGTTGCGAATCGATCCGACGGAGTCCGTCCTGAAGGAGAAAGAGGCGCGCGCGGCCTAGCGTGCGGAGGGAGACTCACGGCCGCTCCCGCAGGCGGCGGTAGATTTCGAGGCAGGCGCGGCCGGCGTGGTACGGCGCTTTCCAATCACTCGCTTTCGGCCCGGCGAGCGTTCCGTCCGGCCGGATGATGTGGTGCCACTCGCCGTACTCGCGGTCCACAAAGTTTTCGAGCGTGTAGCGAGCCTGCTTTTCAAACGCCTCGCGGTATTCGCTATTTCCGCTGAGTTCGGCGGCGTTCAGAAATCCCACCAGGGCTTCGGCCTGCACCCACCAGGACATCTGCCGGTCGCGCGGCGCGCCACGCGCCGGACCTTCATAAAAAACGCCGCCTCGGTCGCGGTCGAACCCGTGCCGCAGCGTGTGCTCGGCGAGCGCCAGCGCGGCTCGGCGGACATTAGACGGAATCCCGCCGCCCAGCGCCTCGGCGGCTTCCGTCATCAGCCAGCTCAGCTCGATGTCGTGGCCGTAGGAGCTGGTCGCGTCGTCGGTGGGCTGCCACATGTCCGTGAAGAAGAGCCGCGCGAACCCGCGGTCGGAATCCACAATGCGGTCCGCAAACAGGCGGAGAAGTTCTTCGAGGCGCGCGCGGACCGTGGCATCGCCCGTCGCCGCATAAAGCGTCGTGAAGGCCTCAAGCAGGTGGATGTGCGTGTTCTGAGTCCGCTGGCCCGCGGGGCCGAGCATCGCGTCGTCGCGAATGGGTTTCCATTCGCGAGTGAAGGACTCGCGGTAGCCGCCGTTTTCCGCGTCGTGTCCCTTCGCGTCAATCAGCCGAAAGAGCGCCAGCGCTTCCTCGCGGGCCGCGCCGTCGTTGAAGGCGCGCGCATATTCGGCCAGCGCGTAAATCGCGAAGCTCTGCCCGTAAAGGTGCTTTTTCGGTTCCAGCACCTTCCCTTCCCGGCTGACCCGCCAGTAGAAGCCGCCGTCTTCGGTGTCGAACATCTTCGCGCGCAGAAATTTGAGAGTGTGCTCGGCAGCCTCCTGGTATTTCGGCTCGGGAAACTCGCGGTAGGCCGCGGCAAAGGTCCACACGACGCGCGTCTGCTGCACGAGCGATTTCGTGCCGGGCTCGATGGCACGGCCTTCGCGGTCGAGCCAGCCGATGGTCCCGCCGTGCTCGCGGTCCGTTGCCTTTTCGATCCAGAATTTCAGGATGTTTTCCTCGAGCACCCAGCGGAATTCCTTGCTCCAGTCCCGCGAAAATTGTTGTTTCTCAGCGGCGGGCGCGCCAGCCGCAGAAAACGAGAGCAGAACGGCACAGGCGGCAAGCTGACTGTTCCGGAGCATGAGCGCCTCCGCGAGGACTTCGGGGACCGTTACACGAGCGCCACGGGGCGTACAGGCGAGCCCGAGCCGCCCTTGATCTTGAGCGGCAGGGCGAGGAAAACGAAAAAGTCCGGCAGTTCGCCGAGGTTGGCCAGGTTTTCAAAGATGAGGACCTGTTTTTCGAGCACCACAGGGTGAATGGGTTTTCCGGCGAGCGCGGCGGGCGGGTCGGGCGAGAGTGTGTCCACACCGATGGCCGCCACGGATTTTTCAATCAGGTATTCGGCCGCGTCCATCCCCACGCCCGGCCAGTCGGCGGCGTATTTCCTGTCGTTGGGGCGCGGCGCCCAGTGCGCCGCCCAGCCGAAGTCGAACAGAACGATATCGCCCGCGGCGAGCGCGCCGTGTTTTGCTTCCCACTCGCGAAGCGTCGCCGCCGTCGCGTAATCGCCCTCCTTCAGGCCGCGGCAGTTGACGCAAGCGCCCCGCCCCACGAGCCGTTCGAGCGGAACGTTCTCAATCGTCACGTGCGCGTGCGGCTTCGCGTCACTGATGAAGTGCGCGGGCGCGTCCACGTGCGTCCCGTTGTGCTCGTTCATGACGAGCTGGTAGGTCAGGGACCGTCCGCCGTGCCAATACGACCCCCACAGGCAGTGATAGAACTTCGAATGAGTCGGGTAATTCGGGATGTGCTCTTCGAGCGTCTGGCTGAGGTCCACCAGGCGCGCGCCGCGCAACGCGGCGAGCAGAGTTTGAGTGTCCGGCATGTTCGTCTCCAGGGCGAGGGCGAGGGAAGTATAAAGGATGAAGGGTGAAGGATGAAGCCCGAACGCCGCGACACTTTCGGAGCTGACATCAACCCTTTCATACTTCATCCTTCACACTTCAGATTTTCTTCCTTAAACTAGGGCGGCTGCATCGTCCACGACGAGGAGGAATTCATGAGGCGCACATCGCGAAGAGATTTTCTGAGAGACGTCGGTCTGGGAGGCGCGGCGCTGACGCTGGCGCCGCACGTTGCCCGTGCCGCGCCCGGCCCGCAGCCGGAAAGCGGCGCCCAGCCGCTCGGCTACGCGGTGATCGGACTCGGGACGCTGGCGGTGAACGAAGTCCTGCCCGCGCTGCTCAAGACCAAACACTCGCGCCTCACGGCGCTCATCACCAACGACCTGCCGAAGGCGAAAGAACTCGCGCGCCAGTACCACCTGCCCGAGAAGAGCGTCTATTACTATACCGACTACGACAAGATCGCAGGCAACCCGGAGATCGACGTCGTGTACATCGCGCTGCCCAACAACCTGCACGCCGAGTACACCGTTCGCGCCGCGCGCGCCGGCAAGCACGTCCTGTGCGAAAAGCCCATGGCGACGACGGTGAAGGACTCGGAAGAAATGCTCGCCGCCTGCCGCCAGGCCGGCCGACGGCTGATGATCGCCTACCGCCTCCAGTTCGAGCCTTACACGCTCGCGACGATGAAGATGCTGCGCGCGAATGAACTCGGCCGCGTCAAGATGATCGACGCGCAGTTCTCGTTCGTCATCGGCGACCCCAACCAGTGGCGGCTGAAGAAAGTGGACGCGGGCGGCGGCTCGATGATGGATATCGGCATCTACTGCCTCCAGGCCGCGCGCCTCATGACCGGCGAAGAGCCGGTGAGCGTGCACGCCGAGATGTGGTCCGCGGACCCGGTCAAGTTCCGCGAGGTCGAGGAGAACATCTCCTTCACGCTCAAGTTTCCGAGCGGCGTGGTGGCGCAGTGCTACTCGAGCTACGGCGCCGACCTCAGCAACCGCTTCCGCGTCGCCTGCGAGGGCGGATGGGTGGAGATGGAGCCCGCCTATGTTTATCGCAGCCTCGTGCAGCGCGTCTCTCGCGGCGGAAGGCTGACCGTGACACAGCCTTCCACCTGGGACCACTTCGCGCTCGAAATGGACGCGTTCTCGCAGGCCATCCGCGAGGGCCGCGACGTCTCCGCCAGCGGCGAAGACGGCCTGCGCGATATGAAGATCATCACGGCGTGCTACGAGTCGGCGGAAACGGGGCGAGCCGTGATTTGTGGATGAGTGAACTGCGCGGTCTCGGAATCAAAGTTCGCGCTCATCCGCGGCTGAGAAAGTCCAGCGCCTCAGCCAGCTCTTTTGCCTTACCATGCTCTGAGGCTCGATTCGCCCAGTGCCGGCGTTCGTCGTCTCCCTGGAGTCCGTAAAGTTTGG
>CAZKXX010000106.1:0-11832 GCA_964556705.1 uncultured Acidobacteriota bacterium
CGCGACCAGGTCGTCGCAACTCTGGAGGAGGCGCTGGCGCGCATTCCCGTTCCGCGCTCGCCGGAGGAAGCGGCGCCCGGCCGCTCCGTCGTGTTGATCACGGGCCCCAGCCGCACGGCGGACATCGAGCAGATCCTGATTCGCGGCGTGCACGGCCCGAAACACCTGCACGCCATCCTGGTTGAAGACGCCTGCCTCGCTTGAACGCGGCTTGCGGCCACGCTCCGCGCCATCTGATGCTAGAATCGCTCCGGCCTTGAGGACGCGGCCAGGCAACAATTTCTTCGGGCGGACGAACCGATGACCCAAATGATGCAGGAAGTAGTCGAGCAACCCGCGGCGTTGCTGGGCTTGCGCAAGTATTACACCAGCCCCGGGGCAATTCCGGCCAAGACGTTGCGCAAGCTGGTGAAGGAATGGCCGCCGACGGTGGTCTTCACCGGCATGGGCTCGTCACTCTACGCGGCTCTGCCCGCGCAAGCCTTCCTGAATTCACTGGGCATTCGCGCCCTCGTCTGGGAAGCCGCCGAACTCCTTCACTATCACCTCAAGTCTCTGGGCCCGGACACGCTGCTCGTGGCCGTCTCGCAATCCGGAGAGACCATCGAGATCACGCGTTTGCTGGAAGAACTCCCGCCGCGAATGGGCGTCCTTGCGGTAACCAACAATCCGTCCAGCACGCTCGCGCGGCGCGGCAACTTGCTGCTTCCGCTGATGGCGGGCGGCCAGAAAACGGTCAGTACCAAAACCTACATGTGCGCCGTGGCGGTGCTGATGTATCTGGCGTTCGCCATCGCACGCCGCCCGCATCGCGCGCTGACCCACGAGCTCAAGCAAGCCGTGGAAGAGCAGGAGAAGATCCTCGACCGGCAGGAAGTCCTCATCCCGCCCGTCGCCGAGTTTTTCGGCCAGCCCGCTTACTGTTGTCTCATGTCGCGCGGGCCGGACCTGGCCTCGGTGTATCAGGGCGCGCAGATGCTCAAGGAAGTGGCGCGGCTGGGCGCCGAACCCACCAGCGCCGCGCAGTTTCGTCACGGCCCGGTGGAAATCATCAACCCCGCTCACCGTTACGTGGTGTTTGCGCGCCAGGGTCAAACGGGAAAATTCCTGCTCAACATCGCCGACGACATCCGCAAGCACGGCGGCCGCGTCCTGCTGTTTTCCGATCTCGGGTTCCCCGACTCGACCAACGTCCTCCTCGTCCCCGTCCCGGCGCTGAAGCTCGGCCTGGGTACGTTCGTGGATGTCCTCTACGTCCAGCTTCTCGCGCACGAACTGGCTCTGCGCGCCGGCCGCGATCCGGGCAAATTCTGGCTCGCCGCGATGGTGACGCGGGAAGAATAGCCTCCCCGGCGCGGCCCCACATCCTCTCGCGTCACAGCGGGGTTGGGAGGCAAAGATGGGTGCGAAGCATTTCCTGGTTTTCAGCGCCAAAGTGGCGGCAGCCCACACCCTGACCTACTTCGTCGTCGGCGCTCTCGCCTATCAGCTCCTCACCAAAGACTTCTACGTTGGCCCGGATCCCATTTTTCGCACCTTCATGCGCACCGAGGCGGAGCCGGACCTTTGGGCACACGTGATGCGCTGGTTTCTGCCGGCGCAACTCCTTCGCGGCGTCCTGATCGCCGCCGTGCTCTGGCCCTTTTTCGAGACGATGCTCGGCTGGCCCTTCCAGAAGCGGTGGACGGTGTTTTCGGCTCTCTACGTCGTCCTGGGATTCTGGGCAGCCGCCGTAGCCGCTCCCGGCACGATCGAAGGCATGGTTTATCTGCGACCGCCGCTCACCGGTTTCGCGCACCTGACAGTTCAGCCCGAGATACTCGTGCAGGGGGTTGCGCTCGGCGCGATCGTATCCTGCTGGATGGGGCCGCAGCGCGAGCGGGCCGCCGCGTCGCCCGCGCGTCCTGAGGGGTAGGGCCGATCCGACGCCCGAAGCCGGACACCGGACAAAAGCGCGCGCTGCTAATATCGGAAGCATGCAGCGACGGGCGAAGCGCCGGGCAGACGCTCGGGCGCGACGGCGTACACGTCGCCGCCATGCAGCAGCGTGTGCAGCGCGGCGTAATCCAGCAGGTCCTGATCGCTCGGACGCGGCTCGGGGCTCGTCACCACCGCGCCGTCCTTCGGATCGTAATGCCCCCAGCGCTGCACGCCGACGGCCACCAGCAGGGATTCCACTTTTCCGGCGTGCGCCGCGGGCACCACCTCCTCGAGCCGGTCGGAGCCGCGCCCGGCGCGCAGGAGCTTTTCGAACCGCCTGGCGGCTTCCCAGGAGGCGCGTTCAAAATGCGGGCGAACGATGGGCCAGGCGCGGGCGTGTAGGTGTTCAGCGGTCAACCCGTCAGGATTTCCGGCGATCCCCTGTTCGAGCAGATACGGGTACGTGTTCGCCTCGCGGTAGAGCGGAAACAGGTATTCCACGCCCGCCAGCACCAGCGGCGCGCGCTCGTTCCGCAGGACTTCGTGAATGCCCTGGTTGATGCGGCGAAAATAGCGCAGGATCTGGTCCTTCTGATTTTCCGCCGCGGCGCCGTGGCCATGGAACACCGCGGCGCGGCGCCCGGGGCCCGCCGCCGGCGCGCGTGTGTGAAATTGCAGCTGTTTTTCCCTCTCTTCCGGCTTGATGACGTCGGCCAGGCCGTGCGGCACCGACTCGAGTTCCACTTCTGTTGCATTGAAGCTTGTGCCGCGCAGCAGACGCACCTCGTTCTGGCTGAGCGCCAGCAGAAAGTATTGCCCGTCGAGGCTCAAGAGGGTCAGCAAAGGTTTCACGTGAAACCTTTCGGTGACGATGGAGAGTTCCGGAAAATTCAGCGGGACGCGAAACTCGCGAAACAAACGCGGCGAAATGAAAACCGCCAGCCCGTCGCTCAGGTGCTGCCAGAAAAACGGGTCCTCGAGAAGTTTGCGCGCGGGCTCGAGCAGACGCTGCACTTCCGGCGTGCGGAGGCGGAGGGCCGCGAGCTTCTCCTCCGCCGCGCGCAGGAGGTTCTTGAAGCGGATCTGGTCCTGCTGCATTTCCACGGCGCGGTGCGTGGGGAGATAAATGGACACGCACGGCCCGGGATGTTCTTCCATCAAAGCCTGGAGTTCAGAATGTGGGATTAAGGCCATGGCAGGACCCCCCGGGGACAGACGTTGCGCGCCAAACTTGGCAGAAGGCCCTGAGCAGCCCTTCCGGGACGCCGAGCGGGCGCGCCGCAACTTCGGAGACCTCTATTACAACCGCTCGAAGCGGGCGAGTCAAGCCGGGAGAGGCTGGAATCGGCCTCGACTGGAACACGCGACGGAGTTCGAGGCGGTAGCGGCGCCCCTTGCGGGCGCCCTGTCGAGCGCTGTCTCGTCGCCTGGCCGGGACCCTTAGCCGCACCGGCCTCTCGCAGCTTGGGCGGGGGCAAACCCCGCCTCTGCGTCAGCAGCTTCCCGCGCAATTACACAATGGGTTGCTATAATGGGCCAGCAGAGGAGGACTTGCCGTGCCGGCTGCGAACGAAGCAACCATCGCCCGGGCCGTCGAGCTGCTTCAACAGGCGGCGCCGGGAGCCACCGTCATCGTCTTCGGCTCCTGGGCGCGCGGCGACGCCGGCGAAGACAGCGACCTCGACGTGCTCGTCATCGAGCCGGAAGTGACCTCGAAGCATGGGGAAATGGTGCGACTGCACCGCGTGCTGCGTCCGCTCGGCATTCCGGTGGACGTCCTGGTGTACGATAGCAAGACCGTCGAAGACTGGGCGGACACTCCGGGGACAGTCTTGTACGAGGCTTTACAGGAAGGGCGGATCTTCCATGCGCAGCCGTGAACTCGCGAAAAAGTTCCTTCAGAAGGCTCGCGAAGACGAAGTGGTTCTCGACAAACTTCTTGCCGACCCTGACCTGCCGGATGGCCCCATTGGCTTTCACGCCCAGCAAGCCGTCGAGAAGATGCTGAAAGCTGTGCTTGCTATCCACGCCGTCCGGTTTGGAAAGCTTCACGAGATCGGCCAAATCCTGGCCTTACTGCGCCAAAACAACATCGCCTTCCCTTCCGAATTCGAAGAATTAGACCAGCTTACTCCTTATGCGGTCGACTTCCGTTACCCGGACGTACTCGCCACTCAAGAGCAAACCTTCGATCGAGCGTGGGCTCGTGAAATGGTCACACGCGTGAAGGCCTGGGCCGAAGCCCAATTGAGCGAGGGAAAGGCCCCCACCGGGACGACAAGCACCTAGCTAAAGCAGCAGAAAGGTCCTGATACCAAGTATGTTGGTTGCGGGCGTTGACGGATGTCACGGAGGCTGGCTCTGTCTGCTGCTCGACACCTCCAACGGCAAAACGGAGATTCGCTATCTTAGAGAATTTGCCGCGTTCCTGCGTCAAGAACCCAAGCCGAAGGTCATCGCGATCGATATCCCGATAGGCCTATGGGAGAAAGGAGATCGACCGTGTGACAAGAAGGCTCGCGCACTCCTGGGTTGGCCGAGAAGGTGCAGTGTCTTTCCCCCGCCTCCCCGGTCAGCCCTCAGAGCCAAAAGTTATGGCGAGGCAAAGAGGCTGAGCCGAAGGGCAAGTGGCAAGAGCTTGACCCGACAATGCTACGGGATATTGAAGAAGATTCGCGAAGTGGACGACTACATCGGCGGACGACCCAGCCTTCAGAATCGTATGCAAGAGGTGCACCCCGAGGTAAGCTTCTGGGCTCTCAACGGGGAAAGAGCCCTCAAGAATAGGAAGAAATCGCGGGAAGGAAAGAAGGAACGACTGCTGCTCCTTTCGCCCGTGGTCGCAGGATTGGAAACCTTGCTGGGAACACTCCCTCGTCGTCATTCGGACGTTGACGACTTGCTCGATGCTGCAGCCGCGGCGTGGAGCGCCCAGCGAATCGTAACCGGAAAGGCTTGCCATCTCACTTCGCCCGACCGGGACGACAAGGGCCTCCGTATGGAAATCGTGTACTAGATCTATAGAGGCTGACGGGATCAGTCGTTGTCAGGAAGCGAATCTTCGTATTCTTCCAGCGCCTGGTGGGCGTGTTCGACTTTGAGTCTCAGTGCGTCGAGTTCGGTCTCGAGGTCAGGCAGGAGATCAAGATAGGCTTCGCTGCCGGGCCGGTGCCGGGCCAGCTTGTGCCGGATCTTCCGCACGCGCGCGTGCCATTCATCCAGTTCGTCGAGCAAGCGCGTCACGGTTGAAAGGGTTGGTGCTATCCGAGTGGCCATAATTCTCACCAGTCTCTCTTCAAGCGGCGAGTCAGGTGAACGACCTGCTCCTTCCGCACTTCAATTTCCTTCTGCCAATGGGCGACCAGCGCCTCGTCCGGGTGAGGTCTGAGAAGTTCACGTCGAATCTTCGCTTCGTGCTCCTCGACCATCCGCTGCCGGCCTACGGTCTTCTTTCGCAGGTCTTTGTTGCGGCCTATCGGTCAGGTAATTATACCCGACCAGCACCCTCCGGCAAAAGACGCCTATCGTTTGAAGGGCCGGTTGGCGAGGATTTTCCCGCCCTCTTCGATCGTGTAGGTGTGGTTCGAGTCGAGGGAGTAGAGCGTGTCCTTATGGCCGCTGGGCCAGGTGATTTCGAGGGCGTCAGCGCGCGGCGCGCGGCCGAGGCCGAAGGTGAGCGTCAACTCGCTCTGCGAGCAGTAGCTCGAGCCCGAGCGCACGGTCTGCCAGCTCAGGCCGTTGGACGACCGTACGCGCACCACGGCGCCGATGCCGCTCCGGTTCGACTTCGTCCCCACGGTCTTGATGCGGATGCCGTTGTGCGGCTCTCCGCCCGCGTTGCGGTAGAGATAGGCGGGGCCGGCGTTGGTTGAGACCAGCACATCAAGCCAGCCGTCGTTGTCAATATCGGCGTAGGCGGCGCCGCGCGCCACCTTTTCGCGGCCCAAGCCCAGTTCCTGCGCGCGGTCCTGGAAGCGTCCCTGGCCGAGATTTTCAAACAGGTGCGCCGGCTGCGCGAATTTCACCTGCGGCTGGATGCGCATGATGTCCGGCTCGATGTGGCCGTTGGCGACGAAGATATCTTCCAGGCCGTTCAAGTTGTAGTCGAAAAAGAAGACGCCGAAGGCGAGCGTCAAGAGGCTGGCGCGGCCCACGGCGGAAGCGGGCGCCGCGTCAATGAAGAACCGGTTGCCCTCGTTGTGGTAGAGGCCCAGCATCTCGTTCGAAAAGTTTCCGATGGCAAGCGACGGGTAGCCGGAGCGGTCGTAGTCAGAGAAATCAATTCCCATCGCGCCGCGCACCACGCCGTCTTCGCTGTAGGCGATGCCGGCCTGGATGCCGCGCTCGGAAAACGTCCCGTCGCGGTTATTCTGATAGAGCTTGTTCCGTTCCGTATCGTTGGCGACCGCGATGTCCGGCCAGCCGTCGAGGTCGTAGTCAATCACCGCGACGCCCAGCGCTTTCGACGTGGGGTCGAAGACGCCGGCCTTTTCCGTCACATCTTCAAAGCGCCCGTTGCCGAGGTTGCGAAACAGGCGGCCCGTATCGCCCTGGTAAGCTTCGGGCGTGCAGTAGGACTTGTTGCGGCCGTCGAGCGTGCAGTGGAGGTCGCCTTCTTCGGTCCACTTCACGTAGTTCGCGACGTAGAGGTCGAGGTGGCCATCGCGGTCGTAATCGAGGAAGGCCGCGCTCGACCCGTAACCCGTGTTGTTGACCCCCGCGGATTGGGTGACGTCTTCGAACGTGCCGTTGCCGCGATTGCGGAAGAGGCGCGATTCACCGAGCGCCGTGAGGTAAACATCCTCCCACCCGTCGTTGTCGAAATCGCCCACGGCGACGCCCATGCCGTAGAGCTCGATATCGAGTCCGGCGCGCGCCGTGACGTCGGTGAATGTGCGGTCGCCGTTGTTGCGATAAAGCTTGAGCGTCGTGCGCCGGCGCTTGTGGCCGGGGAAGTCCATTCCGTTCACCAGCAGGATATCCGGATAACCGTCGTTATCGAAATCGAGGAAGGCGCAGCCCGGCCCCATCGTTTCGGGCAGATACTTCTTTCCGAAAGCGCCGTTGTTGTGCGTGAAGTTGATTCCCGCCTGGCGCGTGATGTCCACAAACCGCGCGGGCGGAGCGCTTTTCGGCGCGGCGGGGCGCTTGGGAGGCGGCGTCTCGCGGTCGGCGGCGAGCGTCGCGAAAGTCTGGAAGATCAGCGCTCCCGCAAACAGGAGCGCGAGGTGCTTCGTCCCTTGGGTCTTCACTTTCCGGGTTTTCCTCCTGCCGAAACATTTCGGGCCGACTGCGCGGCGCGAGCAGGCGCGTTTCCCGCAGGCGTTGCGGCCGGCGGCTGCCCACCCGCTTTCTGAAGGCGATGGCGCGCGGAGGGCTCCTCTGCCGAGCGCGCGTACCGGCTGCCGGCGGGAACCGCGGGCTTCAGCTTCTTCAGCACTTCAAGCGGCACGCCCGGGTGGTCGTGAATCGCCTGAGCTTCGTTGTTGTCGTGCGGGTTCTTCAGCTTGTACGGCCCGGTAATGGCGCGCGCGGACTCGTCGGCCTTGAAGCGCAGGTAGAGCTTTTCGTGGTGTGTAGCCCGCTCGTCGTCGTTCAGCCCGCGATAGGAGAGCATCAGGTTGTAGTGCGCCTCCAGGTCCTCAGGGTCCACGGCGAGGGTCTTCTTGAGTTCTTCAACCGCCTCGGCGAAGCGCCGCTGAAGGAAGAGCATCCGTCCCAACTGGTTGCGCACCACGCGGTCGCGCGGATAGAGCGCCGCGGCCCGGGCGAATTCCTCGTAGGCCTCCTTGTATTTTCCTTCCGCCTTCAGCACCAGGCCGTAGAAGTAGCGCGCGCTCGCCAGGCTGGGATTCAGCTCGAGCGCCTTCCGCAGCACCTCGCGCGCGCCCTCGACGTCGCCTTCGCGCACGCGCACGCGGCCGATATTCACCCAGCCGTCGGCGTAGTCCGGCTCGAGTTCGGTGACCGTGCGGAAGGCGCGCTCCGCGCCCTTCAGGTCTCCCTGAAGGAACAGCCCGATGCCGTAATCGTTCCAGCGCTCGCGGTCTTCGGGGTGGAGTTCGATCTTTTCCTCGAACGGCGGCGCGCCCCGCGGCGCAACGGGTAACCGCTGGACGGCTTCGGAAATGACGACGATGGGGACGTCGGGAATTTCCTTGTATTTCGCCGAAACGCCCAGAAGGTCGCCTTTGAAAATCCAGCGCCGGCTGTCGTAGTCCTTGGCGTAGGTGCCCGTCGTATCTTCGGGGTCGGGGATCCCCGCAAACGCCCACTGCGTGTTCCACCAGGCGAACTTGCGGTAATTCAGTCTGGCGTGCAGGGTGATTTCCCCGCTCGCGTCTTCGGGGACCTTCAGGCGGAAGTGCACGGTATCAGCGGCGCCGGGAGGAATGAGCCGCGTGTACATCACGGCGCGCGTGGCCCAGGCGTTGCGCTTGTTGATGGGGTTGCCGTGCGCGTCGAGCTGGAGCGAGCGGTAGAAGTGCGCGCCGGGCTCGACGGGCCCGCGGCCGTCGTCCTCGACCATGCCGCTCCAGTAGATCACGCGGCCTTTGCCGTCGCGCGCCTGGAGCTCGACCCAGACGTCGAAAGCGTCCACCGTGCCGCCCGGGAAGAAGTGCCCGACGCGGCGCGTCCGCACCACCACCTGAACGCGCACCGTCTCGCCCGGCCGCAGACTCGCCGGAGCGCGCCCCAGCGGCGCCCTCAGCTTCGCGGGACGCATCGCCACCGTCGGTCCGCCCATCAGCCCCGCCGCCGATTCTTCGCCCACCGCGAACGTGCTCGCCAGTTGCGGCGTGTCGAAGCGCATTCCTTCCGGCCCTTCGATAGCATCCTCCTCGGGCAGCTCGGCGAGCGCGAAGACATCCACCGTGACGGAGTCCTTCAGGAATTTCTCGACCTCTTCGATCTGCTTCGTATCGCCGTAGGAAGTCGGCACCGCCGTGTTCGCGGCCGCGAAGCGATGGTTGTGGACGAAGCCCTTGATGTTCCCGAAATCTTTCGACTCGGCAAGCGGCATGTGGCAGTCCACGCAGTTCTGCGGCTTGGGCGGATAGTAGAACGACCGCGCGCCCTGGCCCGAGACGCCGCTCGCCTGCCAGTTGTCGTAGTCGTTGAAGCCGCGCAGCCAGCGGTAGTTGTTCACCGGCACGTCGAGGTGGACCTTGTGGCAGGATGAGCAGAATTCGGACTTCTGCGAGTCCTCCTTGTGGAACGGCTTGAGGAAGGCGCGGCGGTGCGGCTTGGGATTGAGCTTCACCTGAAAGTCGTGCAGCCAGCGCATGAAGCCCGTGTCCCGGCCGCCATATTCGGCGAGCGCGGGATATTCGATGACGAAGTCGCCCTGGCCCATCGTGGACTTCACCTGCGTAATCGCGTGGCAGGACATGCAGCCCAGTCCCGCCTGCGATTCGGGCAGGTGAATCATCTCGCGCACGTGCCGCTGCTGCATCTTGCCCGCCAGCACCAGCGCGTGGTCGTGGCAGCCGCCGCACCACAGCGACGACTTGATGCCGTTCAGGTCCTGCATGTACTCGATGGACTTGCGATACCACTGGTTGTTGAACGAGGCGAAGCGGTGCATCGAGCTCGACCACTGCCGGAAAATATCCTCGTGACACCGCTTGCAGGATTCCGAGTTCATGAAGAAGCTGGAATCAATCGGCCGGTTGTCCGGCGTCTCGGCCGAGCTCGGGAACATGAAGCTCTTAACGCCGCCGCCCTCGCCTTCCATCGCCAGCGGAGGCGTTTCGGGATTGCGAATCACGTGGCGCGGGTCGGGAACGAGCCGGTGATAGGCGCTCGCGGCCACGTAGAGCGCCGCCGAGGCGCCGACGACCACAGCGCTCCATCGGAATGCCGTCCGCAGAATGGCCGGAGCGTCGCCGGAACGGACGCGCCCGGCGACGTGCACCAGAAGGAGCAAGATCCCCAGCACCGTCGAGGCGATGTGCAGGTAAAGCGCCCAGGCGTTCGAGCGGAGCATCCCCACGTGCAGGAGCTGGAGGCCGGAGACCGTCCCGACGAAGAGCAGCGCCAGCGCGCCATAGCCCGTCGCGCCTCGCCAGAAAGCTCGATTGCGGGCGACGAACACGGCCAGAAGGACGGCAACGGCGATGCCCAGGAAGGGATGGAGCAGACTGTTGGCGACGAAAAAGAGTGTGGGGTCACCGAAGGCGGCCAGGTAGGCGCTGTTGGCGACGAGGGCGAGGGTGAGGACAAAAAGGCCTTTCCCCCCGCGCCAACGCTCTAGGCCTTCCGCGTTCATGGTTTCTGTTTTCCCCTTGGTTCGGTCGCCCTGTCCCCAACGCCTGGAGAGATATCCAGCTTATCGAACGCGACACGTTCGGTGCAACCCCGCGAGGGCATTTTGTCCCCATTTTTTCATACTATTCGGCGCCATTTTTTCTACTAGGGGACGGGTCGCCGGCGATCCTGCGGTTTCAGAAGCCCAGGTTGTTCACCAGCGGTTCTGGCGGCTTCCCTTTGCCTTCACCCAGCAGCCACTCCACACGATTCCGCAGGTCGCGCTTGCGGAGCATGCCCAGCACGCGTCCCACGATGCGCCCTTCGCGGTCAATGAACGCCGTGGCCGGAAGCGCCTCGCCCAGATCGAAGCGCTCCAGGTCTTCCGTCGTGCCGTCGAGCCAGATGGGGAAGTTGATCTTTCGCTTCCGAACGAATTCCGGGACTTTCGGCCGGGTGTCTTTCTCATCGAGCGAAACGCCAATGACGACCACGCCGGCGTCGCCGTACTTTTTCTGAATGTCCGCGAGCATGGGCATTTCTTCGAGGCAGGGACCGCACCACGTGGCCCAGAAGTTCAGCACCACAATTTTGCCGCGATGGTTTTGAAGACTTTGCGACTCCCCCGCCAAATCGCTGAGCGCGAGCGGCGGCGCAAAGCCGTCTGCGCGCGCGCCGGCCGCAAGCGCGACGGCAAACACGATCGCTGCCAATGCAGCCTTGACTTCTCGAAATCTCATGAAGTAAGCCCCTGAAAAAACCTTGGGGCGACCCCCAGCGCCTTGCGTCGTGGATCGCCGCCTTTCGGCCCCGCAGCACATTGGTTCAGAAGCTGCGCGAGTAGCTGACGATCAAAAGATAGTCGGCGAAGGCCGCGTCCCCGTGACGCCCGTCAATGATGTCCGACGTGCTCCGCCGGCGGTTGCGCTCCAGCGGAACGGGGACGTTCACCGAGATCGAATGTTGCCCTCGCACGTAAACCACGCCCGGGTCGAGCGAAAGCACGTAGCCCGGCCGCCGAAAGCCCTCGCTCGAACCGAAAATGTCGCGGACGGGAATCCCTTCCAGCCGCCCGCCGAGACTGACCGCAAAGTGCCTTGTCTTGGGAACCGGATGGCTCACCCCCGCCTGGGCGAGGTACTGGTCCGGAACCGACATGATCGCTTCCGAGGCGCGCGACCGGCCCGTCGCAACGCCGTTCGTCGCCTGCGGATTGCTCAGATAGATTCCCGAAGCGTAGAGCGTGGCCCGTTTGACCACCTTGAACATGTCGGCGGAGGCCACGATGCCCCAGCCGCCGTCGCCGAGTTGGATGGACTGGTCCACGGTGCGCGTGATGTTGCCTTGAGTGGTGTACATCGTATCCTGCACGTCTTTCTTGCCGGTTGGCAGTTTGAGCCCGAACCCGATCGCGATGTTTTGCCGGGACTCTGTGGGCGGTCGCCACAGCCACGTCCGCGCCGAAAGTACAATATCCCCCAGACCCTTGCTGTGTGTGACCTGGCCGGTGCGACTCGACGTCCTCGAAGCGATAGTCGGAAGAAAGCCGGCCGGCCATTTTCCGGGTCAGGTTTTTATAGTGCGTCACCAGGATCCAGCTCAACTTGCGCTGATGGATGGTCCGGAGAGGAGCTTCGACGACCCGGTGGAGGAGCAGATGAG
>CAZKXX010000107.1:0-11798 GCA_964556705.1 uncultured Acidobacteriota bacterium
CCCTCGTCCGGCACGCCGATCTTGGCGAGGCGATAGCGGAAGGCGTTGCGCGAAAGGCCGAGCAGGCGCGCCGCCTGGCTCTTGTTGCCGCCCGCGCGGCGCAGCGCTTCCTGGATGATTTGGTCTTCAAACTGTTCAAGCGTCATGCCTTCGGGCACGAACGGCACTCCGCCCTGCGGGGCCGCGGGCCGCACGGGGGAAAGGTCGAGCCGGATGTCCGCAACGTCGAGCACTTCGCCGGCGGAAAGGGCCACGGCGCGCTCGATGATGTTTTCGAGTTCGCGGACGTTTCCCGGCCAGTGGAAATCCATCAGGACTTTCATCGCCGCCGGAGTGATGCCCCGGATGGGCTTGCCCGCTTCGCGCGCGAAGCGTTCGAGGAAGTACTCGGCGAGGTCGGGAATTTCCTCCCGCCGCTCGCGCAGCGGCGGGATGCTAATGGGGACCACGTTCAGCCGGTAGTAGAGGTCTTCGCGGAACGTTCCCTGCTCGAGCGCGGCGCGCAGGTCCTGGTTCGTCGCGGCGACGACGCGCACGTCCACCTTGAGCGTCTTCGTTCCGCCCAGGCGCTCGAAGTCGCGGTCCTGAAGCACGCGCAGGAGTTTGGCCTGAATCGCCGGCGGCATGTCGCCGATTTCGTCGAGAAAGATCGTGCCCTTGTCGGCGAGCTCGAATTTTCCCGGCTTCGAGCCCGCCGCGCCCGTGAACGCGCCCTTTTCGTAACCGAAGAGTTCGCTTTCCAGCAGGTTTTCCGGAATCGCCGCGCAGTTGATCTTGACGAACGGGCCCGAAGCGCGGCGCGAGTGCTGGTGGATGGCGCGCGCGATGAGGTCTTTGCCCACGCCGCTTTCGCCGCCCAGCAGCACCGTGGAATTCGTCGGCGCCACTCGCTCCACGGTCGAGAGCACTTCCTGCATGCCGCGGCTGCGCGCGATGATATTCTTGAACTCGTACCGGCGGCCCAGCGCCTCGCGCAGCGTGACGTTTTCTTCGCGCAGCGTCTTGAAATCGAGTTCCTTGCGCAGAATGAGCTTGATTTCTTCAATCGAAAAAGGTTTCAGGACGTAGTCGCTCGCGCCGGCCTTCATCGCTTCGACAGCCGTTTCGACCGTGCCGTAGGCCGTCATGACGATGACGGGAATGCGCGCGTCGTGGCGTTTGACGGCGGCGAGGAACTCCAGCCCGTCCATCCCCGGCAGCTTCAAATCGGTGAGGACGAGATCCACTCTGTCGCGCATGAGAAGTTTGAGCCCCGCTTCAGCGTCGCTCGCCGTCTGGACGCTGTAACCTTCTTCGGCGAGGTTCAGCTCCAGCAGCCGGAGCATTTTGGGTTCGTCTTCGACAATCAGGATATTCGGCATGGTGTGTTTCAACCTGTGTTGGTACGGAACGCCTAGGGCCCTGTGAATTGACCGAATGCTTTCAGCCGTCAGCGGTCAGCCATCCGCAAACGTGGGCCAGCGGAGGGCTGAACGCCAATCGCTGAGAGCCGAAAGCTTCTTTCATTCGGCCGGCAAGAATACTCGAAAACATGCGCCCTTCCCCGCGGCGTTGCGCGGCTCGACCAAACGGATCGAGCCGCGGTGGTCGTCCACGATTTTCGAAACAATCGCCAGCCCGAGCCCCACGCCGCTCTTCTTGGTCGTGAAGAAGGGATTGAAGATCTGCTCGCGCAGTTCGGGCGGAACGCCCGGGCCGTTGTCCTCGATTTCGATCTCAACTCCGCGCCTTCCGTCGAACCGCGCCGGCGAGACCGCCACGCGCAGGGTGCCGTCGCTCGTTCCGTCCACGGCGAGCGCTTCGTAAGCGTTCATCACCAGGTTCGTCAGCGCCTGCTGGAAGACGTCGGCGTCCAGGGAGACTGCGGGAAGTTCGCCCGCAAACTCCCGCTCGACGCGCACCTTCGCCTCCGGCCAGCGCTCCTGCGCCGCCATGAGCGCGCGCTCGACGAGCGGCGGGATTTCCTGCGGCCGCAGCTCGAGTTTCGCCGGGCGCGCGAAGTCGAGGAAGCGCGTGACGATGGAATTCAGCCGGTTCACTTCCCCCGAAATGTAGCCCGCCAGTTCGCGCGCCAGCGGGTCGGCGGACGCAAGTTTCCGGTCGAGCGTTTCCGCCGAGCCTTTGATGATGCCGAGCGGGTTGCGGATTTCGTGCGCCAGGCCCGCCGTGAGCTGTCCGAGCGCCGCCAGCCGCTCCGAGCGGCGCGCCTCCTCTTGCGCGGCGGCGAGCTGGCGGTTCGTTTCCGCCAGTTGCTCGGCCACTTCGCGATACTGCCGCGCCTGCCGGCGGTTTTCCATCACGAAGCGGTTCACCACAATCGCCGCCAGGAAGAAGAACATGTTGCGGATGGCCAGTTCCGTGGCGCCTTCAGCGTCCAGGCGATAGACCTTCAGCGCGGGAATCAGAAACGAGCAGTAGGCCGCCGAAGCAAGCGCCGTCCAGCCGAGCGTGGCCCAGGGACCGAAGAACATCGCCGCCGTGACGACGGGCAGGAAATAGATGAGGTAGTAGCTGCTGTTGATGCCGCCGGTATGCTGGAGCAAAAACGAGGCCAGCGCGATCTTGACGAGAACGCTGTAGTGCCGCGCGCGAGGGCCGGCCAGCGCAAGAAAGCGGTACTCGAAAATCTGGAAGAGGCCGATGCCGAGGAGAGTGAATTCTTTGTGGATTTCAAACCACGGGTCTTGCAGCGCCAGCCCCACCAGAAACGCCAGCCAGACGAAATCCATCCAGCCCGGCTTGGGACGTTCGACCTCCGGCATAAAGGGCGTCCTTCCGGCTCCAATTTAGCACGCCCGCGACCGCGCGGCGACCGCGCGTCTCGCGTGGATGCCGGAAGCCAGTCTGGCTGAGACTCGATCCCGCACCGCGGGACCGTCGGCCTTCAGGATCACATTCCAGCGGAGGTCTGAGCGCGGGTTACACCCCGCGCCGGTCCCAGCGCTCCTTGGCCTCGCGCATTTCCGGCTCAGGGTCGATGCCCAGCGCGTCGGCGACGCGGTTGATGTAGTTGAAATACGAAATGATCTCGACCGCGTCCAGAATGTCGCGGTCCGAGAGGCCGTGCTTGCGGAGCGTTTCCAGGTCCTGCGGGCGGCAGGCGCGCGGCGTGCGCGTCAGGAGCTCGGCGAACTTGCACAGTGCCTTCTGGCGCGGCGAGAGTTTCGCCCGCCGCCAGTTGTGCTTCACCTGCTCGGCGAGTTTCGGGTCGTTGGTGACGGCACGGAGATCCTCTCCGTGAGCTTCGATTCAATAGAAGCAGTCGTTCGCCCAGGAGACCACCGTCGCCAGCATCTCGCGCTCGGCGCGCGTCAGTCCCGAGGGGCCGAACATCGCGGCGAGATAGAGCTGCATCGAGGCCTTCAGCGCCGCCGGGTTCAGGCTCTGGACCTTGAGGATGTTAAAGACCTTGCCCGCGCGGCGCACCGCTTTGTCGTATTCGTCTTTCAGTTCGCCCGCGGCCTCTTCCGGTTCAATCGTTTTGATCCACGCCATGCGTCCGCCCTCGCTTTCATTCCAGAGACTTCGGAGTGTAGCACGCCGCCGGCTCGCGCTCCTTGCGCCTTGCCGCTTAACCAAAGGCCGCGTTCCGCCTCGCAACGTCCGACGCTGGTACCTTGGTACTCTTCTCGCCCGCCGCCTACGGGAATACGCTGCGAGGATATCCGCTCGGGGCGCGTTGCTCGGTTTGCACCGATAACTCCTCTGGCCCAACGGTCGAACTTCGGCGAAAACCCGCAATCGGAAACCCTGGCGGGAGGAGCTTCCACGACGCTGAGCTTTGCGCGGACTCCGACGTTGACGGGCGATCACGTCCTCACCGCGACCGCCAGCGCCCCCGAAGACAGCAACCCGGACAACAACTCGAAGTCGGCGTCGGTCGCGGTGAGTGGTGAGCCCGCAGAGGGCGACTTCGCACTGGCCGCCACGGGCTACAAGGTGCGCGGACTTCAGAAAGCGGACCTCAACTGGAGCGGCGCAACTTCAACCTCCGTGGACGTCTATCGCAACGGCGGACTCCTCACCACGACCGAGAACGACGGCTTCTACACTGACAACATTGACCTGCGCGGCGGCGGGAGCTACACGTACAAACTCTGCGAAGCGGGTACAAGCACCTGCTCGAACGAGGCCACGGTCACTTTCCAGGGACCCGGCTCAGCGGCAAGAAAGAACGGGGAGTGGAACCAACTCCACTCCCCGTTTTTGTTGGAAGGACTGTTGAGGTTACGGCCTGCCGGGGCCACCGCCCGGAGGTCCACCGCCGACGCCACTCGGACGGCCTCCGCCGACTCCGCCCGGACGACCGACGCCGCCCGGCGCGCCGACGCCGCTCGGACGACCCACCGTGCCCGGCTGGCCCGTCGCACCGGGTTGGCCCATGCCCTGACGCCGCTGGGCGGCCGCGCGCTCCTGCCGCTCGGCGCGAACGCGCTCGAGATTCGCCAGCGCCGTCTCCCGGCCTTTCTGCGAATTCGCCAGCGCCCGCTCAATCCCCGGCCGCGCCTCCTCCGGGACCTTCGTCAGCAGGTCGGAAAGCACTTCGCCGTGCTTGCGCGTCGCTTGTTCCACCTGTTCGAGGGCTTTCTCGTGATCGCGCTCGCTGCCCTCGAACTGGCCCGCTTCAAGCGCCTGGTTCAAGCCCGTCATCCCGCGATCGTAGTTTTCAATTGCCGTCTGGATGCCCTCGGCATCGCCCGCCTTGCCGCGGCTTTTCGCCTGGTCCAGAAAGCTCTTGTTCTCCTTCAGGCGATTCTTCACGTCTTTCAGTGTCAGCGTCGCCTGATCTTCTTCTTCCTGGGCCACCAACGCCGCGGGTGCAAAAGCCAGGACGCAGAACGCCAGCAGCCAGACCATAGAGTTGAATCTGAAACTTTCTTTCATTTTTGATCCTCCCCGCTGCGGCCGCTAACTTCACTTTGCGGCCCGCGCGCAATCCCCAAGATGTCCGAATTGCCGGCTCGCCGCCCTTGCTCCGTGGAGCCTGACCGAGCCGGGTGTTTCTCCATCCCCCTTGCTTACAATCCCACTTCCAAACCCGCCGTTCAATCTAGATTTCTATCTTCTGTCTTTTCAGATACTTGAAAGGGTCGGGGGGAACCCCCCACGGCCTCATCCCGCTGGACCGGCTGGAATTTTCCAACCCCTGGCCGTTTCCGGCCATTGCCGGAATAGTAAAAGTCATGGTAGCGAGCCTCAGCAACGCACCATAAAAGCTGCGCGCGCGTGGTCCGACGTTTGGCAGGGAGCGAGTGTCCCGGTTGCCCCATCGTCCCCGGAAAGGTAGAATGAGGAATCTTCCATGACCGAACTCGTCCAGCTTCAGGTCACTCGCCCCGCGGTGCGCAGGCCCGAATGGCTCAAGGTGCGCATTCCCGGCGGGGAGAATTATTTCGAGCTGAAAGGGCTGATGCGAGGGCTGAAGCTGCACACCGTGTGCGAAAGCGCGCGCTGCCCGAACATCGGCGAATGCTGGAGCCATCGCACGGCGACGTTCATGATTCTGGGCGAGCGGTGCACCCGCCGCTGCGGATTTTGCGCCGTTCCCAAAGGCCACCCGAAAGGCCAAGTGGACTGGGACGAGCCCGAGCGCGTGGCCGAGGCCGCCGAGGCGATGGGCCTGAAATATATCGTCGTCACTTCCGTGGACCGCGACGACCTCGCCGACGGCGGCTCCGCCATCTTCGCGCGGACGGTCCAAGCTCTGCGCCGGCGCATTCCCGATTGCCGCATCGAAGTGCTCATCCCCGACTTTCGCGGCGACGACGGCGCGCTCGAAACCGTGCTCGCGGCGCGACCCGACGTCCTCAATCACAACATCGAGACCGTGCCGCGGCTCTATCCCGTGGCGCGGCGCGGCTCCGGCTATGAGCGCTCGCTGCGTCTGCTCCGCCGCGCGCGAGAGACGGCGCCTGAGATCCCCACCAAGTCCGGCCTGATGGTCGGTCTCGGAGAAACGTTCGAGGAAACCGTTCGCGTGCTCGCCGACCTCGCCGCGAACGGAGTCCAGATCGTCACCATCGGTCAGTACCTGCGCCCCTCGGGCGAGCAGTTGCCTGTGGCGCGCTTCTACGCACCTGAAGAGTTTGCCGCGCTGAAAACCGAAGGGTTAAGAATGGGAATCCGACATGTCGAGTCCGGCCCTCTCGTTCGAAGCTCCTACCACGCGCACGAGCAGACCGAAAGCCTGACGGCCGCACGGAGCCAGTAACCCGCTCGCCTTCGAATCAATTCAAAACCAAAATCGCAAAGTTCCGGTTGTGGTAAGCTGGCGCACCGAGCGCGCCCGAGCCGCTCTCCCGGGGGCGCGACCCTCGTCTCTCGCCGAACTCGACAACCACTGGGAGGTCTTCATGTTTGAATTCAAAACCAATCGCCGCACTTTTCTCGCCGCCGGCCTCGGCGCCGGACTTGCCGCAGCTTCGTGGCGGCTCGACGCACTCGCGCCAGCATCGCCCGCGCCCGAAAGGAAATTCTTCAATAACCTCAGCATGGGCCGCATAGGCCACAAAGCGACGTTTCTTGAAGCGCTGGACCTCGCCGCGCGGCACGGCTTCGAAGGGCTCGACCCCGACGCGGGCTATTTCGCCACGCTCTCCGACGAGGAGATGAAGAAGCTGCTCGACGAGCTGAAGTCAAAGAACCTGCGCCTCGGCGCCGCGGGCCTGCCCGTGGATTTCCGCAAAGACAACGCGACGTTCAACGAAGGCCTGGCGAAACTTCCCCAAGCGGCGCGAACGCTTCAGCGCGCCGGTGTGCGCCGCGTCAGCACCTACATTCTTTCCTTCAGCAACGACCTCACCTATCTCCAGAACTTCCGCCAGCACGCCGTTCGCCTGCGCGCCTGCGCGGAAATTTTGAAAGATCACGGGCAGAAGCTGGGGCTCGAATACGTGGGCCCGAAGACTTCGTGGACCAGCCAGCGGCACCCCTTCATCCACACGCTGAGCGAGACGAAGGAACTCATCGTCGCCATCGGCACCGGCAACGTGGGCATCCAGCTCGATAGCTGGCACTGGTGGAACGCCGAGGAGACCGCGGAAGACCTGCTGACGCTCGGCAACGAAGACGTCGTCACCGTGGACTTGAACGACGCGCCGGCGGGCATCCCGCGCGATAAACAGATGGACCTTTCGCGCGAGCTTCCCGCGGCCACCGGAGTGATTCCGGTGAAGGAGTTTCTGGACGCGCTGCGCAAGATCGGCTACGACGGCCCCGTCCACGCCGAGCCGTTCAACGCCGCGCTGCGCGCCATGCCGCGCGAAGAGGCTGTGGCCGCGACGGCCGCAGCCATGAAGAAGGCGTTCGCGCTCTAATCGGCGCGCACAATTCCCGGGCGTGGGACTTCGATTTCATCCGCACCGGGCGGCGATTTCTCTCCCGTCGCGCATCCGGAATCTTCCTGATAGGAGCCTCCCGCCGAGTCCCCGCTTTTCCTATGCTCCCGCCCCGCTGGATCAGCTGGATCTGGAGATGGGCCAAAACCCGGATGTCCCCTTCTCCACTGGGAAATATAAGCCGCGACCTGAAGGTGGTGCGCTCCGCCGACGAGGGGCCGCCGCGAGTCTTCCGGCTGGATGCGAAGTCCAACCTGGAGCACCCCTCGGGCAACCTCGTCGCCGCGCGGTTGAAGGATTTTGGCGAGCAGCTTGACCAGTGGTTTGAACGGACGGATCGCGATCTGAAACCAGAAGGGAATCTCCGCCCGGAAGACATTGAGGCGCTTCGCAGTCTGGGATCCATCGGTCCCTGAAGCGGCCGCATTTCGGGCTTGACATTTCGGCCAGTGTTTGATAGCCTCTTTTTGTAGGCTTGTAAATGCCTGGCCGCCCCTGGGAACGGCGGTTGATCCATCCGGCGTCTGGCACTGTTTGTCCAGCGGCGCCCCTTCCCTTCATGTGTCTGTGCGCGCGTCGAGTGAGATCCAAATCTGCTTCCCAGCCCGTCGCTGACCACACAAAAAATTACTGACCTAAGCCATCATCTTGTTGAAAACAAGGGGGGCAAAAGATCGCGTCCGCTCAGGGGTGTTTCTCGAGCGCCGCGGCGCAGTCCGGGCAGAATTCCGCCAGCTTCAGGTCGATATTCTCGACGGCGTGGGATGAACTCATCACGCATCGGTAGTCGGTACAGTGTCGCAGCCCGAGCGTGTGCCCGAGCTCGTGCAGGGCTTCCTTGAGCAGGCGGTCCTGGAGGAGCGCGGGGTCGGGCGGCAGCCCGTAGAATTCCTGGCGCAGCCGGTGGAACGAGGCGACAGCTGCGGCGGCGGGACCGGGGCCGAACTGCGCTTCGCCGAAGACGAACGTCAGGATGGGAATGAACAGGTCCTGTCCCGTCACGCCCAGCACGCGCCAGGTTTCCGGCCTCAAGCCCTGCCGGAGCCGTTTCAGAATTTCCGTCGAGTTGTGCTGGCCACGCAGCGGGTTGAAGGCGAAGGAGGAATCGAGCGCCTCCGCCTCAATCGAGCACGCGGCGCGCAGGCGCGGGGCGAGACCTTCGGCGAGTTGTTCGAGCTCGCGGCGGTCCAGCTCGCCGACCGCCACCAGCGAGACGATTCTCATGACGCCGCGGAAAGGGGCTTGCGGAATCCATACTTCTTGATCTTGTTGTAGAGCGTCACCCGGTCGATCTTCAACACTCGCGCCGCCTGGCTCTGGTTCCAGCGGCACGCTTCGAGGGTCTTCAGGATGTGGGCGCGTTCGACCTCTTCGAGCGAGCCGGAGGGCGAGGGCTCGGACGTCTCGCGGATCTGGAGCGGGAAATCCGCGGCCTGGATTTCGGGCTCCCGGCCGATGACCACAGCGCGTTCGATGGCGTTTTCGAGTTCCCTCACGTTGCCCGGCCAGGGATAGTCCATCAGGCGTTCGATCGCCGACTTGCTGATGGCGGTGAACCGCTTGTTCATCTGCTGCGCGTACTTGCGCAGGAAGTGGTCGGCGAGCAGCGGGATATCTTCGCGGCGTTCGCGCAGGGGCGGCAGGCGGATGCCGAACACGTTGAGCCGGTAGAAGAGGTCGGGCCGGAACGTGCCCTCCTGCACCAGCGCTTCGAGGTCGCGGTTGGTGGCCGCCACGGCGCGGAAATCCACTTTGATCGTCTGCGTCCCGCCCACGCGCGTGATCTCTTTTTCCTGGAGCACGCGCAGGAGATCGGTCTGCGTCTTGAGGCTGATGTCGCTGATCTCGTCGAGGAAGACGGTGCCGCCTTCGGCGACTTCGAACTTCCCTTTCTTGCGGTACTGAGCGCCGGTGAAGGCCCCTTTCTCGTGGCCGAAGAGTTCGCTTTCCAGCAGCGTTTCGGTGAGCGCGCCGCAGTGGATGACGACCATGGGCATCAGGCGCCGCGGGCTCAGGTTGTGGATGGCGCGCGCGACGAGTTCCTTGC
Organism: uncultured Acidobacteriota bacterium; assembly: GCA_964556705.1. Classification (GTDB taxonomy): domain Bacteria; phylum Acidobacteriota; class Terriglobia; order UBA7540; family UBA7540; genus CAZKXX01. The sequence continues at coordinate 9,385 of CAZKXX010000107.1, forward strand.
CCGTGCCGCTTTCGCCGCTGATGAGCACGGTGGTGTCCATGGGCGCGACGGTGCGGACAAGCTCCCACACCTTCTGCATCGCGGGGCTTTCCCCGATAAGTTCCGCGGCCTGGGTTTCTTCGAGCGTCTGGCGCAGCTGCACGTTCTCGCGCTTGATCTGGCGGTGCTCGAGCGCCTTGCGGATGACGTGCGCGAGGTCGTCGGGGTCGAAAGGCTTGGTGATGTAATCGTAGGCGCCGTCCTTGAGGGCTTCGACGGCCGTTTCGACGGAGGCGTAGCCGGTCATGATGACGACCAGGATTTCCGGGTCCACCTCGCGGATCTTGCGTTGCAGCTCGAGCCCGTCCATGCCCGGCATCTTGATGTCGAGCAGCGCCAGGTCCCAGCGCTCGCGCGGGAGCTTGAGGAGCGCCTCGCGGGCCGAGGCTGCGGTCTCGACCGCGTAGCCTTCCTCTTCAAACCATTTGCCGAGCGAGTCTCGGACCACGGTTTCGTCGTCCACGATCAGGATTCTGGCCTTGGCATTCATGGCTTTCTCTCCTGCTTTCCGCCCGGGGGGCTCGGGCCGGATCTAGCTTCGGTCGGCGCGGGGCGATTTGTGGACGCGTTCTCGTGCCGGCCGGGGTTCTTCGGGCAGCGCGACGGTAAACGTGGTCCCCTTCTGCGGCGTCGAGGCCGCGTCAATCGTGCCGCCGTGCTGCGAAACGATTCCGAAAGCGACGGCGAGACCCAGCCCCACGCCCTGGCCCTCCTCCTTGGTGGTGAAGAACGGTTCGAAGATGTGCGGGAGGACGTCGGGCGGAATTCCGGGTCCCTCGTCGGAAATGCTCACCGTGGCCTCGCCGCGCGCGCGGTCATAAGACGTGGTCACGCGCAGCCGGCCGCCCTGCGGCATGGCCTCGATGGCGTTCACCAGCAGCGCCAGCAGCGCCTGCTGCACCTGCGCGGAATCGCAATAAATCGGCGGCAGTGACGCCTCGAGGTGCTTCTCGAGGTCAATCGACTGCAACTCGAGTTGATGGCCCACGAGCAGCAGGCAGCGTTCGACGATTTCGTTCAGATTGTTCTTTTGCGGGCTGAGCGGAGCCTGGCGCGCAAACGTCAGCAGGTTCTTGACGATGACGCCGCAGCGGCGGCTCTCGCTTTCGATCGTGTGCAGATAACCTTTCGCCTCGTGCAGGCGCTGGTCGCCGTTGAACCCGCGCTCGGCCATCCGCTCGACGAGCTTGGCGTAGGTCAGGATGCCGGCCAGCGGATTGTTGATTTCGTGCGCGACCACCGCGGAGAGCTTGCCGAGGGAGACCATCTTCTCGGACTGCACCAGGTGCTGGTAGGCGCGCTCGAGCTCGTCCGATTTCTCCCGCACGCGCTCCTCGAGCGTGCGCGTCCACTCCAGGACTTCCTCCCGTGCCTGGCGCAACTGCTCGGTCATGTGGTTGAACGAGGCGGCGAGCATCCCGATTTCGTCGTTGCTCGACACGGGAATGCGATGGTCGAGATTTCCCTCGGCCAGGTGATGCGTCCCGGCGATGAGTTCGCGCACCGGCTTGCGGACCATCGCCCAGATGAGCGCAATGGAAATGAGCGCCAGGGCGAGGACGGAAACCACGGTCAGAGCCGCCATCTTCCGCTCGTGCGCGGCGAGGCTGTGGTCCACGGCCGCGAGTGAAAGGTCCGCATCCAGCACGCCGAGGACGCGGTTGCCCGTGTCCGGATGAGCGTGGCAGGCGGCGTTCGAGCAGTCGGCCTCGTTTTCGATGGGGCTGATGAGCCCGAGGATCCGGTTCCCTTCCCGGTCCGTGAAGATGCGCATGCGGTCGGGCCGGTCAAGCCGTTCGAGCGGCTGCGCTTTCTCATGGCACTTATAGCAGGCCTCGGCGTTCTTATCGACGAACCTCCCCACTTCGGCCGCGTCGGTCGAGAAAGTGATCTGGCCTTCCTTGTTGAAGATGCGGATTTTGCTGATGCCCGGCTGGCGCCCGATGGTGTTGATGATCTCGAAGACTTCGTCGCGCTGGTCGCGCAGCATCGAGTAGCGCAGGCTGCGGCGAATCAGGTCGCTGATGCGGTCGGCGCTCTGGAAGACCTGTTCTTCCAGGTGCTGCCGGTGCAGCCGCGCGTTCGTATAACCGAGGAAACCGAACAGCAGCGCCACGCTGCCCACGAGGCAGAGCGTCAGTTTGGTCGCCAGGCTCGAACTTAACCAGTGCATGGCCTTGCTCCCGCGGCCCGGCCGCCTGTTGTGCCGCTCACGCGGCGAGTCGTGAAACCTCCTCGCGCGCCGCTTCTTCTCTTTCCGCGGCCGGCGCCTCGAAGACGTTGAAATATTTCACGGCCAGCGAAAAGACGACGAACCCTATGGCCACAAGAAACAGCGTTACGGAGACCTCCGTCCAGCGCGGGAAATACTCGAC
>CAZKXX010000108.1:0-11783 GCA_964556705.1 uncultured Acidobacteriota bacterium
TCGGTCCTTCGCCGACGAGCGCCACGAGCCAACGGATGGGCCGGATGAAGCGCGGGCCCGCCTTCCCTTCCCACGTCATGCTCTTGGGGAACGAAATGCCCAGAACAGCATCGCGCAGGATGCCGGGCAGGAGTCTGGAAGCAGGCTCGCCGGGTGTGGTGCGCCGAACGGCCAGATACTCACCTTTGGGCGTGGTGAGCTTGAGGAGCTTTTCCACCGGGACGCCGCTTTTCTCGGCGAAACTTGTGGCGGCGCGCGTGGGTTTGCCTTCGGCGTCGAAGGCGACGCGCACGGGCGGGCCGAGGACTTCTTCGGCGGTGTCCGGCTGACGCTCGAAGATGGCCGGAACGTGCACGACGAGACGGCGAGGGGTAGAAAAAGTCCGGAGTCCGGAGTCCGGAGTCGGTGAGTCAGATGCCTGGGGCGTCGTCGCAGCAGGCAGCAGGCGCGCGGCGCGGAGGGCCCGGGCGAGGCGCTCGCCGAGGTCGCGTTCGGCCTGCGTGAGGAAGCGCGCGGGAATTTCTTCACAGCCGACTTCAAGAAGCAGCGGCAGGGTCTTCGCTCCCGTCCCTGTTGCCGTACCGGGCCTCAGCGCCCTCGCGGCGGGTTTGGCCCGTCCGCTTTTGGCTTTTCGCTTTTCGCTTTTCGATCTTCGAGTTCGGGATTTCAAGTTTCCGGTTTCGAGCTTGCAGTTTCTAATTTCCAGTTTCCGCCGCCACGCCCGCCGGTGCGGCGATTCGGTCAAGATAAATTTCCGCCACGCGGCAGGCGAGCGCGCGGACGCGGCCGATCAGCGCGACGCGCTCGGTGACGCTGATCGAGCCGCGCGCGTCGAGGATATTGAACAGGTGCGAGCACTTCAGACACAGCTCGTAGGTCTTGCGCAGGGGGAAACGTCGACGCGTCGACATTTCAGCCTGCGGGTCGTATTCGGCAAACAGCCGCTGGGCTTCGCCCTCGTAGAGGTCGAGGAGCGTCCGGCAAATCTCGGCCGAAGCGGCCTCGAAGTCATAGACGGAAAGCTCCAGCTCTTCGGCGCGGCGCATTTCGCCGTAGCTGACCGCATCGCTCCAGCGCACCGAGTAAACGTCGGAAGCGTTCTGAAGAAACGCCGCGATGCGCTCGAGGCCGTAAGTCAGCTCGACCGAGACGGGCTCCAAATCCACCCCGCCCGACTGCTGGAAGTAGGTGAACTGCGTAATCTCCAGGCCGTCGAGCACCACCTGCCAGCCGATACCCCAGGCGCCCAGCGTCGGCGCTTCCCAGTTGTCTTCCTCGAAGCGGATATCGTGATGGCGCAGATCGATTCCCAGTTCGCTGAGGCTGGCGAGATAGACGTCCTGAATATCCGCCGGTGGAGGCTTGAGGATCACCTGATATTGCGTGTGCTTGAGCAGTCGGTTGGGATTTTCGCCGTAGCGTCCGTCGGCCGGGCGGCGCGAGGGCTGGACGTAACCCACCTTCCAGGGTTCGGGGCCGAGGACGCGCAGAAACGTCTCCGGACACATCGTTCCGGCGCCCACTTCGAGGTCGTAGGGGAGCGCCAGCACGCACCCCTGCCGCGCCCAGAACTGTTCCAGTTTCAGGATCATGTCCTGGAAGGTTAAACCAACGGTTGAAGTCTTTTTGGAACGCTTCTTGGGTGCTTTCGCCATCTTCGCTCAGGGACGGCTGGCTGTCAGTTGTTGGTTGTGGGTCAGCAAAACTCTTCTCGCAAGGCGCCGGCCAAACGCCACAGCACGCGCCTGCAACCAACCACTAACCGCCACAACCGGCCGTCTCAGGTTTCTTCCTCCAGCATCCCTCTCGTTACCAGTTTCTTTTCGAGGTGCGCTTCGATCACTTCCTCAAGAAACAGCCGCACCTGGCGCGTCCCGGGCGGCGCAGGCTCGCTCAAGGTCCAGCGGTCGAGCGGGCCGCGGCAGGCTTCGCGAATCCGGGCGAGCGCCGCCACGGGCACGCTCGCGCGCATGCCGGGCTGCCGGCAGGCCTGGCAGAGGAGCCCTTCCGAGCCCGGGCCGTACCAGCCCGCTTCACCCAGTTCGCGCCCGCAGGCGGCGCAGCGGTCGGTTTCCGGCAGAAACCCGCCCAGCCGCAGCAGCCACAGGTCGAAATAAACCAGCGGGCGATTCACTTCCCCGCTGCGTTTGAGCGCCTTGAGCACCGCCACGACCAGCCGGAAGGCGCGCTCGTTCACTTCGCGCTCGGGAAGGAACTGCTGCGTCACCTCGGCCACAAACTGCGCGGCCACCTGGACGCGGTAGTCCTTCTGCATGTCGAAGAAGGACTCGATCAGCTCCGCCGAATTGATGCGCAGCAGGTCGCGGTTCTCGCGCTCGAACAGCCACAGCCGGATGTGGCTGAGCGGCTCGAGCGTCCCCCCGTAACGGCTCTTCGGACGCTGCGCTCCGGCGGCCACGGCGCGCAGCCTCCCCCACTGCCGCGTGAAGAGCGAAACGATCTTGTCGGCCTCTCCCAGGCGGTAGGTCCTGAGAACGATGGCCTCGGTTTCGCGCAGGGGCATCTCAGGGTCGCGAGCAACGCGCCGGTAAATTCTTGAAATTAACACAGCGCGGGGAAGGGGGGAAGGAAAAAGGTGGGGCGTTTGTCCGCAGTCCTTCGTCTTCAGCTCCTCGGGCGCTGACGCTTGTGCGGATGAAGATGCTAGGAACCGCGAACAAAGGACAACGGACGAAGGACGAAAGACCGCGGGACTTCCCCCGCAACCTGTGGAAATTCCAGTGGGTTGTGTGGAAACCACAATATGTTAACTTGCGCTCTCCCCGACGAAATATTATCAGACGTGCCTGTGGAAGACTTCCCTCGCTTCGCCGCCCTGCCCCGCCGGACTGCACCAGCGCAGGAGGCAGGCGGCGCGGGCACGGCCATCCCGGCCGGGCGCATGGGCAGGATGCCCATGCTGTCTCGGCGAGAGTCACCGTCTCCACCGACGTCGTTCCCTGCTCCTCCGGGTTGACAACTGAACTCGGACGGCTGAGGGCCGAAAGCTCACCGCTTTTTGATTCCAGTTGCCTCCCGTCTCCCTGGCCAGTAGATTGTTCCCTCCCCTGCGGAGGGCGTGCCATGGGAACTTCAAGGGCGGACGTTGTCGGCATCGGGCTGAACGCCACCGACACGGTCATCCTGGTTCCCAGGATGCCGGGCCTGGGGGGCAAGGAGCGGCTGGTCCGCGTGCTGCGCCAGGCCGGCGGCCAGGTGGCGACGGCGCTCGTGACATGCCGGCGGCTGGGGCTCAGGGCGCGCTATATCGGCAAGCTGGGCGACGACGACGCGGGGCGGTTCCAGCTCACCAGCCTTCGGCAGGAGCGGCTGGACATCCGCTTTGTGCGTGTGGCTCGGCGAACGCCCAACCAGCTCGCCTACATCTTGGTGGACCAGGCGACGGGCGAGCGGACGGTCCTGTGGCACCGCGACGCGCGACTGGCGCTCGCGCCCGAGGAGGTCCCTCGCCGGGCGCTCGAGGGCGCTCGGGCGCTGCACCTGGACGGCTGCGACGTCGAGGCATGCTTTCAGGCGGCGCGCTGGGCCCGCGAGGCGCGGATTCCCGTTGTCGCGGACCTCGATACGGTCTATAAGCGCGTCGAAAAGCTCTTCCCTTACGTGGACTACCTGATCGCTTCGACGAATTTCCTTCCCGCCGTGACGGGCGAAAACGATCCTTTTCGGGTTCTGGAGTACATGGCGCGCGAGTACGGCGTGCGCGCGCCGGGCATGACGCTCGGCCGCGACGGCGCGCTCCTCCACTGGCAGGGGCGGTTTCTTTACTCGCCCGGGTTCGTCGTCGAGACGGTGGACACAACAGGCGCGGGCGACGTCTTCCACGGCGCGTTCGTGTACGGGCTGCTCGCCGGCTGGGAGATGGCTCGGACTCTTGAGTTTTCGAACGCCATGGCGGCGCTGAACTGCACGAAGCTCGGGGCGCGGGGAGGCATTGCCACTCGCGCCGCCGCCGAACGCCTGATGCGCGCGGGGCCGCGGCACTCGAACCCCGCTTACGCCAACGGCCTCTTCGGTCGGCGCCGCCCGGACCGCCGCCGCGACGTCCTCGTCACCTCCCGGCAAGGCCGCTGTTGACCCGGCTAAAAACGTTAACCGAAAATATTTTGATTCATCAATTGACTTTCCTGTTTGCTTGAGGTAACCTCGCGGCGCTTTCCAGAGGGCATTCCAAAGTTCAACCAGAGGAGGAAGTGCATGTTGAAGCGGTTACTTTTATGCGGCGCAGTCGTGTCTCTCTGTCTGTCGCTGGCGCAGGTTGCGCGGGCCCAGCAAAGCGAGACGACGGCCTTTACGTTCGTGGCTTCGTGGACCGTTCCGCGCGAGAAGTGGTCGGAATTCGAAGCGAACGCGGACAAAAACGTTCGGCCCGTTTTCGAGCGGCTTCTGGCGGCGGGCGCAATCCTCGAGTGGGGCATCGCCTCACGCGTCGTCCATACCGAAGACGGTCCGACCCATTCCGCCTGGTGGGTCTCGACGAGCATCGCGGGGCTGGAGAAGGCCCGTGAAGAACTCATCCAGACGCCCAATCCCGCCGCGGCAGGCGCCAAACACTCTGACGAGCTCCTCCAGTCGCTCGCCTATCATTCCCGACCCTCTTCCGTCGCCACCGGCTATCTCTCGGCGAGCATGGTGAAGGTGAACCCGGGGATGGAGCGCGAATGGCTGGCGCTGTGGAAAAAGCACATGCAACCGGTCCTCGATGGGCTGCTGAAGAACGGCACGCTTCTCGGCTTCGGGGTTGACGTCGAGTACATCCACACCCAGGACCCGGGCTGGCGAACGATGTGGTACCTGACGCCCAGCGCGGAGGCGGAAGACAAGCTTCGCGCGGCTCTCGACGAGGTGTTCGAACGGGAAGCGGCGACGCTCCGGGCGGCCCTGCAAGCCACCAGCTCCCGCAGCGACCACCGCGACAGCTTCTGGCGCGTGCGGAGCTACGCCCACCGGTAACCTCAACCGCGGGTTCCGCAGAGTCTCGGCCGTCGAGACTCTGCGGCGCCGCGCCTTCCCCGCCCCTGGCTTCCTGCCTGGACGCCCCTTCCCCGCCGGCGCGCGCTCGGCCCTGCGGCCTTGCGAGTCCAACCCCTGCGGAGGTTATACTGGCCTCCACTTCTTTCCCGACGGGAGGCGACTGGAATGGCGCAGGACGAATACGCGCTCGTGACGGGCGCTTCGAGCGGAATCGGCGAGGGTTTTGCCCGAGCGCTGGCCAAGCGAGGCCGAAAGTTGATTCTCGTCGCGCGCTCGGGGGAAAAACTGGAAGAGCTGGCGAGGGTACTGCGCGCGGCGTATTCCGTGGACGTGGTTGTTCTCCCCATGGACCTGAACGCCCGCTGGGCGCCAGGGTCGATGGCCAAACTAATCGCCGAGCGCCGCCTCCAGGTGGACCTGCTCATCAACAACGCCGGCTTCGGCGCGCAGGGGCTTTTCTGGGACCTGCCGCTCGACCGCCAGTTGCAGATGATCCGGCTGAACGTCGAGTCGCTGGTCGAGCTGACCCACCTGCTGCTCCCTCCCATGATCGCCGCGCGCCGCGGGACGATTCTGAACGTCTCCTCGACGGCCGGCTTCCAGCCGATGCCCTACACGGCGGTTTACGGGGCGACGAAAGCATTTGTCACGAGCTTTTCGGAGGCGCTCGGCGAGGAGCTGCGCGAATTCGGAGTCAAGGTGGTCACCCTCTGCCCGGGCGGCACGCGGACGAATTTCTTTCAGGCCGGCGGCTACAAGCGGCATCAGCTCCTTTCCATGATGGACACGGAGGACGTCGTGGCGACAGGAATGCGGGCGCTCGACGGCTCGGGCGGAATCGCCATCCCCGGCTTCATCAACAAGCTCGGGCAGTGGGGGCAGCGGTTCGTGCCGCGCTCGTGGGTGGTGAAGATCACGGCGCGGATGTTCAAGCCGTAGGGGCGCGTTGCCTGAGAGCAGATCGAACCACCAGGACGCTAAGGCACCAAGAAGCACCTTGCAGCCGTTCCCGCGCGGGCGCGGGCGGCGCGAGGCGCGTCTCCCCCCACGCCCCTCGCCCTCCCAAACGAGGAGTGGATTTCAACCCCGGAACACGCATTATGATTGGACCAGAATGCGGGGGCAGGTCACCATGAAGTTGTGGCAAGAGCAATACGCATGGATTACCGCGCAGGAGTTTCGCACCCTTCCACAAATATCTCAATTCTCGGGGCGACCGATCCGGGGAGGTCATGCCGCGAGTGCTGCGAATTTCTGCCAGTCAAAGCACTGAATCAGCGTATTGGTGATGAGATGGATGTTTTCGTCAAACCCTTCCTTCCCCGGCTCGAGAATGGTGTCGATCATAGCCCCCAGTATCGCCTCGAACGTGGCGGGGCCGCGTTTGGTGAACTCGAGGATCTTTATTCCCACAATTTCCTTCGACGGCAGCCTTTTTTCCACGTAAGTATTTGCTAAGGGATGACTCGTGGGTGTCAGGGAAGACGCCAAGTCGTCCCGCTTCAACAATGGCTCGAAAATCGAGGGCTTCCCTATTCTCTGAAAGAAAAGTTTTTCAAGTAACCTGCGCCAGGCGGAACGCTCTTCTTCCCAGCGATAAATGAGCGTGTCAGAGTTATCGTCATACGATATCCACATCTTGATCTTCACCCCGGCCAATCTCTTCATTCGCTGGGGCAGTTCCTGTTCGACATATCGATTGATCTTCTCAAATACTTTCTTGAAGCCGACAACGGTCATCCCCTGCAGGTAGGGTGGCGCCGCGCGCATCCGGATTGCCAGCCAATCTTCAACTTGTAGGGCAATAGCGGGAACTGGCGGGCCGAAGGAGATTTCCAGGACGTCTCCGCGACGATCGTAGCTATACTCCAGCTTCTCGAAATTGAATTGTTGGACTAGCTCGAAGGCCATATCAAGTCCCCCAACATTCGAAGCGAGTACGCAGAAAAATACGCCGTGGCGACGTAGCCATCCCCACTGCCCACGAAAACGAGAAGGTCCAGCGAACCACCGAGGCCGGGAACATGAACGTACTGCTTGCGATAAATCCTACGCGCCGGATCCCTCTTGCCCGAATAAATGCCGTCAGGCTTTTAGACCGTTTCCACGACGAACTCCCTGAACGAGCCCATCTCCGGATGCCGCGCCGTGATGTGGTTCCAACATTCATCCGTGAGGATCGCTTCAAACCCCGTCGGGTCTGAGATCTTTTCTTCCATCCCCTCCTGCCCTCTCTTGGCGCCGACTCTCAGACCCGGGCTACAGGATTAGCTTATCCGAGAGACGGCTCGCTTTCAAACCGGGCTGCGTCGGTTGCCGGGCTACCCTACGATTCAATGATTTTGCGCTCTTCGTCCGTGATGCCCTGCAGCTCGCAAACCAGGTTGTCAATTTCGGCGTCGAACTTGGCGATGAGTTGGGCGAGACTTTCAACAAAGGCTTGCGGCGCGGTCAAACCAGGCCCTCCCGGCAACGGCGAGCGGGGCCGACGGAAAACGCAATGCGGCGAAGTCTAACAAAGCGGGCACGAGCGTTCAACCGTGAACGCGGGGTTGAAGCGCACAGGCACGGACACGCCAAAGAACCGTCAGTCGCCGAAACGACCTCCGACACGCCCGCCGACGCCGTCATGCTCGCGCGGGCGGGCATCTGGGCTGGATTCCCGCTTTCGCGGGAATGACCATGCAGAGGGTTGTCAGGCGCGTCTTGCTCTCGGAGCCTGGGGTGTGGTTAGCTAGGGACGATTTCCGGTTCCGGAAAACTCCGCAAGCCACAAGGGTCATGAACGCTGGGTCCATGAAACGGAAGTTGGGTGGGGGCCGCTTCCCTGCCCGGCTGGCAGTCCTGGCGGTGGGGCTGCTGCTCGCGGCGCCGCCCGCGACCGCGCAGGACGAGCGAATCCTCTCCTTCCAGAGCGATATTGCCGTGCACGCCGACGCTTCGATGCTGGTGCGCGAGACGATCAAGGTCCGCGCCGCGGGCGAGCGGATCCAGCGCGGCATCTTTCGCGACTTTCCCACCCGCTACAAGGACCGCCTGGGAAACAACGTCCGCGTCGGTTTCGAAATTCTGGAAGTCAAACGCGACGCTCAGCCCGAGCCGTACCATACCGAGCGCATTTCGAACGGCGTCCGCATCTACATCGGCGACAAGGATGTGCGCCTCCCGCCCGGCGAATACACCTACACGCTCGTCTATCGCACCACGCGGCAGCTGGGGTTTTTCCCCGACCACGACGAACTCTACTGGAACGTCACCGGCAACGGCTGGCAGTTTCAGATTGACGAAGCTTCGGCGTCCGTCAAGCTGCCGAAAGGCATCGAGCGGCAGGCGATTCTGCTCGACGCCTACACGGGTCCGCAGGGCTCCATTGGGACGGCGTTCGAGTCGTCGGTGATGCCGGACAGCCTGGCGACCTTCCGCACGACCAAACCCCTGGGGCCCGAGGAAGGTCTGACGATTGTCGTCGCATGGCCCAAAGGCTTCGTCACGCCGCCGACACGCGAGGACCAGTTGCGCTGGTTTCTGCACGACAATCGCTCGACGCTGATCGGGCTCGCCGGGCTGGCGCTGCTGCTGGTCTATTACGTCCTCGCCTGGCTGGCGGTGGGCAAGGACCCCGAGCGAGGCATCGTGATGCCGATTTACGAGCCGCCCCACAACCTTTCTCCCGCCGACGTGCGCTACCTGACGCGCATGGGGTTCGACGACAAGACGTTCGGCGCGGCGATTTTGAACCTGGCCGTCAAGCGGTTTCTCACCATCACCGACCAGGACGGCACTTACACGCTGACGCGCGCTTCGGCGCCGGAATCGGTCCTGAGCCGCGACGAAAAGGCGACGGCGGCGAAGCTGTTTTCGGGCGGCAACTCGGTGAAGCTCGCGACGGCGAACCACGCGCGCATTCGCGGCGCCATGGACGCCCTGCGCCGTCATCTGCAACTCGATCAGGAAAAGGTCTATTTCCTCCGCAACCAGAAGTACCTGATTCCGGGTCTGGTGATTTCGCTGCTGACGCTGGTGGCCGCGGCGGCTTCGGCCGAAGGCGAGTCCAAATTCCTGGCGCTCTTCATGACCGTGTGGCTCACCTTCTGGACGTTCGGCGTGGTGATGCTCGGAAAGATGGTTGTGGGCGCGTGGCGCGCGGTGCGGCTTCAGAAAGGGATCAAGTTCGGCGTTTCGGCCGCCGGCGCGCTTTTTATGACCGCCTTCGCGACGCCGTTTTTCATCGGAGAAGCCTTCGGCATCGGAGTCCTCGCCTGGGCGACTTCGGTGACGTTCGTCGTGATTCTCGCCGTCATTGCCTCGCTGAATTACCTCTTCCATCACCTGCTCAAGGCGCCGACGGCGACCGGGCGGCTGCTGCTCGACCGCATCGAAGGTTTCAAAATGTTTCTGGCCGCGACCGAAGAAGACCGCATGAACGTGCTGCATCCGCCGAGCAGGACGCCGGAAATGTTCGAACGCTACCTGCCCTACGCGCTGGCCCTGGGGGTGGAGCACAAGTGGTCCGAGCAGTTCGCGGACGTGCTTTCGCAGGCCGGCGTGGGCGGGCGGGAGTATTCGCCTGTCTGGTATTCGGGCACGCGGTGGTCGAACGTGCGCCCGGCGGCGTTTGCCTCAGCCATCGGCGGCGCGGTCTCGACGGCGGCCGCGGCCTCGTCGTCACCGCCCGGGTCGAGCTCGGGCGGGCGAAGCTCTTCGGGCGGAGGAGGCTCCTCCGGCGGGGGCGGCGGCGGGGGCGGTGGTGGAGGATGGTAGGGACGATTTTGGATTTTAAAGACCGCGGCGCGGATAACTTGATAGGAGTCCTTTCGAAAAGCCGCGTTTCATGAGGAGATTCAGACCGTGCAGTATCAAGCTCACTCCGCAGCGGTCCTTAGGTTTGATTTCGGATTTGAGACTTCGGAGTCGTCTGTTGTATTGAATCTTGAATCTTGAATCGCGGCTCCTGAAATCTTCACCGCAGAGACCTGCCTGCGGCAGGCAGGCGCTGAGAGCGAAGAGGAAGAAGAGAAAACAGTCCACTCTGCGTCTCTGCGCCACTGTAGCAAAATCGCAAGGGCGGGGCTCGCCCTCGCCCGAAGGCGCCTGCAAGTGACGCAGCACGGCAGCGTGAAGCTAAAGCGGCGGCGGGCGGCGGCGGGCGGACTCGCCTGAGGTGATGCGTTCGATGCCCGCCTGCGCCTTGGCGTGTGTGGCGGCAGAGGTGCTTGAGCCTTTCTTCTCTGTCCCCTGTAACCTGTCCCCCGTATCCTTCTCCGTTCTCTCCTCCAATGCGCTGCGGAAATGTCCGAGTGCGTCGTCCAATCGCCCCAGGTGCTCGTCCACGAGGCCGAGGATGAGCGAGCGCTCGGCTTCTGAGGGCAGGTTGCGGATCTCCAGTTCGCGCGGCCAGGGCAACTCGCGAAAGTTTCTCAGGAAGTTGATGTTCACTGAAATCGTGTTATACGGAAGGGCGTTTCCTTTCGGGGTCTGATATTCCAGGTAGGGCCGCCAGTCGGTCGAGGCGAAGTCCGCCGGGCGGCCGCTGAGCTCGGGCAGCAGCTCCAGCGCTCGCTTGAGCGAATCGCCGTAAAGCGCCATCTCGCCCGCGAGCGACCAGACGCTCGGCGCGTCAATCGCTTCCAGCTCGGCGCGCACGCGCGGGTCGGCGTCAAAGCGCTCCATCTGTGCGTAATCGAGCGCCAGAGGCGCGGGCGAGGCCACCAGCACACCTTGCATCTCCGGCCCCAGAAAAAACGCCACGTGCGGGAACGCCTGCGCGGCAGTATTCAGGATCACGAGAAAGTCTTCCGTCTTCATGTGATGGATCTGCACCCACTGCTGGAGGACGCCGCGCTCGGTCATCCGCGCGCGGCAAAGCTCATAGAATTCCTTGTTGTAGAGGTCGGCCTCGCCGCTGATCCAGATGGAACTGACCTCGATGGTGATGAGGTCGTAGCGGTCGCGGGAAAGCAGCAGGAAGTTGCGCCCGTCGGCGACCGAGACGCGCACGCGCGGGTCGCGGTCGAAAACGAGCGCGTTGACGTCCGCGAACCATTCGCGCGCCGCTTCGATGATGTGCGGCGCGATTTCCACCGCGTCAATCGCCCGGAACGGGAAGCTCGCCACGGTGCGCAGCGTGTTGCCGGTGCCCAGCCCGATGACCAGCGCGCGGTCAAAGCCGCTCGCGAAGAGCACGGGAATCATCGCGAAGCGCACCTGCGCGCCCACCTCCCCGGAGTTGTTGCCCTGAAACTTTCCGTTGGAAAGCAGAATGCGCGTGGGGCCGGATTGGATGACCGACGTCAGCCCGCCCTGCGTGTCCTCTTTCATGAAGAGCACGCGGTCGATGGCCCAGCCGGGCGTGAAATAGACGTAGGAGCCGCGCGACATGCGCTCGGGATGCCAGCCGGGCGAGCCCGTCCAGAAAACCAGCGCCAGCGACGCGGCAACAAAGGCCAGCAGCGCGCGGCGCGCGACCGGCAGCGAGACCAGGATCAGCGCGAAGGCAAGGCCCAGCGCCAGATTCATCGTGGCCGCGGCGCGCAGGGAGACCATCGTGCCCCAGGCCGGAAGGACGACGAAGCCGGCCAGCAGCGAGCCGGCAATCGCGCCCGCGGTGTTCGAGGCGTAAAGGCTGCCCACACGCGCCCCCACCGCGCGCGCGCCGTGGCTCGCCAGATGGAGCAGCAGAGGGAAGCTGAGTCCCAGAAGGAATGAGGGCAGAATCAGAAGGTAGAAGGAAATAAAGAAACGCAGCGCCTCTCCGGCCAGGAAATTCGCTGATTCGAATTTCCAGAAAAAGC
>CAZKXX010000109.1:0-11769 GCA_964556705.1 uncultured Acidobacteriota bacterium
CGCCGTCGATCGCTTCGAGTTCGAGCGCGCCGATGGAACTCGTTCCGTCGAGCTGCCGCACCGACTGCTCGACGCCCTGCGGGACCTTGAGCAGCGCGCGGCCCGCCGGCGTCGCCGACTGCGTGGTGAAGAGGATGTCGTTGCGCGTCGCTGTCAGCCAGAACCACGCGGTCGAAGCCAGCGCCTTGCGGACGGCAAATTCCCATGGCAGGCTGCGCGCGGCGAGCGAAAAGGCCAGCAGCCCGCGGTCCGCGGTCGTCGAGCCTGCGGTCTTCATGCTTTCCACCAGCCGCGCCAGAAAGGCGTTCCATCCGCCGGAATAGTTCGCGTTGAAGTAGCTCTCCAGCGTCGGGTTCCCGTCCATCCGCAGGTAGGCGGCGAGCGCGCCCCACGTGCCTTCCATCCACACCGAATCGGGCGCGCCCTGGTAGCCGCCCGCGGAGTCGGCGAACGCCTTGAAGCCGTCGAACGGCGTCAGTTGCTCGTAAGCCTGGTTGAACGTTTCCGGGTCCGAACTCTTCAGGATTTGGCGCTCGGTGAGGAAGAACGTCTCGTGAATGAACTCGAGACACTCGACGGCGCGCGCGGTCTCGCCGACTTCGAGCGAGAACATCGCCGCCCACGAACCCGCCGCGTCGAGCGCCAGCGCCGTATCGAGACCCGATTCACTCGCGCCCTGCGCGAAATGGCCTTTTACGCCGCCCGAGGGCGGGATCCAGAGCTGATTGAGGATCGCGTCGCGAACCTGCGCCGCCTTGGAGGCCGCGGTCGTCGCCGTCGCGCGAAGGGAATTGAACTGCGACTCGGTGATCAATCCCCGGTCGTAAAGGTTCTGCGCGGCCGTGGGAAGCACGCGCGCCGCCTTGTCGAACGCGAAGTAACAGTCAATGTTGTGTTCCGTCGAGACGGCCGTGATCTGTCCGGGGACGTACTGGTAGCCGGGGTCCTGGTAGCGTCCCCAGCCGATCATGATGAGATTCTGCCGCAGGTCGGCGGCCGTGGACTGGAGCGAGAAGAGGAACTGGAGCATCTTCTCGAGGCCCCGCGCGGCGCGGGAAAAATCCGCCGTGCGCTCCATGTACATCGCGTAGGCATAGCACACCCAGGCCTGGGCGCCGGAGCGGATGTAGGCCTGGTCCACCTGGCCGTTGTAAACGTCGTAGGAAAAACTCAGCGAGCCTTCGGGCTGCGGCGCGCCCGCCGAGAAATTGTCGAAGCGAATTTCGCCGGCCGCCAGCGCGGTCACTCTGAAGGAATTGATGGAAACCAGAGTCTCCGATGGCAGGTGCTGTTTGATGAGATCGTCGAGATTCTCGGTCATCGTTCGCCAGGCGTTCGGGACGAGCGCCAGATTGACGGTGACGGTCTTCGTCCCCGCGTCGTAACCGGAAGGCGTCGAAGAGTCGAATGCGATTTTCGTCACTTGGGCTGTGGAACTTGTGACGCCGACCGTGAACTTGTGCGCGATTTCGGTCTTGAAACGGAACTCGACGATGGAATCCGTCGAGTCGGGCAGCCCGGCGCCCGTGAAGTTCCAGGTTGCGGACCCGCCGGCGGCGTTGAAGGCGATGACCCGCGAGCCGTTGAGCGGCGCGGTTGAATCGAAAACGTTGGAAACCGTTCCGCCGCCGCTCTCAAGCGCCCAGCGCGAAGTGGCGCCGTCTTCCGCGTCTTCGAAAATCAGCGAGGGCAGATAGCCCGGCTCCTCGCGCAGCGCGTTCAGCCGCGCCACAATGCGTCCCGCGGCATCCCAAAGTCCCGCCACGGAAAACGCGATGAGGGCCAGCGCGGCGTCGTAGATCCACGAGCGGTTCTGGATGTAGGCCGTGTTCGAGGCCGTCAGCTCGCCGGGCGTCGCGTAGTCGGGATCGCTCGGAGGGACTTCGGTCGAGCGCGGCAGGTCTCGAAAAACGGCCTGATTCTGGAGCGTCGAAAACAGGTCCACTTCGCCGAGCACGGGATCGTTGAAAATCACGTGCGCGGTCGGCGTGCCGGGCGCGGGCACGAGGCTCGTGCCGAACCGCGCGTGCGTCGCGTCCTGGACGATGATGGGAATGGAATCTTCCTGGAGATATTCGATGTCGGTCTTGGAATAGACCCGCGCGAAATAGTCGCGCAGCTTCGCGCCGACGCCGGTGTTCGAATGGGACACCCAGCCCGTCACCTGTGACGTGAACGCTCCGAGTTCGGGTTGCGGCGCGGTCGAGGGCATCAGGAAAGCGACCACCGTGCCGGCGTTGACGTTCGGCACGCTCCACGTGCTGTCGGCGCCGATCGCCGAGGACCCTTGAAAATAGAAGACGTCCGTGCGGGACCACACGTCCACGCGGTAGGCCGAAGGCGCGTCGAGGAGGTTCAGAACGCGTCCGGTCACCGTGGCCGGCGTGGTCACCTGGAGCACGTTGACGAACAGGTTTCCGGAAAGCAGCGGCGAGGGCGAGTAGTTGATGGGGAAACCGTCCGGGCCTGTCTGCGTGTCGAGCGAGGCGCCGGAGACGGGATCGAGCACGATGTTCGGCCAGGTCTCCGTCGCGAGGCCGGAGAAACGGCCGGTGAGGTTGACCAGCCCGCCTTGGACGAGTGCGGGATCGGAAAGCGTCGGGACGGCGTTGCCCGCGAAAAGTCCGACGTTCGCGTTCTGGCGCGAGAGCATCCAGCCGAGCGCGCGGTCGAGCGCGCCGGCGAGATCTCCGGGATAGAAGTGTTTCACTTCAGCCATGATCGGGTCTCAGCGATCAGCCGTCGGCTTTCAGCGGTCAGATTGCAGTCCTCTCAGCTTTTGACTCTCAACTCTCGACTTTCGACCCGACGGTTCAGAGTGGAGAGTTGAGAGTTCAGAGTCCGTATCCCGTCGTCCCGTACCCCGCGACGCCGTATCCGCCCCACACGATGTTTGCGTCCTCAATCCGGAACGTCGTCAGCGGCTCGAGCACTCCTTCGATCGTCACGATGTAGAGCGGCCGCTTCGAGAGCTCCTGATTCTTCGCGTCAAAGCTGAGGTTCGTGGCAATCATCGGCGGCACCGGCCAGATTTGTTTCTTTCTTCTCGACTCTCAACTCTGAACTCTCAACCTTCTGTTAAGAGTTGAGCGTTCAAGGTTCAGAGGATGTTTTTCCTGAACCTCAGCTCCAGCATGTACAGTCCCGGCGCCTGAAACTCGATGCGCGCCTCTGTGTCCTCGAGCGTGAAGTTCTCAAACGCCGTCGCACCGGCGTCCGGGTAATAGGCGAACGGCGCGCCCGTGAGCGCGTGGTCGAGAAAGGCGCGCCAGTTGGCGAGATCGGCGCCGGCGCGGATGTTCTCGATCGTCACTTCCAGGAACTCGTCCACGCGCTCGAGCACCGACTCGCGGAGTCCCGCGGACGAAACGTTGTCATGCCGCACGGCCGAGCGGAGATACGCCGGCTGGCGTCGTGGCGCGTAGCCGAAATTCAATGTCTGCTCGGTCCCGCCTTCGGGGGTGTAAACGATTTTCGGATTGGCCATCGATGCTGTGTCATTCTGAGCGAAGCGAAGAATCTCGGCATTGCCGAACCGGGGAGACGCTTCGCTCCGCTCAGGGTGACAACCTCCCTTTACGCGCGCGTCGCCGGCTGGCGGACCACGGTGTACGCGACCAGGTTCACGTCGCGATCCGTCACCGCCTGCGAGATGTGACGCACCAGTTCGTCCACGCCTGCCTGGCCGCCATACACGGGACCCTGAAAGATGATCTGCACCGTTCGTTGCGTCTCGACGGTTGCGGCCGGACCGGCGGCGCCCGCGCGCGTGAGCGAAGAAGCCGCGGCGCCACCCGCGGGTTCGGCGCGGCCGCGTTCGGACTCGCGCGTTTCCGCCGCGAGCGCGCGTCCCGCCAGCGCCGCCGCGCCGCCCACCGCGCCGAACAGCGCCGCCGATTTGAACGCCATCGCCGCGCCGCGATAGTCCTGCACGGCGAGGAGATAAAACCCCAGCGCCGCGGACTGAATCGCGCGGACGATCGATTCCTGCGCGATCGCGCCGACCGCCTGCAATGACGCGCGCCGGAACGCCTCGCCGATCGATTGCTGCCAGATGATGGCGCTCGCGGCGTTCGCGCCCAGTGCGAAATCGAACTGCGCGAAGCGCGCGAGCAGGCTGCCGGCAAGCGCCTGCGAGGCGTCCGACACCTGCGCGAAATGCGACTGGACTTCCGCGCGCCACGCCGCGGCCGCCTGCTGGTTGCGTCCCAGCAGCGCGTTCACCTGGCCGAGGTCGCGCGCCATGAGCGAGCGGAAGCGCGCCAGATTGGCTTCCGCGTTCGAGGGGTCCGCCGCGATCCGGATCAGCAGTTCTGCGGCAACATTCGATGCCATCGTTCACCTCGGCTCGCAGCGCCGGCCTCTGGCCAGCGGAGTTTCACTTTGACGCGCCTCACCACGTCGGCGGTTCAAAGCCGCCGCTCGGAGGGCGTGCTCACCACGCGACCTGGCGCGTGGCTCCTTCATCGTCTCTCTCCAGCGCCGCGCGCGCTTCGCATTCCGCGCGGAGGAGGCGTGCGGCGGCGGCGAGATCGAAATCCAGGGCGAGGACTTTGTCGTCGAGGCCGACAAGAACGCTAGGTCGCGTCCCAAACGTCTGAGCCGCCGTGGACACAAGTAGAAACTCTTCACTTTGCACAAAACCGCTCGAGCGCGCGGCTCGAGGGGTCCTCCTTCGCGTCGGAATCAGCATTGCCGGGCGCGAGCGCGCGGCACGCCCACTCGAAGATGAACGCGCGGTCTTCGACGGGAATTTCCTCCAGCGCAATCTCGCCCTCGCCCGCGCCGATGGGCGGCTCGACGACGCTGGCGCGTACCAGCTCCGCCGCGAAGCGCGCCAGCTCGAGAACGTCCTCACGCGAGATCTCCGTTTCCGCCGGCGCGCCTCGGCCGGAAAGCGCCGCGGCGAGCAGCCGCTGCGGCACGCGTCCGGCGAGAATCCATTCGATCGGCTCGGGACGCGCGGCGAGGATGGTGGCGCCGCTCGGCAACCGCAGCCGCTCGGCGCGCTCCGCGCGCGCCGCGCGGCGCGCCGCCCGCCAGTCGGACGCGGAGGCAATGCCGTTCTGTCCTGCTCTGCGCATCTTTT
Source organism: uncultured Acidobacteriota bacterium (assembly GCA_964556705.1). Taxonomy (GTDB): domain Bacteria; phylum Acidobacteriota; class Terriglobia; order UBA7540; family UBA7540; genus CAZKXX01. Next base: position 5,090 of record CAZKXX010000109.1, read on the forward strand.
CGCTCCATTCAGCGATTGAGTGATTGAGTGAATACAATCTCTCAATCGCTCAATCACGAAATCATCCGGGCGCGCTTCAGGTCTGCCGATAAATCTTCCCCACCTGGTCGCCCGCCGCGCGCGACGCGTCGGCGAGCCCTTCGAACTTCACCTTATAGGTGGTCTCCTTGCCGCGCTGAAAGGGAAGCTGGATCGCCTCGGCCTGGTACGCCTGGTAGAGCTGGCTGACCACGAATTTGCCACCGCATCGCGCCGCGGCGAAATGACGGCGACGGAAGTTTTCGGAATCGTCATCACGCCGCCGAAAGAAATCTCTTCGTAGTTCTGCGCGCCGGCGGGAAGGCCCGCGTCGGTTCCCGTGGCGAACGTTCCGTGCACGATAAAGTTTTTCAGCTTCGCAAGGTCGGACTCCTTCAGCGTCACTTCAATCGAAGCCGCCTCGCCCGTCATCACCACGTCCACGGGCGCGGCCACCTGGTCCGCAGTGATCGCGTCGAGCTTGGGCGCGACCAGCAGCGTCGCGGCGCCTTCCGTCGCGCCCGCAAAAACCGGCGTGCCGCCCGTGGGCGCGCCCGTCGAATTGATGAGCAGCCGGCTGCCGCTCGCGGGCACGGCGACGTTCAGCCACACCTTCCCCGGCCCCTGATGAATTTTCGTTGCGTCAACGGTGGACATGATCTCTTCTCCTTGTTTCGTCTTTCCTGTCTGACTCTCGACTCTCGACTCTCAACGCTCAACCGCGGGCCCGCGCTTCAGGGCTGCGGGGCCAACTTTGCAATCACCGCGCGCTTCCTTGCCGCCCCCGCGTCGTAGGTGATATCGAGATTGAACGTATCCACGACATGCGCGCGGCCCGCGCCGGTTCCCGAAGTGGTCGTCTCAATCTTGAGCGTTGAAGCATCGCAGGCGGACTTCGAGATGGACAGCCCGGTCTGATTGCCGCTCGCGCGCGTGGTCATCGTCTCGTTGATATTCGACGCGCTGAAATCGGTTGCCGCCGTCGCCGACCAGCGCGCCGTAAAGCCGATGGTGCGACCGGCGGAGGCGGACTTCGCCGAGCGTAGCCGCAGGTTCGCCTCGGTGATCGTTCCTACGTCGGACGGACAGGTAATGTCGAAGATCACGTCGTTCGTCGGCGTCGCGGGGTTGTTCGGGCTGTTGATTACCGTCCCGTCCGGCGCGTCAATGTCCTCGTTCACCTTCGAGAACAGCGGCGCGGTCGTCCACGAGCCGGTTGTGTTGTCGCCGTCCGGCGCGACCGTCCCCGTCGCCGCCCACAGCAGCACCGCAGAGACGCAAAGAGCGCAGAGGGCAAGAAGAAACCGTACCCTGTAACCTGTCACCTGTAACCTTCCCATTCAGTCCCTCGTCGCGTGCACGCCGAGAATCAAATTCGTCACCGAGCCCGACACGGCGGTAATCTTCAGCATCAACGGAGTGTTCGCCGCAACCCCGGCGCTCGTGAACGCCGTTGAGTTCGCTCCGTCCGTATCGCACACCAGATTGCTCGTCAGCGCGTCCGTGCCGCCTGAAAACGGCGTGGCCTCCGCTGTCTTCGTCACGTTGATGGTGACCGAAGTCCCGCCGAGCACCGCGCAATAGACCCGCGTCAGCGTGACGGCGTGCGATTCGTGCATCACCATCCACTTGAGCGAATCGCCGGTCGCGGGGTTTTCGAGCGAAAGCGACTTGTTCACCGCTCGCGCTGCGGTTGAGAGCTTGGCGGGCGTGACGTTCGCGTCGGTGATGTGGTTCGTGACCACTTGGACGCCGCCCAAGTCGCCTGAGCCGGAACGTCCGAGCAAGCGGTCAGAGGCAACGGCAATATCCGCCGGGTCGCCGGTCCCGGTAGTCGCTTTGCCGATTACCGAAAATCCCGCCGAGTCGCGCAGCTTGCCGTCTGTGATGGCGTTGTCGGCCAGATCAGTGGTTGCGACCGTCGCGCAGGTCGGCGCGGCGTTGTTTGTGAGCGTGCGGACGAACTGATTGGTGCAGCCGCCGACGCCTGAGGCTTCGTTCCAGGCGAGCGCGCCGCCGGTGCCCGAAAACAGGAACCGGGAATCGGTCGAAGCGGGCCAGGTATAGGTCGTATTCGCCGCAAGCGTCCCCGCGGCGCGGTGCTCGATGTAGTCCGTGCCGTTTGCCGTCGCCTCGCGCAGCCGCAGGCCAAGCTGATTGTCGAGCGTCACCCCGCCCGCCGCGGTGAAGACGTTCGCCTCGTCCCGATACGCTGTGGCCGAATTCTGCCGCGTCTTCGCGAGCGTCCCCGTCCATCCGAGAGTAAGGTTCTGCGCGGAGATCGTTCCGGTGACGTTCGGATCGTTCGTCACGGCCTGAACGACGTTCGTGTTGAGCCTGGCCGCCGCGAGCGTCCCCGTCCAGCCGAGCGCGAATTGATGATTGTCCGTAGCGCTCGAAATGGTGAGGGTCACGTTCGTGTCATCGACTTTTGAAAACGTCTGCGTCGAGCCGGTCTGAGAATTGAGCGAGGTGATCCCGCCGCCGCCCGCCGCGCACGAGCCGTTCACCCAGGTCGACCCGTTCCACACCAGGCACTGGTCGGCAGCGGGCGTCGTGATCGTCGCGCCGATCGCCGTCGTTCCCGAGCCGCTCTTGCCCGCGAAATCGGTGAGGTCCGCGACGCCCAGGACTTCGGAAGCCTGAGAAGCTGAAATTTTCGACGAAGCGTCCAGGCCCGCGTAACCGCTCGCCTGATTCTTGTTGCCCGTCACCTCGCAGGTCGGGCAGGAGAGCGTGCGGTCCTGCGAAAGGTCGCCGCCGCCGGCGAGCGGGGAAGTGGTCGAAATCGTACGCGCCGCGGGCGCTTTCGCCGCAAGGTCGCTTTCGAGGTTCGAGACGTCCGCCTGCGCGTGCGTGTGCGTGGCGTTCGCCTTGGCGGCGAGGAGCGAATCCGAACTCGACTTGAGATAGACGACGGGGTCCGCGCTCGATGCGTCAATCTTCACCGTGCCGGAGACCGTCGGTGAAGCGAGGGGCGCCGAGCCGCCGCCCCCGCCGCCGGGAATCGTGCAGTCGGTCGAAAGCGCGCCGGAATTGTCCGCGCAGGTGACGCCCGCGCCCGCCAGGTTCAGCTTGCGCCGCTGGGGCAAGTCGGCGCCGTCCTTCTGAATGAACTGGTAGAACACCGCGGGCGCCGCAGCCGAAGGCGCCTGCGACTGGCGCACCTCTCCCGCCGTCGCCGTCGCGACGTCGGGCACCACCCAGATCTCGGCGTGCACCTGACCCTGGAGGTTGAACGTCACGACGTAGTAGGTGCCGTCGGGCACGGCGCCGAGGTTGGGGATGAGGTCGAGCCAGAGGTTTCCCGCGCCGTCGTTCAGTCGCCCCTGCGCGTCGAGGTAGCCGGCCAGTACTTGAGTGCCGTACTGAACGTTGTTCCAGGTGACGGCGCCGCTGCGCTGCGCGAAGACCAGGCCGTACTGCGGCTGGCCGTTCACGGTCGCCATGACGCGCGGGCTCGGCCCGAGGTCGTAGGTTGCGGTGACGTGCGTGGCGGCGTAGGCCGAAAAAGCAAACCACCAAGACACCAAGGCGCCAAGCAAGACCTTCCTTGTGAAGAAGACCTCTCTGTGTCTTCGTGTGATGGCCTCGGCTGAAGGGAAGGGACGCCACCCACCGGACAGAGACCCCAGCAAGGATTTGGCCTTGAAAAGGTGTCCTTGGTGTCTCTGTGTCTTGGTGGTTAGGTCTTTGGATTTCATCGTTCCTCCAGCTCCACGACGAACTCGATCTGCGGGCCGCGCGCGAACCCCGCGCTTCGTCCGCGAGCCACCAGCACGCCCAGGTCGTGCCGCTCGACGCGCAGGTCGAGCACTTTGCTCGCGGCCGCATCGAGCGGCGCGGTCACGCCGCCGGGCACCGTGCGGTGGTTGATCGCGAGGGGCGCGTAGAAATCCTCGAGCGGCGCCGAGGTCAGCGCCATGTCCACGGCGCGCAGGTAGTCCATCGCGTCCTCGGCCAGCCATTCGGGGTCGGTCCCCGCCACCGCCATGGCGCAGACGAAGCGCGCGGACTGCGTCCGCAGGTCGGCGTCGGAGTCCGAATTGAATGTCGTCTCCTGGGCGACGAGGACCAGTGCGGGCCAGTTCTGCACGCGCCCGACTTCCTTGTGGAACGTCACAAAAGGTTTCAGCTCGCGCCCCGGCGGCCGCGCGGCGTTCACGGCGTCGAGCGCCGCCTGCTGGTCGCGCTGAAGAATGGCGATCAACTGGTTCACCAGCGGCTTGACGAATTGGGCTTGATAACGGGGCGTCATGGTTCTCTCACATGGGCAAAGGACTCTCTCGAGTGATGAATTATGAATTCTGAATTATGAATTACGGCGATAGTCGCGATCAGGCGGTTCGGCATTCATAATTCAGAATTCACAATTCATCATTTCGTTTTTCCTCCTCCCAGCTCCTCGGCTCCGAGCACCGTCGCGCGTTCGATGCCGCGCCTCACGATTTCCGTCCACTTTGCGGCGCGCGCGGCGCTCAGCACAATCAGCGGCCGCGCGGGCATGCGGCGCGTCCCGAACTGATGGAACGCCGCGTAAGGCAGCCGGGTCCCGAGCGTGAGCGACCGCGCGTCGCGGATTTCGACAGCCCCTTGGGCGCCGGGTTCCGCGAGTGAGCGCGCGAGCGCGCCGGAAGAGACGAGCAGGCCGGAACGCGGCTTCTTGCGGCTCGCCGTCGAAGCGCTGAGCGGCGGCCAGCCCGCCGCGGCGGGCTCCGCGCGGCCCTCGGTCTCGAACTGCCGCGTCATCATCTGGCGGAAATCCGCGGCGACTTCCTCAAGCGCTCCGCGCGGATCGCTCGCCGCCTCGCGCAGGGAATCGATCGCCGGTTCGAGGGATTGCGATTGCATGCTGTATCTGAACTCGATCATTTTGCGAAACCGGAAACAGGAAAGTCGAAACTCGAAATTCGGAAATCGAAACTCGAAGAACGATGGCGCGAATCGCGTCCAGCGAGTCGCGAGTCGCGAAGTGCGAAGCTGGTGTGAATTCCCAGCAATTCACTATTCACCATTCAGAATTCCTCTTTCCTCCTGCGTCGCTCCTCGTCCAGGGTTCAGAAAACGTCTTCTTTCTTGAAAGACGCGCGGCTCGATTCGTCCGCCGCGTCTTCCTCCTGTCCGGCGACGCCGCCGAAAGCCGGAAACGCGTCGCCGGTGCGCGCGCCGGGAACGAAGAGCTTGTCGTAGGTGCCGCGCGCGAGCTCCGCCAGCATGTTTTCAAACGTGCGGCGGAGCGTATGGGGATTGGCCCAGCCAGCCGCGGCGGGCGACGACTCCGGCCCGAGCAGAGAGAAGAGCGCGTCGCCGAGCGCCGCCGCCGCGCCGACTTCGTTGATGAGCGCGAGCAGCGCGTGAGCCATGGGGTTCGCCGTAGCGAGCCCGTCGAGCGTGTAGCCGCGTCCGACGGCGAGCGCCGTGATGCGCGCGCTTTCCGCCTCGATCCACGCCTGGATCTGCGCGTCGGTGGGCGATTGGTTGGCGACACCTCGCTGAAAGCCCGGATAGTGCGCGGCGACGGCATCAATCGTCGTGAAACTCATGGGGATCTCCTGAGCTGCCAGCCATCAGCCATCCCGACCGCTTGCGTCGGGACGGCTGAGAGCTGACCGCTCGCTTACGCGACCGCGTTCTTCCACAGGAACGCGGCCTGCGGCGCGACGACCTTCGAGTCGTAGTAGAGCTGCACTTCGACCAGGTCGGCCGTGCGCGACTCGTCGCGATAGCGTTTGACCAGGAACCCTTCGGTATTCGCGCCGAAGAGCCACGTGAACTGATAGCCGAGCGAAACCGTTCGCCGGCCCGGCGTCGAGGGCTTGAAGAAAAGGATCGCGTGCTTGCCCCAGACGTAATCGAGCGCTTCGGCGGCGCCTTCGTTGGCCGTATTCTTCACCGCCGAGCCGATCAGGAAGGAGTCCACGTTGAACGCGGACTTCAGGTGATCGGGTTGCAGGATGCCCACCTGCGCGTACTTGAAGCGTTCGATGATCTTCGGATGGTTGCGCAGCGCGAGGAAGACCGGGAAGCTCACCAGCAGCGAGTTCGGCACCTGGCCGACCTGCTTCTGGATCGTCGTCTTCTGGTCTTCGACCGCCTGGATGGGATCGGAGTTGGAAAAGTCGGACCACTGGCTGGTGCCGGAGAGCGTGGTGGACTGCGTGATGACGGCCGCGTCGGTGGCCTTCGACGCAGTCACGATCTCGCGCTGCAGGTAGATGAGGTCGGTGAGCGTTTCGGTCGTGTCCACGTCCACGTCAATCGCCTGGTCGGCGTTGGCGCGCAGCTCGTCCGGGATGGCCTGCGAAAGCGCGTGGCCCTCGCAGTAGTAGGTGTCGGTGGAAAGCGACCAGTCGATCTCGTTGGCGCGCGCGCCGGGACGGCGGGCGTCGTCGAGAATGCGGAAGCTTTCCTTCGAGTAGAGGAAGTATTTGTTGGACTGCTTCGTCACCGGCACCTTCGGAAAAATCTGGTCGGAGACGAATTGCGAGTTGCGATAGGCGATGGAGACCTCGGTCAGCGCCTGGTCCACATGCACCATGGAAATGTCAGGCATCGTTCATGCTCCGAAAACGCGGACAGCGAGCGCTCCGCGCGCGGGTGGTCGGGGCGGCCCTTGGGGCCGCCCGGAGGCAGGCACAGGGCCCGCCCCTACAACGCGGAGA
>CAZKXX010000110.1:0-2659 GCA_964556705.1 uncultured Acidobacteriota bacterium
GACTTCCACCCGTTGTCCGGCCTTCAGATCGATTTCCGCCAGATAAGGGCGCATGGCCTGCGGGTGGACGTCAAGGACCATGGCGCGGGTGGAGTTCTCGGTCTCGAAAAGAACGGTAAAGTAGCGGTTGCGCTTGCCGCCGAAGATCGGGCTGATGATGGTCGGCCGCACTTTCCATTTCAGCTTGGCGCGGCGCACTTTGCGGCTCAGGTTGCGGCGATATTCCATGTGGCGGACGGAATGGAAGGGGATGTTGATCGAGCCGCTCGAGCAGCGGAACGTCATGCCCTCCGGCGTTAGCTCGAGCTGCCCCTCGCAGCCCGTGATGACGTTCTCCGTCCCGCCCACATACTTGAAGGGCGTGAGGAGTTGTTCCTGGCGCGCCGGCGCCGGAATGGCGGCGAGCAGCAGGGCGGTCAGCCCCGCGGCGACTCGAACCAGAACCTGGGTTCCCATCATGTTCTTGGTGTCTCCGAAGATCAGAAAGCGGGATCGCGGCCGCCGGCGGGTTTACCGCTCCCTCTGAGTTGGGATGCGCCCCGGCCACCGGGCGTTGCGCGGGGAGAAGGCTGGAGGTCATTGCCCTCCTGCGTCCGCGGCGCCGGCGCGCTCTCCGGTGTGAACGGGCACGTCCACTTCCAGATACCAGGGGACGGTCACCGCTCCCCAGCGCGCGGGGCGGAATCTCCAATCCCCGACGTGCTGGCGCGCCAACTGATAATCACGCGGCGAGCCGGACATCGGCTTCGCGTCGAGCATTCCCCCGTCCTCGCCGACCAGGACGCGCATGCGAACGACGGGCGCGCCGGTGGCGGGCGGCGGAGGTTCGACGACCTCCGGCAGACGGATCTGGCGCTCCAGGTATTCCTCCGGTTTCGGCGGGAGGGTGCCGACCTTGCGCACTCGCAGGTTGAAATTCACGTCCACCATCGCGCGGAACTCCCTGGCATCGCCGCCCCGGCGAAAAGGACGGAAGAGCCAGCGCCTGACCGCCTTCAGCGCCGAAGCAGCGAGCAACGGATGGCCCTCCACGACGCGCGCGTCCTGCACTTCGCCTTCTTCGCTCACGGTGATCTGAATCCTCACCGGCCCTTGAATGTAGTTCATCCGGGCCACGGGCGGATAGTCGGGCGTCACGGGACGAACCACGAGCTTTGCGGCCGTCCGGGAATCGATGAGCACCGGCGCTTTCCCGTCCGCAGGATCGCCGGCGGCGTCGGAAGGATGCGCCCGCGCAAAGCCCGCGGCAACGATCGTGACCACGGCCAGAGCGGGCGCGAATCTGCGCCTATCCTTCGGATTCAAAGATCACCTGTGCCACGACGTAGCGGTCGGAATGCGAAATCGAAAGCGCCATGTGCGCCACGCCCAGGTCGCGAGCGAGCTGCTCGGCGCGGCCCGTGAGCAGCAGTTCGGGCTTGCCGCTCGGCAGGTGCGTGACTTCAACGTCGAGCCAGCGCACGCCCTCGCGCCAGCCGGTGCCGAGCGCCTTGAACGCCGCTTCTTTGGCGGCAAAGCGGGCCGCGTAGCGCTCCGCGCGGTTGCGGAAGCGCTCGCAATATTCAATTTCCCGCGGCGTGTAAAGGCGTCGCGCGAACCGTTCGCCGTGCCGATCCAGCGCCTCTTCGATCCGCGACGTCTCGACGATGTCCACGCCGGTTCCGACGATCATCCCCGGGGGTGTCTCCGCGCCAGTCCCGGCTCGAATTCAGGCAGCGGGTGCGGCCGCCGGGCGCATCCGCCGGGCCACCTCGCGCTCGTAGCCCCGCACCGTGTAGTACATCGCCTTGTCGAAGAAATGCCCTACCAGCCGGTGCAGTTCCTGTTCCTGGTACAGCTCCACGGCCGATTCTACCAGTCCGCACTCGCGGATGTAGTCCCGCAGGTGGTACTTCGTCAAAATCAGCGCATAGACGACTTCGCTCAGGGGGATTCCTTCGCCGCAGCGTTCCTGGCCGAGGTCCGTGTACCAGGCCTCCACCATCGAGTCGGTCTTCTCGCTCAGCCAGCGGCCGAGGTTGCGATACACCTCGTACGCGCGCCGGTGTAACTCCGGGCGAGGCAGGAGGTGGTAGGAAGGCGTGCGCGGATTCTTGGCGAGATCCTCAAGGACCCCGCGCGTGATTTCCTCCGCGTGGGCTTCAATTGTCTGGACGAGGCGCAAAGCGAGCAAGGTGGCCTCTGCTTTTGGGAGTTTCCCTGGCTCACCCGCACGATAGCAAATCCGCCGGACGAATTCAACGAACAAACCAGGACGGGACGCCGGCAAGTGGTGTGCTATAGTGCGCCCGCTGTGGCTCAGGAGTTTCGTCTTCAGCGTCGCAACGGAATCGAATGGCTGGAATGCGCGCGCCTGGGACGCTGGCCTTGGGTTGTGCATGCCTTCAGCACGCGGCGCGGCGGGGCGACGGCCCTGGACCTCGCTCGTCCTGCCGGCCGTACTGCGGCTCGCCTTGAGCGTAATCAGCGGGCCTTCCTTTCCGCGCTGGGTGCGCATCGATGGCCGTTTGCGTCGCTGCGGCAAATCCATTCTGCTGCCGTCTGGGCTGTGGAGGCGAGCGGCGGCTCAGGCCTCCGATATTTTCCCGCACTGCACCCGACCGGGAACGGAGGCCGCGCGGATTCGCCGCCGGGTGACGCGCTGGTGACGGCCCAGCCG
>CAZKXX010000110.1:2759-11568 GCA_964556705.1 uncultured Acidobacteriota bacterium
GAACGGAGGCCGCGCGGATTCGCCGCCGGGTGACGCGCTGGTGACGGCCCAGCCGGGCATTCTGCTCGGCGTGCGTGTGGCGGATTGCCTGCCGGTGCTGCTGGTGGACCCGCGCCATCGCGTCGTCGCGGCCGTCCACGGCGGCTGGCGCGGCCTGCTGCGCCGCGTGGTCGAGAAGACGGTGGGCGTGATGCGCGCGCTTTTCGGCACGGATCCGGCCGACGTGCGCGCCGTCCTTGGCCCTTCGATTCGCGTCTGCTGTTATGCGGTCGGGCAGGAAGTGGTGGAAGCTTATGCCGGGGCGTTTGTGGGCGCGGAGAAGTTTTTCCGGCGCCCGCCGCCAGGGGATTCATTGCGCGCCCTGCACGAGCGCTATCCGCTGCTGTTTCTTTCCGGCGACCCGCCTGGCCGCGGGCGACACGCGGGACCGGCGGCGCACCTCGACCTGGTCCGAGTGGCGCGCGAGCAACTCCGCGCAGCGGGAGTGAGAAGAGAAAACGTGCGAGTGTCGGAATTCTGTACGGCCTGTCGCGAAGACCTGTTCTTTTCACACCGCCGCGACGGCGCGCGCGCGGGACGCATGATGGCGGTCATCGGAATTCGTGCCGGGCGCGGCCGTGGTTCGGGGGCGCGCGGCTAGGGCGCGGCTTCGCCGGCGACGCCCGCCAGGCTCAACTGGCCGCACGCGCCGCGGATGTCCTGCCCGCGCGAAATGCGGATGAAGGCGGGAACGCGCCGGCCGGTGAGCACCTGCTGGAACGCCAGGACGCGCGCCAGCGGAGACGGCCGGAAGGGAAGTTCCGGACCGGAATTGAAGGGAATCAGGTTCACCTTGGCGCGCAGGCCGCGCAGCAACTGCACCACGCGCGCCGCGTCCGCGTCCGAGTCGTTGACGCCATCGAGCAGGACGTATTCGAACGTCAGGCGTTCGCGCGGGCCGAGCGGGAACGCGCGGCAGGCGGCGAGGAGCTCGGCGAGAGGATATTTGCGGTTGAGCGGCATCAGCGCCGTCCGCTGCTCCTCCGTCGAGGCGTTGAGCGAGACGGCGAGTTTGGGGCGCTTCGGCGCGCGCGCCAGTTCGTAGATTTTCGGCACGATGCCGGCGGTGGAGAGGGTGATGCGACGCAGGGCAATGGCCGGACCTTCAGCGTCCCAGAGAATTTCCACGGCGCGCATCACCTCGCGCAGATTGAGCAGCGGCTCGCCCATGCCCATAAAAACGACATTCAGACGAGAGCGCACGGGAATCCGCCGCGCTTCGGCCAGCGCCAGCACCTGGCCCACGATTTCGCCCGCCGTCAGGTTGCGCTTCACGCCCAGCAGCGCCGTGAAGCAGAAGCGGCAATCCACGGCGCAGCCCACCTGGCTGGAAAGGCAGAGCGTGGTGCGGTCATCTTCCGGCATGTAAACGGCTTCGACGGTCTCGCCGTCTTCGAGGCCGAGGAGATATCGCACCGAGCCGTCGCGGGAGACGAACTCTCGCCGGACTTCCGGATAGGTCACGCGGTAACGCTCAGTGAGGAGGCGGCGGAAATCGCGGTCGAGGTCGGTAAGCGTGGCGAGGTCGCGCGCGCGGCGGTGATAGAGGCCGCGAAAGATCTGCCTGCCGCGATAGCGCGCCTGGCCGGCGGAGACGGCGAGCTGCTCGAGTTCGTCGCGGCCGAAGCCGAGAAGATTCGTCTGCGCGGGCGATGACGCGGGATTCATGGCAGCCGTCTTCGAATTTAACACGCTGTTCGGAGGCCATCAACGCGCGAGAAGCGGGAGCGAAGCTCGCGACGGTGAAAAAGAGAAAACGGGCTGGACGGGCCGGAAATGTGTTTATAATCCGTCCGGCCATTCTGCGAACCCTGACCTGAGATGAGTCCACGCCGCGCCAATCCCGAACTTGCCGACCGCCGCCGCGAGACACTGGTCCGCGCCGGCTACGCGGAAATTCTGGAGAAGGGGATTCTGGCGACGACACTGGATTCGGTGGTGGCGCGCGCCGAATCGAGCAAGGGCGGAGCGCTTTATTACTTTCCGACCAAGGAAGACCTGCTCTTCGGCGTGCTGAGCTGGCTGCTGGCCCAGGTGGATCGGTCGCTTGAGGAGGTGGCAGCTAGCGGCGACCCGCCACGCTCCCGGCTGGCGGCCGAACTCGAAGTGCTTTTTCACAGCGTCGAAGTGAACCGCAACCTCTACGTCGCGCTCTTCGACTTCGTCCCGCACGCGACGCGCTCGGAGCGGTTTCGCGCCCTGTTCGAAACCTTTTTCGAGAACTGCCGGCGGCGCGACCGCACGATTGTGGAGGAGGGCATCCGGCTCCAGCAATTCCGCCGCGTCCGTCCGGACGACGCGGCGAGCACGATCCGCGCCCTCGTGGACGGCTACTGCCTCCAATGGCTGATGGAGGCCAAGCCGTCGCCGGTGGAGGTGTATCGCGACCGCTGCCGCGCGGTGCTGGGCGCTTATCTGCTGCGATAGCCGGCTTGCCTTGACGGGCCGGAAACGGAGTGCGAGACTAGGCCCACTCTGTTCGCCAGGCCTGCGGATTCACTGCGGCGTGAAGATGATTCGCAGACCTCGTTCCGTACCCTCATCGAATCGGGAGGGATCGATGAACCTGGGCTTGAGCAGGCCGAATCTCCTTCCATCGGGTGACGCGACGAAGGCGATGGCTCGGTCCGCGGCGCTCGGGGTATTTCTGGCCGTTGCGTTCGGCACTTCCCAGCTCTGGGCTCAGAACCGCGTGCCCGCCGGAACGTTGGTGCGGGTGAAGCTGCACTACGATCTGACAACCGAGAACGTCGAGAAGGGGGACCGGCTTGAGTTTGACGTCGTTGACGATGTTGTGGTGGACGGCCGCGTCGTGATTCGCGCCGGGGCGGCGGCCTGGGGCCGCGTCCTGGAAGTGAAGGGCGCGGGCAAGAAGCGCGCCAAGAACGCGGAGGTGCAGTTCCGCTTCGAAACCGTGCGCTCGGTGGACAATCAGGAAATTCCGATTCGCGTCCTCTCCACGAAGCCCAGGAAGAAAGACGCCAGGGAGAACAGCGTCACGGTCAACACCCCGATTCCCGGCTTGCTGGAGCGGATTGTCGGCGCGCCCAAGGGAAAAGAGTACGCGGCTTATACGGACGCCGATGTGCTCGTGCGCGGCGTGGAGCCGCAGCCGAAGGCGCCTGTTGCGGCCGCCACGCCGGCGACGCCGCCCGCAGCGGCTGCAGCGGACGCGCCCCCGCCGGTTGAGGAAGAAGCGAGGGTGGATTTCAACAGCGTTCCGGATGGCGCTGAAATCGTGATTGACGGCGAGTTTCGCGGGATGACGCCTTCGCGCCTGCCGGTGCGCGCGGGCCGGCGCGCCGTGGAGGTTCGGCTGGCCGGCCATCGGACTTGGACGCGAACGATGGTTGTGGACCCGGGTTCGCGGCCTTCGATTCGCGTGGTCCTCGAGAAATAGCGGAGCGGGGAAGCGGGGCAACGATGAGTCTTCGAAAACCGATCCTGTTGCTCGCCCTAATCGCCATCTCCACGCTGGCTGCTCGCGCCGCCACGGGTTCTTCGCTTGCGGCCGGTCCGCCAACGCCTCAGGCCGGCGGCGCGACCGGGGGTGCGCGCCAGGAACGCGTCACGGTCGAGTGCTTCTCGATTCCCACGGGCGCCGAAATCCTTATTGACGGGGATTTCTACGGGCACACGCCCTCAATCCTCAAGCTGACGCCGGCCACGCACCGGCTGGAATTCCAGATGCCCGGCTACCGGCCCTACTCGCAGACTCTGCGGCTCGCTCCGGGCTCGGGCATCACCACCATCCGCGCCACGCTGGAGAAGCGGGAGTAAGCCGGACGCGCATGCCCTGGTCGGCGATCTCGAAGGCGGTCGAAATCTTCGCGCTGATCGTCATCCTCGCTGTTGTCCCCGCGCTTTCCTACGTCACGGTCAAGCGGCTGGAGGGCCAGAGCATCCCGCGTCTGGCGCTTTATTTCTCCGCCGTGCTTTCGTTGTGGCTTCTGGCGGTGGTGGCCGCGGTTGCCCTGTTCGTGACGGGGACGAGCCCGGCCGAGGTGGGATTCCGGCCGGTTCCACTCGAAGCCTTCGGGCGCTGGACGTTGCTGCTCTGGGCTGTGGCGATGGCCGCGATGGCCGGGGAGATCGTGCTCGAACGCCGCGGCTGGTGGTGGGAAGACTCGCCGCTGATGCAGGTCCTGCTTCCGGAGACTTTGCGGGAGAAACTCTGGGCCGTGCTCATCCTTTCGCCCACCGCCGCGCTCTGCGAGGAGTTTGTCTATCGCGGCTATCTGCTCACTTGGCTGATGCGGGTGACGGGCCTCGGGTGGCTGGCGGTGGCCATCTCGTCGGCGGCCTTCGGCGCGGCGCATTTCTATCAGGGTGTGCCGGGCATGCTGCGCGCCGCGGTGTTCGGCGCTCTGCTGGCCTATCCGGTGCTGGTGACGGGTTCGCTGTTTCCTTCGATGGCCGCGCACTTTCTGATTGACGCCGTGGCGCTCGGCTGGCTGGGCCCGCGCTTCCTGGCGCGCAAGCCCGCGGCCTGAACGGCGGCACGGCGGGATTCGTGGAGGAGAAACTCATGCCCATTTCGCGCAAAGACTTTCTCAGGATCTCCGCACTCGGCGGCGCGGCCTTCGCCGGCGGATTCTTTTCGTTTCCAGACGCCCCGCCCGGCTTCGCCTCAGACGTTCTTGGCTCGCCGCGGCTGGCCAAAATTCACGACCACATCGCGCGCAACAAGCAGCGGCACATCGCGCGCATGCAGGAATACCTCCGCCAGCCGAGCGTTTCGAGCTGGGGGTTGGGGATTCGTGAGTGCGCCGAGCTGCTGATGTCCTACTTCCGGCGGCTGGGTTGCAAGGAAGTCGAGCTGGTCAAGACCGACGGCCATCCGGGCGTCTGGGCCTGGTACGACGCCGGCGCGCCGAAGACGATCGCCTACTACATCATGTACGACACGCAGCCCTTCGACGAGAAGGAGTGGAGTTCGCCGCCGCTCGCCGCCCATCTCGTGCGCATGGAGCCGTTCGGCGAAGTTGTGATCGCCCGCGGCGCCGTGAACGATAAGGGCGCCGACGCGCTCGTTCTGAACGCCATGGATTCGATTCTGGAAGTCGAGGGCAAGCTGCCCGTCAACATCATGTTCTGCTGCGACGGCGAAGAGGAGCAGGGTAGCCCGCACTTCCATCAGGTCCTCGCGCCGTACAGGGACCGCCTGATGCGCGCCAACGCCTATCTGACGCTCGGCCCGAGCCAGGCGAGCGACGGCGGCGTTGACGTGACGCTGGGGACGAAGGGCATCTGCGCGTTCGAACTGAAGTGCTCCGGCAAGGCCTGGGGCCGCGGCCCTCAGCAACGGCCCATCCACAGCAGCCGAAAGGCGATTCTCGACAGCCCCAACTGGCGACTGGTCAAAGCGCTCTCATCGCTGGTGAGCGAGGACGGCAACCGCGTGCTGGTGGACGGCTACTACGACGCCATTCGCCCGCCGAACGACGAGGAGGAGCAGCTCTACCGCGCGCTGCTCGAAAAGTTCAAAGGGCGCCTTTTGGTGGATGAGAAACTGAACTCGAAAGTGTGGATCAACAACTGGACCGACGAGGAAGCGGTCCACCACCTGCTCTTCGACAGCTCGATGAACATTGACGGACTGTGGTCCGGCTACACCGGCCCGGGCATGGCGACAATCCTGCCGGAACGCGCCGCCGCGAAGCTCGACTGCCGGCTGGTCCCCAACCAGAAAATTCAGCCCACGTTCGAAATGATCCGGCGGCACCTGGACCGCCACGGGTTCTCGGACATCGAGATGCGCCTGTTCGCCGCCGGCGACGAGTGGTCGCAGACATCGGTCAAGGCGGCCGTCGTGCAGTCCGTCCTGAGCGTTTACCGGCACTACGGCATCGAGCCGTCCATCTGGCCGCGCGGCGCCGGCTCGAGTCCGCAGGGACAGTTCACGAATCCGCCGCTCAACCTGCCGGCCGTCAGCGGAGGCCTCGGCCACGGCGGCCGCGCCCACAGCGTGGATGAGTATCTGGTGATCGAAGGCAACGAGAAGGTGGCGGGGATCGTCCGCGCCGAGCAGTCCTACGTGGACATGCTCTACGCCTACGCGAACTGGCCCGGGAAATAAAGGGCTCAGGCGCCGCCGTCGGCCACGGGCTGGTCCCGGTAGAAGACCTCCGCGGCGCGAATCAAATCCTCCGCCGTCCGCTGGCAGGCGTAGCGGATGCATTGCGCGTCCTGGCATTTCGGGCAGTGGACGATGATGCGGTCGAAAAGAAATTCCGCCAGTTCCTGTTCCGAGAAGGGAAAGTGGGATTTCATGGGCTCGACTCCCGGCTCCTGACCTGGCGAGGGATAACTCAGGCGGCAGCGTCAGGCTCAGGCTACCACGGCGGCCGCCGCGCCGCACTGACGACGGGCAGATTCCGCGAGGGACAGATTGCCCCCGCTTCGCGCTGGAGACGCGCGACGAAGCAGGCTAGAATAGGTGCCCATGGAAGAGCGCGACTTTTTCAACGAACGCGAAGTCGTCAAGCCGGCGAACCTCTCGTGTCTCTACTGCCGCCAGTCCGATACGTACGAGATCCGCTGGATCGAACGGGTCAAGAAGAAATCCCTGCCGCCGCGGGCCAGTGAAGAGGACCGCGCGCGGTTCGAGCGCGCCCGTTCCTACATGCTGCGCCGCGATGACGTCCTGATGTGCAAGAACGCGCGCTGCCGAAAGCGCTTTGAAATTTCCGGCGTGCAGTCCGTGGTCTTCCTTTAGGAACGGCTCCGCGGAAGGCCCCTCTTTTTTGCACATCCGCCGGGGGCCGGACCCCCTCTCCGAATTGACAATCCGGAGCCGAAAAGCTACGCTGTTTATTTCTCATCTGACGGCGGTGGCGTGTGACACAACCCGCTCCGGTCGGCTGCATCCTAATATGCGATTGGGTGGATTCCTCACGAACATGCGGTTGGGAGCGGGAGTGAGTCTTTCTCCATATTCTTTGCACCGTTTTTTCGCGGTTACACTGGCCCTTGTCCTCTCGGCCGGACTCCTCCCCGCATCCCCCAACTCGCGTGGCGCTCCGGCGGCCTCGACGGCGAAGGCCGCGCCGCAGTTGGCGACGCCGCCCCTGGCGTTTGAACCGAACCGCGGCCAGACCGATTCACAAGCCAAATTCCTGGTCCGCGGCCGCGGCTACACGCTTTTTCTGACCTCGGACGGCGCCGTCCTCGTTCTCCCCACGCCGGCGGACGACGACGTCGAGGCCTCGACGTCGGGACGTGACAAAACCAGGGGTGACAAACGGAAACCGAAATCGGGCGGGAGGGATTCGCAGGAGAACGGATCGCAGCCCGCGCCCGGACCGCAATCCCGCAGCCTGATTCCCGAGGCCCGGATCGCCGGTCCTCAAGTCCTGAGGCTGAAATTGCTGGGCGCGAATCCCGACGCCGAGATTTCGGGTGCGGACCAGCTTTCCGGGAAGGTCAACTACTTCCGCGGCAGCGACCCCGCGCGATGGCTGACCGAAATTCCCACCTATGCCAGGGTCCGTTACGCGAACGTCTATCCGGGCATCGATCTGGTCTTTTACGGCAACGAAGGTGAACTCCAATACGACTTCGTCGTCGCGCCGGGCGCCGACCCGTCACTCATCCGATTGGAGATCGAGACTCCGCGCGCGGCGCTGAAAACGAGAAACTCCAGACTGGAAACTGGGAATTGGAAACTCGAAAACCGAAAAACCAAAATCGAAACGCAAGACGCGACACGAGACAATCGGCAATCGGCAGTCATCAATCACTCACTCCTCGAAGTGGCCCCGAACGGCGACCTCGTCATCGCGCTGCCCGCCGGCGAAGTGCGGATGCGCAAGCCGTTCATCTACCAGCCGCGGCTGGACGGCGCGCGCGAAGTGGTGCAGGGCCGCTTCATTCTGCGCGAGTTGGGCGGTGAAAGTGGAAACTGGAAATTGGAAACCGGGGAGTGGTCAGTCGTCAGTGGTCGGTCGGCAGCCCGCGAGGACGACGGACCCAGGACCAGGGACAACGGACAGCCCGGGCAATCAGCAATCCTCAATCCTCAATTCGAAATCTCTTTCGAGCTTTCGGCCTACGACCCCACTCGCCCGCTCGTCATCGACCCGGTGCTGACCCATTCCACGTATCTGGGCGGGGGCAACGCCGATGAGGCGCGCGCGGTGGCGCTCGACGCCGACGGGAACATCTACCTCGCGGGCTGGACGGTCTCGGCGGACTTCCCGGTCTTTCCCACCGATGAGGGTGCCGAGCAGCCTGCGCAGCCCTCGCGGGCCGGCGGTGTGGACGCCTTCGTCACCAAGCTGGATCCGGAGGCGACCGAACTGATCTACTCCACCTATCTCGGCGGCGCGGATTTGGACCAGGCGCTTGCGCTGGCGGTGGACGCCGCGGGCAGCGCTTACGTCGCGGGGCGGACCCGCTCGACGAATTTCCCCACCACTTCGGGCGTGCTCCAGGCGGCCTTCGCAGGCGGCGCGTGCGGGACGCAGCCTTGTTCAGACGCTTTCGTGGCCAAGCTGAGCGCGAACGGCTCGTCGCTGACCTACTCGACCTATCTCGGCGGCACGGGAAACGATGAGGCCCGGGGTCTCGCCATCGATGCGAGCGGCAACGCCTATCTCGTTGGCACGACGGCGTCAGTGAATTTCCCAACGGTCGCGGCGTTTCAGGTTAGCCTCCTGGGAACTTCCGACGCGTTCGTCGCCAAACTCAATTCTTCGGGCTCGGCGCTCTCTTACTCGACGTTCCTGGGCGGCGGCGGCGCTTATTCGGGAGTAGCCATCGCGCTCGT
>CAZKXX010000111.1:0-11566 GCA_964556705.1 uncultured Acidobacteriota bacterium
CGGCCCTAAGGAGCCGACGCCGTTATCCAATCAGGTCTGTAGTGTGACCCGCGGCGTTTGCCGCGAGGGCCGCGCGGGTGTGTGCTGTGATCCAGGGCTGGCGCAGCGCTGCGCTCTGCGCCAGCCGGGGTTCACCTTGTGCCGGAATTTTCAAGCGGAGGCTCGATAGTAGGCGATGGGACCGATCAACAGAGTCCCGCGCCCGACTTCCCCCACGTCTCGAAATCCGGCTCGGGACATGAAGGCCGGAATTCTGCTGTCAAAATTGTCTTTCAGACGCCCGCTGGAATGAAACAGGCGCGCCAGAAATGCGTCGGAGTGCGAATTCGATCCGCCGAAATCGAGCAGGTGAAGCGCGCCGTCGGGACGCAACACGCGCCGAATTTCACGCAGACTCTTTTCCTTCTCCTCCGCCTCCAAGTGATGAAACATCAGCGAAGAAAACACGCGATCGAACGTCGCGTCGGGGTAGGGAAGCTCATTAGAAAACCCGCGGTCGAAGCGGATGGAGAGCGCGGCGCGCTCCGCTTTGCGCTTTGCCCGAGCGAGCGCTCTGGGATCGGGATCGATTCCGATGACTTCGACTCCGGGGTGGAGACGCTTGAGAAGCACGGCGAGCGTTCCCGTGCCGCAACCCACATCGAGCACGCGGTGGCCGGGCTGGAGAGCCGCCTGATCGATCAGGACCCTTCGCGCGCGGTCGCCGCCCAGCAGCTTCACCAGGGGGTCGTAGAGCGGCAGGAACAAATGGTGTCCGGCCGCGGGAAGATAGGTCCTTCGTGATTCGGTCATCTTAACGACTCCTTTGAAGGATACCGAACGAGCGTGATGCGTGTCATTCTGATCCCGCCGGGCGGGAGAAGAATTTGCTCCATTCACGGATTGAAGATCCTTCGTCACCCCGATTCCGCTTTGCGGGATATCGGGGCTCCTCATGATGACAAACTCCACGGTCATGTCAGCGCTCTCCGAATTGCGGAGTTTGGATTTCAGAAGAGCGGAACCGCTCTTCGGCCCGCGAAGCGTCCCGCGCGCTCCAGCGCCGCGCCTGAGCGATGCAAATCAGATGAAAGATGACGAGCAGCGGCACGGCGAACGTCGGAATCAGACTCAGCGGCAGCACGGTCATCGCGCCGGTGCCGAGCCCCTCCGTGCGAAACAATCCTGAAATGACTCCCAGCGTGACGGCCATGACGAGGTCTGCGATTCCCAGCACCTGCCAGAGGATGAATCCTCCGCGGCGGTCGGGACGCGCGAGCTTTATGGCGACGAACGGCGCCGTCGCGCCGATGGCGATGTCGCCCCATCCGGCGGGCAACGCGAAAAGTCCCGGCAGAATGGCGTGCGCGTGCAAAACCAGAAATACGAAACCGCCGATCCTCCACGCCTGGACGAGGGTGAGCGTGCGCGCGTTTAGGGACAGAGCGAATCGCTGAAATCCCGCGGAGGTGGCGTACCAGAGCCCGAACAGCGCGATCGGCGTCAGCGTGGTCAACAACAGCGCGTGCGGCGGACGGTTCGGGTCGCCCGCAAAAGCGTGAAGGCCGGAGGCCGCGAGCGAAAAGATGAACCAGGCGGCCAGGAGTCCGGCGGCGAGCTTTCCGTAACTTTCGTTCGTCATAATAACACTCCTTATTTCGTGACGATGCTCGTCATCTCGTCGGTGAGCTCGATGAGCGCCGGCCAGCGCTCCTCTCCGAGCCGGGCGCGCAACGGCGTTTGGACTTTTTCCCAGTCCGGCAGCGCGCGTTCGAGTCGAAGCCGGCCGGCGCGGGCCAGGCGCAGCCAGCGCTCTCGCCGGTCCCGGCCGGGCCGCTCGGCAATCCACCTTCGACGGGCCATGATTTGCAGCGTGCGCGTCAGGGTGGTGCTGTCCATGGCGAGGATTTTTCCGAGCTGGCCCTGGGTCGCTTCTTCAACGCTCGAGAGGACTTGCAGGATCGTGAACTGGGTGGTCCGCAGGCCTGAAGGCCGCAACGCTTCATCGTAGAGCTGGGTGAGGGCGCGGGAGGCGCGGCGGAAACTCGCGCAGAGGCAAGGGAGGCGGGGGACCCGAGGGGACGATTCGCTCATGCCGAGATAGATGCATATACATCTATTTTGGTTTCACGCCTTCTGAAGAAACCCCCGCGCGGGCCCGGAAAAAGCAGATAACTCCTTTAGAATCAGTCCTTGAGCGTGGGACCACAAAACCCCCACGCGGTTTTTTCCGGTGGATTACGTCCCGAAGCCGAAGTCCCAACAGTGAAGTCGCGGGCTCACCCCGCGAAGACTTTCTCGAGCAGCGCCTTCCAGCGCTTCCAAGCCTCTTCGCGCGCTTTGCGGTTGGCTTCGGAAGCCTCGGGTTCTTCGCCCGAGCGCATGAAGCCGTGGCCCGCGCCGTCATAGGTGACGGGCTCGAAAGTTTTGCCCGCCGCTTTCAGGAGTTCCGCGGACTTCGGGATGGTGGCATTGACGCGCGCGTCGTCGCCGCCGTAGAAGCCGAAGACCGGAGACTTGATGCGCGCGATCGCTTCGGCGCTGTCGGGCCCGGTGCCGTAGAAGACGAACGCGGCGGCGAGGTCGGCGCGCTCCGTGGCGAACCGGAACGTCTGCGCGCCGCCCCAGCAGAAGCCCGCGACGGCCACCTTGCCGTTCGCGGCGGGAAGTTTCGCGACGTAGTCCGCCACGGCGTTCAGATCGGCGGTGACTTGTTCGGGAGTGAGTTTGTAGATTCCTTCGCGGGCGGCATCGCTGTTCGGAAAATCGCTGGTCTTGCCGCCGCCCGGCGCCATGCCGGAGAGGAGGTCGGGCGCGATAGCGATGTAACCCGCTTCGGCCAGCTGGTCGGCGACGCCGCGCACCCAATCGGTGAGTCCGCGGTTCTCGTGGATCACCACCACGGCCGGCGCTTTCCCGGAAACCTCCGGGAACGCCAGGAACGCGTGCACCGTGCGATCGCCGTATTTCACCGCCACCCATTCGTGATGGCGCGGTGATTTTTCCAGGCGCTCGAGCGCCCAATCCTGCGCGACGAGCGGCGTATTCATCAAGCCAGTGAACAGGACTCCCAACAAAGCAAACCTCAATCGCATCCGAACCTCCTTTGAGAGTTGATGGAAGGCACTGCCACCGCCCGAGCTGCGGGCGGAGGGGAACCGGCCCATTTCGATTCCTGAAATTTCGCCCTTTTGACGAAAGTTCATTTTAGCAGAGCCGCAACTACTCGCGCAGCGCCGGTTATCTGCCTGATTGACAAAGCGGGGAAACTGCCGATAGTGTTACTGCCCCTATGAAAATTCTCGTCATCGGCTCGGGCGGGCGCGAGCACGCGCTGACCTGGAAGCTGCGCGAGAGCCAGCAGATGGAAGAAATCTACTGCGCGCCCGGCAACGCGGGCATCGCGCAGGAGGGCGAGTGTCTGCCGGTGAATATTGCGGACCCGAAGGACATCCTGCGCCTGGCGAAGGAACTCGACGCGGGACTGACCGTCGTGGGCCCGGAGGCGCCGCTCGTGGCGGGCGTGGTGGACGAGTTCCAGAAGGAGGGACGATGGATCATCGGCCCCACGAAGGCCGCGGCGCGGCTGGAAGGAAGTAAAGTCTTCGCCAAGCAGTTCATGCAGCGCCACCGGATTCCCACGGCAAGTTTTGTTGTCGCCGAGAATTTTGACGCAGCCGTGAAAGCGCTCGAGGACTTCGGCGTTCCCGTGGTCGTGAAGGCCGACGGGCTGGCGGCGGGCAAGGGGGTGGTGGTCGCGAAGACGCGCGAAGAGGCTGTGCAAGCGCTCGATGACTTCATGCGGAAGAAGACGCTTGGTGAAGCCGGCGAGCGCGTGGTGATTGAAGAGGTCCTGGCGGGCGGCGAGATGTCTTTCATCGTCCTCACGGACGGCAAGGGCTTGATCGTGCTTCCCCCGACACAGGACCACAAGCCGGTGTTTGACGGCGACCAGGGCCACAACACCGGGGGCATGGGGGCTTGCAGTGACGACGCGATTCTCGACGAAAGGATGGCCGGCGTCATTCTGCAGCAGATTGTTCTCCCCACGCTCGCGGGGATGAACGCCGAGGGGACTCCGTACCAGGGATTTCTCTACTGCGGCCTGATGATGACTGAACAGGGACCGATGCTGCTCGAATACAACGTGCGGTTGGGCGATCCGGAAGCGCAACCCATCCTGATGCGACTGCGCTCCGACCTGGTGGACTTCTTCCAGGCGATGCGCCAGGGACAGCTCGCCGCCGTCGAGCCGCACTGGAGTCCGAGCCCGGCCGTGTGCGTGGTCCTGGCTTCGCGGGGCTATCCCGGACCGCCGGAAATCGGTAAAGTCATCACCGGCCTTGAAGCCGCCGAGGCGCTGGGCGGCGTCAAAGTGTTTCACGCCGGGACCGTTTTCCGCGACCGGAAGCTGATGAGCGCCGGAGGACGCGTGCTGGGCGTGACGGCCAGCGCCGAAGATCTTGCCGCCGCGATCGACCGCGCTTATGCCGCCGTCGGGAAGATCCATTTCGAAGGGATGCATTACCGGCGCGACATCGGCGCCAAAGGAGTCCGCCGCCCCCAGGAGGGGTCGAAACCGCCGGGCCGCCGATCTTCGCGCAGCGCCCCCAAGGGGGCCCGGACCTGACAGCGACTTCGGTCGAATACCCGATTGAGTCAAGGAGTACCGATGTCGGAGAATTCAAAACCCCTGGTGGGGATTGTGATGGGGAGCGATTCGGACCTGCCCGTGATGGACGAGGCGGCCCAGACGCTCCGGAAATTCGGCGTGCCGTTTGAGGTGCGCGTGAGTTCGGCGCACCGCGCGCCGGCGCAGACTTCCGAATACGCGCGGACGGCGCGCCAGCGCGGCCTGAAAGCCATCATCATTGCCGCGGGCGGCGCGGCGCACCTCGGAGGCGTCATCGCCGCCGAGACCACGCTGCCCGTCATCGGCGTCCCCATCGCCAGCACGCCGCTCGGCGGGCTCGACGCGCTGCTCTCGATCGTCCAGATGCCGCCGGGCATCCCGGTGGCGTGTACGTCCATCGGAAAATGGGGCGCCGTCAACGCGGCCATCCTCGCCGTGCAGATTCTGGCGGCTTCGGACGATACGCTGGCGAAAAAACTCGCCGACTACAAGCAACAGCTCGCGAAGGGCGTGGCGGAAAAAGACGCCAAGGTGCGGGCCCAATACCAGGCCTGAGCGCACCGGGCGTTCCTCTTGAGGGGTCGGGCGAAAGCAGGGCTCAAAACATGAAGATGACCCCGGGATCAACGGAATCCCCGTGTCCTCGCACGTCATGGGGCGCGCCGCTCGGCCGCATCGTCGTGCTCACAGGAGTTTTCTTCTGGACGGCGTGCGGTTCCTCCGAAGTCGCCACTCAACCGAATCCTGTCCCCACGATTACAGCGCTTTCTCCCACCAGCGCCATAGCCGGCGGAGCGGGATTCACGCTCACCGTAACGGGGAGTAATTTCATCCGCGGGTCGGTGGTCCGCTGGAATGGCGCCGGCCGCACGACGACCTTCGTCAGCGGCGCGACGCTTACGGTCACGATCTCGGAACAAGACATCGCTACCGCGGGTACGGCAAACGTGAGTGTGTTCAATCCGCCGCCGGGCGGAGGCACCTCCGCCTCGTTTCCGTTTTCCATCCAGTCGCCGCTGCCGGTCCCTGTCGCCACGGCCCTCACACCGGCCAGCGCGCCTGCCGGCTCGCTCGAGGTGCTGATGGTTGTGGACGGGGAAGATTTCGTGGAGGGCGCGGTGGTGAGGTGGAACGGGACCGACCTTCCAACCACGTTCGTCAGCGACACTCGGCTTCACGCGCGCGTTTCCCAGACGGAACTGAACTTCGCCGGCGTCGCCGAGATTACTGTCAGGAATCCGGCGCCGGACAGCGGCGTTTCCAATCGTCTGGACTTCATCGTGGCGAGTCCGCTTGAGCTCGATCTGGTCGCCGACGGGTTTCTCCAGCCGCTGGGACTGGAAAATGCCGGCGACGGGAGCGGGCGGTTGTTTCTTCTGGAACTGGGCGGGAAAATCTGGATTCTCGACGGCACGAGCGTTCTCGCCGAGCCGTTTCTCGACCTGACGGGGAAAGTTTCGACGCAGGAAGAGAACGGCCTGCTGGGATTGACGTTTCACCCGCGGTTTTCACAGAACGGACGGTTCTACGTTTATTACACGCGGGATTTTGGCGACCCGGTGCAGCTCCAATCGGTGGTCGCCGAGTTCCTTGTGTCCGGAACCGATCCGAACAAGGCGGACGCCGCCTCCGAGAGAATCCTCCTGGTTGTGGACCAGCCGCACATCTGGCACAACGCCGGCCAGCTCGCCTTCGGGCCTGACGGCTACCTCTACATCGCTTTCGGCGATGGCGGCGGCATCGGTGACCCCTGGCAGCAGGGTCAGGATATCACCACGCTCCTTGGCGCACTCGTGAGGGTGGACGTCGATCATCCCGGACCTGAACCGTACGGAATCCCCGCCGACAATCCATTCGTTGGTGTGGAAGGGGCGGACGAAATCTGGGCCTACGGATTCCGGAATCCCTGGCGGTTTTCCTTCGATTTCCCCACGCAGCGGCTCTTTGCGGGCGACGTGGGGCAGGACGCCTGGGAGGAAGTTGATATCGTCGTTCGGGGCGGGAACTACGGCTGGAGCGTCATGGAAGGCTCCCACTGCTATCCGCCTGAAATTACCGACTGCGACACAACCAGCCTGCTGCTTCCCATCCACGAGTACGGGCGCGAGGACGGGCGTTCGGTAACGGGCGGATTTGTCTATCGCGGCTCACAAATTCCCGCGCTTGCCGGCTCCTATGTCTTCGGAGATTTTATTTCGGGCGGCATCTGGTCGCTCGCCGAAGCGGCCGACGGGACCTGGCATCGGACAAAGCTCTTTGACACGGACTTCTTCCTCGTTACTTTCGGACGGGACGAAGCGGAGGAGCTTTACGTGGTGGATTTTGGCGGCGCCGTCTATCGTCTGAGGCAGACGAGTGCTCCCTGAGGCGGCGCGAGGGGGGAATGCAGGAGTGCGCAGGAGGCAAAGCGATGATGAGGTCCGGGACCCGGCCCAGGACGCGCGGAGTGCATCGAGCGTTGCGCGCAACTCTGGTTTGGTGCGCGGCGTTTCTGGCTGCCTGCAGCGCGGCGACGGTTCTTCCACCTCCGTTCGCGCCGCCGCCGCAAGGGCCGGAGGAGCCCGTCCTCGAACTCGAACTCGTCTCCTTCATGACGGGCTTCACGAATCCCGTGGATTTTCAGGAGCCACCGGATGGGACGGGCAGGTTTTTTGTTGTCGAGCAGGCGGGGCTCATCCGCGTTATCGAAAACGACATCCTCCTCTCGACGCCCTTTCTTGACCTGAGCGGCCGGGTGGAGTCCGGCGGAGAGAAAGGTCTGCTCGGCCTGGCCTTTCATCCGGAGTTCGCGCAGAACCGTCGCTTCTTCGTGAACTACACGCGACGAAGCGCCGGGCAGCTCCAAACCGTCATCGCCGAATACCTCGCCTCACTGAACGATCCCAACCTTGCTGAACCTGACGAGACGATTCTGCTGACCGTGGACCAGCCCTTTGACAATCACAACGGAGGGCAGCTCGCTTTCGGTCCCGACGGATTTCTCTACATCGCGCTGGGCGACGGCGGCTCGGGCGGCGACCCGCAGGGAAACGGCCAGAACAAGGACACGCTGCTCGGCGCGCTGCTGCGCATTGACGTGGACTCGCCCCCGCCGCACATTCCTGCCGACAATCCGTTCGTCAACCCCGAAGGCGCCGATGAAATCTGGGCCTACGGCTTGCGCAATCCCTGGCGGTTTTCCTTCGACACGATGACGAACGACCTCTTCCTCGCCGACGTCGGGCAGGACCGGTTCGAAGAGGTCAATCTCATCGAGCGTGGCGGCAACTACGGCTGGAACATTATGGAAGCTTCAAGCTGCTTTTCGCCTTCCACGGGATGCGACACGGCCGGGTTGATTCTCCCCATCGCCGAATATGGCCGCGATGAGGGCGCTTCGGTCACGGGCGGTTACGTTTATCGGGGCGCGCTGATTCCCGACCTTCGCGGCACTTACGTGTTCGGCGACTTCATCTCCGGCCGCATCTGGGGATTGAGCCAGAACGCTGACGGCGACTGGGTGCGCAACTTGCTCCTGGAAACCGGTTTCAATGTCAGTTCCTTCGGCCGCGACCAGGCGGGTGAAATCTACGTCCTCGATTACAGCAGTGGCGTCGTGCACCGCTTGCAAGAGGCGGGAGGCAGCTAGCGTTCCACACGCTTCGCCAGTCACCCGCGATTCCAGGCGCGAGTTCACCAAGAACCCGAGATTTGTAACTATACTCGTGCGGGAAAGGGCCAAGCCGTCGCGGAAGTGTCGCGCGTTGTTGTCCTGCGACCGGACGACAATTTGGCCTACGACGCGGAGTTTCGCAAATTGGAAGCGCGCGTGCTATCCGACTTGGTGTGAGACCCAGCCGTCAATCTGGCTACCCGGCCAAATTGTCGTTCGAACCCTCCGGAGAGGAAAGCCATGAAACCCCCAGAACTCAAACTCGATAAAGCCCATGACATCCTTCGGGGAGGGCCGCAGCCGCTCGACCGCTTCTTCACGCCGCAGTCGGTGGCGGTCATCGGCGCCACGGAGACGCCGGGCAGCGTGGGCCGGACGCTATTCTGGAACCTGATCAGCCACCCTTTCGGCGGGACCGTGTATCCCGTCAACCCGAAGCGTTCGCGGGTGCTGGGCGTGAAGGCCTATCCGAGCATCAAGGAACTTCCCTAGCCGGCGGAACTGGCGGTGGTGGTGAAGCGCGCCTCGAGCGTCCCGCAGGTCATCAGCGATTGCGCGGATGCGGGCGTGAAAGCGGCCATCGTGATCTCGGCGGGATTCAAGGAACTCGGGCCGGAGGGCGAGAAGCTCGAGCAGGAAATCCTGCGCCACGCGCGGCGCGGGCGCATGCGCATCATCGGCCCGAACTGCCTGGGCGTGATGAGCCCGCTGACCGGGCTCAACGCCACGTTCGCGGCGGCGATGGCGCGGCCCGGCTCGATCGGCTTCATCAGCCAGAGCGGCGCGCTGCTGACCGCCGTGCTCGATTGGAGCCTGCGCGAGCTGGTGGGCTTCAGCGCCTTCGTCTCCATCGGCTCGATGGCCGACGTCGGCTGGGGCGATCTGATTGACTACCTGGGGAACGACCCGCGGACACGCAGCATCATCCTCTACATGGAATCCATCGGCGACGCGCGCTCGTTCCTTTCCGCGGCGCGCGAGGTGGCGCTATCGAAACCCCTGATCGTCATCAAAGCGGGGCGCAGCGAAGCCGCCGCCAAAGCCGCCGCGTCGCACACCGGCACGCTCGCGGGCTCCGACGCCGTGCTCGACGCCGCCTTCCGCCGCTCGGGCGTGCTGCGCGTGCGCACCATCGGCGAACTGTTCTACATGGCGGAAGTGCTTTCGAAGCAGCCGCGGCCCAAAGGTCCGCGCCTCGCCATCCTGACGAACGCCGGCGGGCCCGCCGTGCTCGCGACGGACGCGCTGGTGGCCGAGGGCGGCGAGCTGGCCGAACTCGCGCCGGAGACGATGGAAGCGCTGAACGGCGTTCTGCCGCGCGAGTGGAGCCGCAACAATCCGGTGGACATCATCGGAGACGCGACGCCCGAACGCTACGCCAAGTCCGTTGAAATCGTCGCCAAAGATCCCAACACCGATGGCCTGCTCGTCGTCCTGACGCCGCAGGCGATGACCGACCCCACGCAAATCGCCGAAGACCTCAAACCCTACGCGAGGCTGGCGGGCAAACCGATTCTCGCTTCCTGGATGGGCGGCGTTTCGGTGGCGGCGGGCGAGGCCATCCTGAATCGCGCCGGCATCCCCACCTTCGCTTATCCGGACACCGCAGCGCGCGTCTTCCACTACATGTGGCAATACAGCTACAACCTGCGGGGACTTTACGAGACGCCGCAGCTTCCCGCGGGCTTCGAGGCCGAAAGCGCCGCGCCCGAGACCGCCGGGGAAATCGTCCGCAAGGCGCGCGAGAGCGGCCGCGCGCTGCTCACCGAATTCGAATCGAAGGAGCTGCTCGCCGCCTACGGCATTCCCGTCGTCGCGACGAGCGTGGCGAAGAGCCAGGAGGAAGCCGTCCGTGTGGCGGAAGAAATCGGCTACCCCGTGGTGCTCAAGCTCCATTCCGAAACCGTCACGCACAAGACCGACGTCGGCGGCGTGCACCTGAACCTGAAAGACGCCGAGGCCGTGCGCCAGGCCTTTCGCGCCATCGAGACTTCCGTCCGCGAACGCGCTGGAGAAGGGCACTTCCAGGGCGTCACGGTGCAGCCGATGGAAAAGCTGGACGGCTACGAACTCATCGTCGGCTCCAGCCTCGACCCGCAGTTCGGCCCCGTGCTGCTTTTCGGCACGGGCGGGCAGTTGGTGGAGGTCTTCAAAGACAGCGCGCTGGCGCTGCCGCCGCTCAACACGACGCTGGCGCGGCGGATGCTCGAGCAGACGAAAATCTACAAGGCCTTGAAAGGCGTGCGCGGGCGCAAGGCCGTGGATCTCGCCGGGCTCGAGCGATTGCTGGTGCGCTTCAGCCACCTCGTCGTCGAGCAGCGCTGGATCAAGGAGATTGATATCAACCCGCTGCTCGCCTCGCCCGACCGCCTGGTGGCGCTCGATGCGCGCGTCGTCCTGCACGGACCGGAGGTGACCGAAGACCGCCTGCCCAAGCTCGCCGTGAGGCCGTATCCGCACCAGTACGTCTGGAACTGGGAAGCGCGCGACGGCACGAGCGTGACGCTGCGTCCCATCCGTCCGGAAGATGAGCCGCTGATGGTGAAGTTCCACGAGTCGCTTTCCGAGCAGAGCGTTTACCTGCGCTACTTCCACATGATGGCGCTCAGCGCGCGCGTGACGCACGAGCGGCTGACGCGCATCTGCTTCAACGACTACGACCGCGAACTGGCGCTGGTGGCGGAGCGCAAAGACGCCGCGACGGGCGAGCGCGAAATCCTTGCCGTGGGACGCCTGACGCGGACTCCCGGCTCGGAAGAAGGGCAGTTCGCCGTGCTCGTCAGCGACGCTTGGCAGGGACGCGGGCTGGGCACCGAACTGCTTCGTCGGCTGCTCGAAGCCGCGCGCGTCGAAGGCATGCGCCTCGTCACCGCGGAAATCCTGCTCGAAAACTACTCCATGCAGAAAATCTGCAAGAAGCTGGGCTTCCGGCTCGAGCACGATACCAAGGAAGGCGTGGTGCGGGCGGCGATTGAGCTCTGAACCCTTGGAGGCGCGGGCATGAACGCCCCCTGCAATTCAACCTGTGGGCGGTGTTATGATGTTCCAAGAGGATATGGCAACCACGAAGATTGCGGTCACTGTTGATAAGGAGACTCTCCGCGAAGTCGATCGCTGGGTGAAGTCCGGACGTTTCCCCAGCCGCAGCCGCGCCATCCAAGTGGCGCTTGCCGAAATGATCGCGCGACGGAAGCGCAGTCGCCTCGCGAACGAGCTGGCGAAACTCAACCTCGAAGAGGAAAAGGCGCTCGCCGAAGAACAGTTCGCGGGTGAACTCGCGTGGCCCGAATACGGAGGGGCGA
>CAZKXX010000112.1:0-11268 GCA_964556705.1 uncultured Acidobacteriota bacterium
ACCTCGCTCGGAAGGTCCATCGCCCGCGCGCTCGACCGCAAATTCGTGCGCATGTCGCTGGGCGGCATTCACGACGAGGCGGAAATCCGCGGCCACCGCCGCACCTACATCGGCGCGCTGCCCGGCCAGATCATCCAGGGCATCCGCCGCGCCGAAACCCGCGACCCCATCTTCATGCTCGACGAGGTGGACAAGATCGGGCGCGACTTCCGCGGCGACCCGTCCTCGGCCCTGCTCGAAGTCCTCGACCCGGAGCAGAACGCCACCTTCCGCGACAACTATCTCGACGTGCCGTTCAACCTCTCGCGCGTCCTTTTCATCACCACGGCGAACGTGCTCGATACGATTCCGCCGGCGCTGCTCGACCGCATGGAAGTCCTCGAGCTCCAGGGCTACACGGAAGAGGAAAAAGTCGAAATCGCCTTCCGCCACCTCATTCCCAAGCAGACCGAAGAGCACGGCGTGAAGTCGCCCGAGCAGATCGAATTCACACGCGACGGGCTGCGGCAGATGATCCGCCACTACACGCGCGAGGCGGGCGTGCGGAACCTGGAGCGCGAAATCGCCACGGTGTGCCGCAAGCAGGCGCGGCGCATCGCCGAAGGCGCGGACGCCAAGCTCACGGTGACGCCCGAAAACCTCTCCGCCGACCTGGGCGTGCCGCGATTCCGCCTGGAGACGGAAATCGTGGAGCGCACGCGCCAGCCGGGCGTTTCCGTCGGCCTCGCCTGGACGCCCACGGGCGGCGACGTCCTCTACGTCGAAGCGACCGTCATGAAGGGCGGCAAGGGCTTCGCCATGACCGGCCACGTCGGCCAGGTGATGCAGGAGTCCATGCAGGCGGCGCTCGCCTGGGTGCGCGCCCACGCGCGCGACTACGAAATCGACCCGGATTTTTTCCAGAAGTACGACATCCACGTGCACGTTCCGGCCGGTGCGATTCCCAAGGACGGCCCATCGGCGGGCGTGACGATGGTCACGGCTCTCGTCTCCGCGCTCACCCGCCGGCGCCTCCGCGAGCGCGTCGCCATGACGGGCGAGATCACGCTCAGCGGCCAGGTCCTGCCCGTGGGCGGCATCAAGGAAAAAGTTCTGGCGGCGCGGCGCGCGGGAGTGAAGACGATTTTCCTGCCCGCCGAAAACGAGCCCAACGTGCGCGAGGACGTCTCCGCGGAGATGCTCAAAGACCTCGAATTGCGCTTTTCCCGCACGATTCGCGAGGTCGTGGACGAGGCCCTCGAAAAGGAGCCGGTCCCGGAAGAAACTCCCTCGCCGACCAGCGAGGTCGTCCTGGCGCGCACGCCGCCCGGGCCCGCGAACTGAACGCCGCGCGCTTCGCGAAGCGGCGCGGCTGGCGCGACGCATACTCCGGCGTGGATTCCCGCGTTCGCGGGAATGACAAGACAAGAGGGCGTCATGCCCGCCCAAGCGGGCATCGAGTGGTAGCCGCGGTTAATTCCCCATTTGAATTGACCGTGGGGTCGTTAGTAGGAAAAACCTACGGTCAGAAGCACCCTGACCGTGGCTACGGGGTTTTCCCTCCCCCACGCGGAGAGTTGTCCCGAAGGGTGGGGGCGGAATGGGGCGATTGCTCCACGGAATCATTCCGGAGCGGGTAGCGCAGAGGTGGGCGTGGTTGGCCCTCCTCTGCGGTTCTAGGGGGAAAGCAAGTTCTGGTTCTGGCGGGCTGCGGTGAGGATTATAATCGCGCGCATGTCGCGGCTACGGCGGCTAGTGGTTTCGAACCGTTGGTTTTTCGTGACGTGCCGGCTCCTGGCTCGGAGGCGGATGCTCGCGCCCGCCGAATTCGCCATTTTGGCCGAGGGGATCGAGGAGCGCCGGGCCGACCACCGATTTCTACTGACTGCCTGGGTGTTTCTGCCGGACCACTGGCATGCCATCTTCTATCCCCCGCATCCCCTGACGATTTCGAGGGTGATGGAAGCCATCAAAGACGGCGCGACGAAGTGGATCAACCGCCTGCGGCGGGAAGGGGGAAGGTTGTGGCAGCCTCGTTTCTTTGATCGGGCCCTGCGCTCGGTCAGAGAGTACAACGAAAAGGTGCAGTACATTCACCTGAACCCTGTGAAGGCAGGCCTGGTGAGGTGCGCGACGGATTGGCCGTGGTCGAGCGTGCATGATTACACGGGCAGCCTGCAACGCCCCGTGCCTACGCCCAGCGGATTGAGAATCGACCGCGTGCTGCTGCCCGCCGATGAACGCACTCGGATTTGAACCAAAGCCGCAGAGGAACGCACACGACGCGTACCTTTGCGCTACCCGCTGCGGTTTTCTCTCAGGTGGGCTGGGCCAGCAGCGCCAGCCGCGTCAATAGCATGAACGACCGAGGCTTGAATTCTCACCCGCCTTTGTCTAGATTCATCGCAGCCGCGTGAGCAGCCTCGTCGAATTCCTCCGATCGGCGCGCCGGGAACTTCCCCCCTCGGCCTGGGCGCGATGGGCCTGCGTCTTCTTCACGCTCTTCGCCCTCACCCTCCTCGTCTCCATCGCCGCTTCGCAGGCGTTTCTCGCCGCCGCAGGAATCTGCTTCGCCGTCCATGCGGTGAGGGCGCGTCCTCGCCGCTGGGACGCCGAGGTCCGCTTCCCGCCCGTCACAATTCCCCTCGCGCTCTTCTCGCTCGGCACCGCGCTCGCCGTTGTTTTCGCCGTGCATCCCGGCCCGGGCGGGTTCGCCATCCGCAAGCTGGCGCTCTTCGTCATCCTGCTTTTCGGCGCGAGCCTCGTCGCCGGCAGCCGCCACCTCAGCGTCCTCTTGGCCGGATTCTTCCTCACGGCGGCGCTTGCGGCCGTCGTCGGCATCGGCCAGTTTCTGCTCCAGTACCGCGCGGCGCGCGCGCTGCCTCCGGAGGGGATTTACGTCTTCATGATTTCCGACCGCATCACCGGCTTCATGGGCCACTGGATGAATTTCGGCGGCCAGCAGATGCTCGTCTTCGCGCTGCTGGCGGCTTTTTTGCTGTTCGCCCGGCGGCCGGGAACTTTTTCGAGTCTCTTCTCGAAGCGGGCCGGAGCGGCCGCGCTGGCGCTCGTGGCGCTCGCCCTCGTGCTCAACCTGACGCGCGGCGTCTGGCTCGGGTGCCTGGCGGCGGCGATTTATCTGGTGGGACGCGCGCGGCCGCGCTGGCTGCTGGCGCTGCCGGCCGTGGCGCTCGCGGCATTTCTGGCCGCGCCCGGCCTGGTGCGCGAACGCCTGCGCCTCGTCGCCCATCCCTCGAGCGATCCCTCGCTCGCCATTCGATTCGAGATGTGGCGCGTGGGCCTGAACATGATTCGCTCCCATCCCTGGACGGGCGTCGGGCCGAACAACATCGCGCCGGAATACACGCTCTATCTGCCGCCCGGCACGACCCCCCTCGCCGGCTATCGCGACCATCTGCACAACAATCTGTTTCAACTGGGCGCGGAGCGCGGTCTGCCGGCGCTCGCAGCGTGGGTGTGGCTGATGGGCGCGCTGGGATGGCGCCTGCTCCAGCTTGCGGGGCGGCTTGCGGAATGGCGATGGCTTGCCGAAGGCGCCTTCGCCGCCTGGCTCGCCTTCGTCGTCGAGGGATTTTTTGAATTCAATTTCGGCGCCTCGCCGGTGCTGATGGCGTTTCTGTTCGTCGTCGCGATTCCGTTTGGGGCCGCAGGGGCCCCGACCGGCAGCGTCGGGGCCCAGGGCGGGACGAAAGAAACGTAGCACGGCCATCCTGGCCGTGCCTTCGCAGGGGCACGGGCAGGATGCCCGCGCTACGGGTATCGACTTTCCACTCTCAACATCGCGCTTCGTCGGCCAGGTAACCCCATGCTTTCCAAATCCCAAATCCTCCGCCGCTCGGCCGTTGTGGGGTTTTTCTCCCTGCTCGGCGGGCTGACGGGGATTCTGGTGGATACCAGCATCGCCGCCTACCTCGGCCTTTCGCGCGAGTCCGACGCGTTCTACGTGGCGTTCACGATTCCTTACGTCATCACCAACGTGATGTCGGCGACGGGCCAGTTTTCGCTCGTGCCGTTCTTCTCGGCGCTGGAGGGCAAGGACGCCGCCGGCGAACTGGGCCGCGGGTTCAGTTACGCGGTGAACGGCCTGCTTCTCGGCCTCGTGGGGCTCGCGGCGCTCGGCGCGCTGAGCGCGCCCTGGGCGGTGCGGTTGATCGCGCCCGGGTTCACCGCCGCGCAGACCGAACTCGCCGCGCAGCTCAGCCGCTGGCTGTTTCTGATGATCGTTCCCGCCGGCGTCGCGGAAGTCTTCCGTTCGTTTCTCTTCAGCCGCCACAGCTTCGTGCTTTCCTCGGCCGCCGGACTGTTCCGCAACGTCACGGTGATCGCCTTCATTCTCCTCACGTTCAAACGCTACGGCGCTTACAGCATCGTGCTCGGGTACCTGGCGGGCTATTTCGTGCAATTCGCCGTTCTCGGCGCGCAGATCGTGCTGGCTTATCCCGTGCGCTACGCGTGGACGCTGGCGGGCTCGGGCGCGGCGTTCCGCAACCTGCGCGGCGCGGGAACGGCGCAGGTGGCTTCGGCCACGGCGTGGCAGGGCGTGGTGCTCGTTGAACGCGTCATCGCCTCGTTCCTTCCCGCCGGAACGCTCACCGCGCTCACCTACGGATTCAAGATCATGTCCACGATGTCGGAACTGCTGGCGGGAAGCGCGGGGACCGCGGCGCTGCCGTCGCTTTCGCGCGCTGCGGCGCGCCAGGACCGCGAGCTCGAGCGGCGCACGTTCCGGAACACCCTCGAGATCGCGCTCGCCGCCACCGCGCCCGCCACGGTCTTCTGCCTGATGCTTTCGGCGCCCATCATGCGGCTGGTCTTCGAGCGCGGCAATTTCACGGCGGAGGCGACGGCCTTGATGGCCGCCGTCTTCTTCCATTACAGCCTGAGCCTCGTGCCCTTCGGATTTATTCGCGTCCTGACGTTTTACCTTTTCGCGCGCAACGCCTTCGGGCTCTTCTTCCGCCTCAGCCTGCTCCTCTACGGTCTGACCGTCGCTTTCGATCTGCTTTTTGTGGGGGCGCTGCGACTGGGCGCGCGGGGAATTCCCTGGGGCCTGCTCGCCGCGCTCGCCGTCGTCTGCGCGCTGCTCTATCGCCGCGACGTAGCGGCGGTGCGCGGCGTGCTCGACCGCGCGCTGGGGGCTTTCGCGCTGAAAAACCTTCTCGGCGCCGGGCTCGCCGCGCTGGCCGTGGCCGTGCTCGCGCGCGCCTTCGCGGAGCCGGCGGCGACGGGCGCGCGGTTCGTCTATCTCGCCCTGCTCTGCGGCGCGGGAAGCGTGGCGTTCTACGGGACGCTCTTCGTGACGCGCGCCGTCCCCGTGGCGCGGCTCGGCGCGATTTTCCGCCCGCCCGAGGGCGTCTGAAGGCGTCGCCGCGGAATGGTGATAAGATATTGTTCGGGCGAAGATCCCTTTGAATCGCGCCGCGAATGAAAGTTGATGAGTGAATCGGACCTCGTTCGCAATCCCGGCTCGTGGCTGGCGCGCAACAGCAAACTGCTGGTGACCGATCCCGGGCTGTTTTTCTCGAAAGTCGGCACGTGGCTCCGGCCCATGCGCGCCGATTACCGCCAGCGCTGGGACCGCGGCCTGCGCCGCTGGCTGATCCGCTATCACTCGCGCCTGCTCTTCGACAAGATCACCTGGATGGGCCTGCCGGCGTGGAAGAACGTCCTCGACGCGTGGGTCTATCAGGAAATCATCCACGAGACGAAACCCGAAATCATCATCGAAATCGGCAACGCGCACGGCGGGAGCACGCTCTACCTGGCGCACCTGCTCGACCTCGTCGGCAAAGGCGAGGTGATTGCGGTGGATATCGACCACTCGAAGTTTCGCGCCGAGCACCCGCGAATCAAGAGGGTCACCGGCGACAGCGCCGCGCCGGACACCATCGAGCGCGTCGAAGATCTGGCCGTGGGGCGCGAGGGCATGGTGATCCACGACGGCGACCACAGCCGCGAGCACGTTCTCGCCGACCTGCACGCCTACGCGAAGTTCGTCGCGCCGAGCTGCTACCTGATTGTCGAGGATACGGTCATCGACCTGTTTCGCGCCGGCGACGGGCTGGGGAGCGTGAACGGCCCGCTGGGCGCCGTCGAGCAGTTTGTGCAGGAAGACCCGCACTTCCTGATTGACTCGGATCGCGAGGCGTTCGTCCTGACGTTCAATCCCCGCGGCTACCTGAAGCGCGTGATCTGAGACCCGTGCCAGGTGATGCGTAACGAGTGGCGAGCCCTTGACGCCTCGCTCTCCTTCGCCGGCCGCGGGCCATTCCGATGATGTCCTGCCGCGTTCTCGTCGTCACCAACATGTGGCCGCACGAAGCCGATCCGAGCTACGGGGCGTTCGTGCGCGAACAGATGGAATCGCTTCGCCCGCTGGGGGTCGAATACGAAGTCGTCTTCGTCAACGGCCGCGAATCGCGCTGGAATTATCTGCGGGGGATCTTCGAGACGCGCCGCCGGCTGAAAGCCGAGCGCTTCGACCTGGTCCACGCGCACTTCGGTCTCGCTGGATGGGTGGCGCGCTTTCAGCGGCGCGCGCCCGTCGTCGTTACCTTTCACGGCGACGATGTGATGGGCCAGTTCCGCCTGGACGGCTCCCTCACGCCGATGGGGCGCTTCTATCAGATTTCCAGCCGCCTCCTCGCGCGGCGGGTTGCCGCCGTCATTGTGCAGAGCCGGAGGATGAAGGAAAAACTCGGGCTCGATTCGGCGCGCGTCCTGCCCTGCGGCGTGGACCTCGAATTGTTTCGGCCCATGGAGCAGGCGGAAGCGCGGAAGATTCTCCGGCTCGATGCCCGCAGGAAATTCGTTCTGTTTCCGTATGATCGGCGCGTCGAACGCAAGCGGTTCGATGTGATTCAGGCGGCCGTGGAGCTGGCGCGGAACGAAGTTCCGGAACTCGACATTCTGGAAGTCGTCGGCGAGCCGCACGCGCGCCTGCCGCTCTACATGAACGCCGCGGACGTGTTCGTGCTCGCTTCGCTCGCCGAAGGCTCGCCGGTGGCCGTCAAGGAGGCGATGGCGACGAACCTTCCCGTCGTCACCGTGGATGTGGCCGACACGCCGGAACTGATCGGGCCGACCGAAGGCTGCCACCTCGTGCCGCGCGAGCCGCGCGCCATCGCCGAAAAAATCGTCGAGGCCTGCCGGCGCAATTCGCGCACGCGCGGGCGGGAATGGATCGCGCGGCTGGCGATGGAAAATATCGCGCGCGGAATTGCGGAAGTGTACGCGAGCGTGCTCGGGCGGCCCGTCGGCGCGGCGGACCGCTGAGGCGCTTTCAAAATTCTTTCCGCATGAGTACACTGCCAGCGCGATGCCTTCCCGCGAAACGCTTCTGGCCGCCGCCGCGCGCCTGCACGCGTATCTTGAACAACGTCACTGGCGCGATGGAGTCCTGCGTGGCCCCGACCCGGGCGTGCGCTTCAACCTGCGCCTGTGGCGGTTCGCCAAGAGCGCGCTCGATTTCGTTCCCTGGCGCGACGATTATTTGTTTCTGCAATCGCAGGGCTACTGGGTGCTCTCGAACTGGCTGCTGCAGGCGGCGACGGGCGAAGAACGTTACCGCGCCCTCGCGCTCCGGGCGAGCGACGCGATTCTCCGGCACCAGCGCGCCGACGGCGCGTGGGCGTATCCGCTGCCGGAACGCCGGCACCTCGTCGCGACCGTCGAAGGCTGCTGGGCGTCGCTCGGGCTGCTGGCGAGCTACGCGCGCGAGCCGAGGCCCGAGTTTCTCGCGGGCGCCGTCCGCTGGTACGAGTTTCTTGTTTCGCGCATCGGATTTCAGGAGCACGCGACAGGGAAAGCCGTCAATTATTTCGATCGCCCACGCGGCAAGGTGCCGAACAATTCCGTGCTCGCCGCTTGGTTTCTGCTGCGGCTGTGGAAAGCGAGCGGCGACGAGCGATTTCTCGAGCACGTTCCGGCGATGCTCGAATTTCTGGCGGCGGCGCAGTTGCCGTCCGGCGAGCTGCCCTACATCGTGGATGGCCCGCTCGAGCGCGGGCGCGCGCATTACCTCTGCTTCCAGTACAACGCGTTCCAGTTTCTCGAACTCGCGCGCCTCTCACGCTTCGAAGCCGCGCGGCGCGCCGAAGGCATCGCGGCGAAGCTCGCCGCCTTTCTCCCGCGCGGCGTCACGCCCGAAGGCGCCTGCGCGAACGACTGCTTCCGTCCCTATCCCGAAGTGAATTATTACACCGCAGCGCTCGCCGCGGCGCTTGGGACCGCCGCTCAGCGCGGCTGGATTGGCTCGAAGGAGCTCAGCGAACGCTGCTACACGCGCCTGCTCTCGCGCCAGCGCGCCGACGGCGGATTTGATTTCTCCTCGCGCGATTACGGATTTCTCGGCGACACGCGCTCCTACCCGCGCCAGATGGCGATGACGCTGTTCCATCTGCTCGATCCGCTCGGCGGCGACGGCTTCCCGCCGCCCCCTTCATAGATGCGCCACCCACGGTCACACCGTAGCGCAGGTCTGCTTTTTGACCTGCGGCTCGAAATGCCGCGGGTCAGACAGCAGACCCGCGCGACCATTGCAGATCGATGCACCGCAGAGCTTCGCTCTGCGCCGCCCCCGGGTTCCCCTTGGATTGAGCTTGACCGAAACGGTGAAAAGCCTAAGAGGTGAGAGTCAATCTAACCAAGCGCCGCCCGACACGGAACACCACGGCGGAGTGTGGAGCGTAGCTCGCGGGGTCGAACTCCCAACTCGCCTCGGAAATCCGTTGCCAGTCGGGCTGGGTCGAATCACCCACCGCAATCGAGACCGCGCCTTCTCTGATCTTCCTCTGCGCCTCGGCATTTGAAGCGGCAAGCTTCAAGTCCACGAGAAGTCTGAATAGCTTCCGTGGTTCCCTCGAACCGTACCG
Source organism: uncultured Acidobacteriota bacterium (assembly GCA_964556705.1). Lineage (GTDB taxonomy): Bacteria > Acidobacteriota > Terriglobia > UBA7540 > UBA7540 > CAZKXX01. The sequence goes on from CAZKXX010000112.1 coordinate 8,874, forward strand.
CTCTGTGGGGACGTCAGCAGGCAAAGCCTTTTCGCAAAACTGCGCTTCAAAATCCGACTGCGCGCGCGCGGCGGCCTCGGCGCCGTGGAAGTCTGTAATCACGCGACGCGCGAGGTGTTTCTTCGCTTCCAGCGGATGCAGCACGCCCTCTGCCGCCTGCCGTTTCATCTGTTCAATTTCCGCGGGCGTCAAATCGGTGAGCAGAACATAGTACCGCCACATCAGGTCGTCGGAGATGGACATGAGTTTGCCGAACATTTCCGCGGGCGGCTCGTTGATGCCCACGTAGTTCGCGAGCGACTTCGACATCTTCTGCACGCCGTCGAGCCCTTCGAGGATGGGCAGGGTCATGATGACTTGCGGCTCCTGGCCGTATTCGGGCTGAATTGAGCGGCCGACGAGCAGGTTGAACTTCTGGTCCGTCCCGCCGAGCTCGACGTCGGCTTCGAGCGCCACCGAGTCATACGCCTGCACGAGCGGGTAGAGCAGCTCGTGCACGGCGATGGGCCGCTGTTCCTTCATCCGCTTCGAAAAGTCGTCGCGTTCGAGCATCCGCGCCAGCGTGTACTTGGAGCAGAGCGTGACCCACTCACGGCTGGAAAGTTTTCCGAACCAGCGGCTGTTAAAGTCCACGACGGTCTTTTCGGGATCGAGGATCTTGAAGACCTGCTTCTTGTAAGTTTCCGCGTTGGCCGCCACCTCTTCGGGCGTCATCGGTTTGCGAGTCACATTCTGGCCCGAAGGGTCGCCGATGAGGCCCGTGAAATCCCCGATGAGAAAAATCACCGTATGGCCGAGGTCCTGAAAGTGCTTCAGCTTGCGGATGAGCACGGTGTGGCCGAGGTGGATGTCGGGCGCGGTCGGGTCGAAGCCGGCCTTCACGCGCAAAGGTTTCCCGGTCTTCTCCGCGCGTTCGAGTTTGGCGCGCAGTTCTTCGACGCGGATGGTCTCCTCCGCGCCTTTCGTGAGGTAGGCGAGTTGTTCGTCGAGAGTCATGCGGAAAGCCTGAGCATGCGCAGGGACTCGAGATTCCCGATGGCGCGCGCTCTCTTCAGGAACACTTCGTCGGCGGTGATCAGGACAGCCTCAGAGGCTTTCGCCAACGCCAGAAAGTAGGAGTCGTAAACCGCCGTATCAAAGACAAAAGCGATTTCCACCGCGCGTCGCAGGACCTCCGGCTGAACCGGCTCCAACACGATGTCCAGCGCAAGGAAGTCTCGGAGAGCTGCGACAATTTCTGAACGCGTGAACCGGCGGCCGGTCCTGAGGGCGTTGCTCAACTCAAGAAGGATAAATTCCGGCGCCAGCAGGACGCACCGTTTGGCGACGGAAGCATCGCGCAGTTCCAGCGCCTTCCGGCGGTCAGGCTCGTCCCGTTCGACAAACCACTTGAGGGCGACGGAGGTATCCAAAACGAAAGTCGGCAACTCAGGGATGAAACTCAACCCGAATCTCGACTCTCCCGGTAACGCCACGCCCGGAGGATTTCTTCTGCCGGCCAGTCACCGGCCTTACGAGCCAGGCGATTCATTCCGGCGATCGCCTCCCTCTGACGCTTGCGGCGTGCCGCCGAATCTCTCTCGCGCCGATCGTTTTCGGCCAGCGCGCGCACGCCCTCCCGAAACACCGCGCTGCGAGACGTCCCCCGGCGGCGGGCCAGCCGGTCCGCCAGCCGCATCGTCTCCAAATCCGTCGTGATGTTGATCCGTGTCTTCGCACTCATCGGACTACACACCGGAGTGTATCACGAAGTCTATCGGAGCGGCCAGCCCCGCGTGCCTGACCCTCTGGCGGAAGGCACCTCTCTGGCTACCCCTTTTTCAACACGCGCCGTCCTTCGACCCGGATTTTCTCTTCCAGCAGGAGGGTCACCGCCTCGGAATATATCCGGTGCTCTTCTCTGAGGATGCGCGCCGAGAGCGTTTCGACCGTATCATCGTCAAGCACGGGCACGACCGCCTGGCAGACGATGGGGCCCGTATCCACGCCCTCATCCACGATGTGCACCGTGCATCCCGTGAATTTCACGCCGTAATCGAGCGCCTGCTTCTGCGCTTCGACGCCCGGAAAGGCCGGCAGCAGCGCCGGATGGATGTTGAGGATGCGGCGGGGAAACTCGCGGATGAAATACGGGCTCAAAATGCGCATGAAGCCCGCGAGGCACACGAGGTCCACCTGATGCTCGCGGAGCGCGGCGACGACTTCGCGGTCGAAGGCTTCGCGTTCTTTTCCCTTCGACGGAATGAAGCGCGTGGCGAGCCCCATTTCCCGAGCCCGCGCGAGCCCGGGGGCGTCCTCCTTATTGCTGATGACGACCGCGATTTCGCCGGGAACTTTCCCCGCCTGAACGTTTCGCGCGATGGCCTCGAAATTCGAGCCGCGCCCGGAAAGGAGA
>CAZKXX010000113.1:0-10963 GCA_964556705.1 uncultured Acidobacteriota bacterium
CGAGCCCTTGTCATCCTGACGAGGCCTGAACGTCCCCTCCGGCGGGGCGCTCAGACCTCGGAAGGATCTCGGCGGTTTCTCGAACCACCATGGGCGAGATTCTTCGGTCCGACAAAGCCCGTCGGACCCGGGATGACAACTCGCGGACTGCTGAGCGGAACCCTGGGCAAGCCTGAAAATGCTGGCAGGTCTTCTCTACTTCAACAATTCAATCGTAACGATTTCGCCGGCGCGCTCGCCGACTTCGAACGTCACGCGCGCCCGGCGGCCGCGCAGCCCGGAGCAGGGATTGAAGGGTTTGGGCAGGTCGGTCTCGGAGAGAAACTCGACCTTGTGGTAGTTGGTGGCGTGCAAGTCCACCGTGTAAGTCGGCAGCTTCACACCGAGGGTCATTCGCCCGCGCGCCGCGCACTGCACTTCCGTGATCATTCCTTCCACGCGGCTGCGCATCGGCGCTTCCACCTTCGCGGGACTCGCCGGCGCAGCGGCTTCCCGTTCCAGCCGTTCCTCCACTTGCTCCAGTTTTCGTCGCTGCTCGGCGCGCGCCTGCTCCCAGCGCTGCTGCGCGAGGCGGTCTTCCTCTTCGCGCCGGCGAGCCTCCTCCCGGTACTGCGCGTACTTTTCGATTTCACCCTGCAACACTCGTGCCTGCCACTCCTCCTGCTCCGATTTCGCCCGTATCATAGCGCGCCTCGCCACCACGCGCGCCTGCTCCACCTTCTCCATGTTGAGCAGGACGTAGCCATAGTTGATGTGATGGCCCAGCACGCCCGGCTCGAGTTCGATGGCTTTGCGCACCAGCTTTTCGGCTTCCGCGAGTTCCTTCCGGCGCCGCATGACGAAACTCGCCAGCGTGGAGTAGGCGGGCGCGAATTCGGCATTCAGCTCGATGGCCCGCCGCAGCGCCCGTTCCACGCGTCCGATGGCGCTCTCGTCCGAAGCGCCCTCGGCCAGCAGCATGGCGTGGTAGTAGTTGGCCAGATAGCTCCGCGAATCAAGTTCGACGGCCTTTTCGAAATAGCGCGCCGCCTGCGCCTTGTCACCCTGACGAAAATGGAGAAAACCGAGGCTTTCGTGCACTGCGGCGCGGTTCGGGTCTTCGGCGAGCGCCCGCTCGAGGCTCTGGCGCGCTTCCGCGTAGCGGCCGTGATGGAGCAGGAAGTCGCCCTGCGCGGCCGCCACTTCCACCGCGCTCATCTCGCGCACGGAAAATTCCTTTTCATTCACATCTCCGGGCCCGGGAAGGCGCACGGCCGGAAACGTGAATTTGCGGACGTAATCGGCGAGGTTGCGTTCGAGCGTCGCCAGGTCGCCGAGCGCTTCGCGCCGCGCCCGCGGCTCCTCGACTTCGTTGTAGAGCAGCGTGAGATAGCGGTTCAGCTTGTCGGTGTGCGCGGCGCGGTCGGCGAGCATCAGGTAGTGGACGACGGCCCAGGACTGCGCGTAGAAAATCGAAGCTTTGTTCCGTTCGCTGTAATGCGGCGAATGGTAGTCCACCTGGAAGAGGTCTTCCAGGGAGAAAAGGCGTTGCGTCCGGAGGAGCTCAACCTGAGGGGCGCTGGCCCGCCCGACGATGGCCTCCTTCCCGCTCAACATCGTGCCCGAAAAGAATTCCGCCATGCCCTCGTTCAGCCACAAGGGCACCCACTTGAACGCCAGGTCGAGCAGCAGGTGCGCGTACTCGTGATAAACGATCTGGTAGGGAAATTCCCCGGGCAGGTCCACGCGCACGGCGACGTAGGGGCGGTCCTCGCCGCGCACGAAGATTCCCGCCGGACGCATCCGCTCCCTGGACTCCCAGTAATCCGGCAGGAGCTGCTTCATCGTGCGTTCATCACGCGCCGCAAAAATAATCAGGGGCGTTGCGGGATCCACTCGGGCCTTGGGATAGAGGTGCTTGAAAACGCCGCGGATCATCTCAAACTGCTCGGCCACGCGCCGGCCCTGCCGCTCGCCGGCGTTGGTAAAGACGATGAAGCGCGGACTGCGGACTTCAATCCAGCGGTCGTCGCGGCCCGCCGCGGGCGCCGCAGCCAGCAGAGCCAGGAGGGCCGAGAGCGTCGCCCGGCGGAACATGCCTCGGGAGTTACCAGAAGATATCGGCACTGTCAAGATGACCTGCCGACCGCGCGCCTCAGGGAGGCGCACGCCCGAAAAAGCGCCGAGGAGTGTCGGCGAGCTTTCGTTGTTACGGTGCGAGGGAAGGCCGCTTGAGCTTTTGGGCGAGCTGTTCGTGACGCGTCCGGTAGTCGGAATTCGAGGGGTCGAGTTCCGCGGCGCGCTGGTATTCGCTGAGCGCCGCCTGAAGCTCCCCTTTTTCCTGCAGGGCAAACCCCAGGCGGGAGCGAAGTTCGGCGTCGTTCGGGCGCAGGCGGACGGCCTCGCGAAACGCCCCCACGGCGCCCGCCAGGTCGCCCTTGCCGCGCAGCGCCAGGCCGAGCCTGGCGAAATTATCGGGCGAATCGGGCCGCAGCTTCACCGCCGCCTGGAGCGCCTCCGCCGCGCGCGTCCAGTCGCGCCGCTCGGCGTAGAGCCGCGCCGCTTCTTCGTACGGCCGGGGATCGTCGGGACGGAGCTTCGACGCCTCGCCGAAGGCTTCCATCGCCCCGCGCGTGTCTCCGGAGCGCGCCAGCGCCTGGCCGAGCCGGAAGCGGAGTTCGGGGTCGCTCGGTTGCAGCCGTAACGCCTGACGATAGGAAGCCGCGGCGGATTTCCAATCGTTCTGTTCGGCTGTTATCCCGGCCAGCCCCGCGTGCAAGTCGGCCGACTTCGGTTCGAGTTCGAGCGCCGCCCGGTACTCTTTCTCCGCGGCGTCATACCGGCGCTGCCCGGCGAATTCCTCCGCTCGCGCCCGATGCCGCGCCACGATGGCTTCCTTCGGCAGGGTGACCTTCGCCCCGCGCAACGCCTCCAGCACGCGGTCATCGGCTCCCGCGGCGCGGAGTGACTCCAGAGCTTCCGCGTCCAACTCGAAGGCAATGCCGCGTTCACCGACCAGCATCACCACGCGCGCGCGCGGGACCTCGCCCCTGAGCAGCCCGATGAGCTGTTCCTGCGTCAGCGGCCGCGGAGCTTCCTGCGCGCCCGCCGGGAGCACGCCCAGCAACACCCCTAGAACGAGACGAAAAAACGTGGCCCACCTCCGCCCCGAGTGCGCCTATTCTACCAATCCCGGGGCAAGGTGAGCCATGATTTTGAAGCCGATTTATGCGCAAGACTCAGGAGCGCTTCACGGCTTGCACGTTCAGTTCGATTCGCACGTTGTTGTCCACCAGCACGCCGCCCGCTTCCAGCGCCTGGTTCCAGTTCAGCCCCCAGTCGCGACGGTCAATCGTCAGGTTCGCTTCCGCGCCGATCCGCAGCCCGCCCCAGGCGTCCTTCACCGGCCCGGCGACCGTAAACGGAATCGCCACTTCCTTCGTCACGCCGTGCATCGTGAGCGGCCCGTGGGCCACGAAGCCGTCAGCAGTTTTCTCGATGCGCTGGCTTTTGAAGGTGATTTGCCGATGCTTTTCGACGTCGAAGAAGTCGGCGCTGCGCAGGTGGTTGTCGCGCTTCTGAATCCCCGTATCGATGCTCGCCGCTTCGATGCTCACCTCCACCGAAGACTGGGTGATGTTTTCGGGGTCGTAGAGAATCCGCCCCTCGAACTTGTTGAACTTTCCGCGCACGGTGGTGATGACCATGTGCCGCACACCGAAGCCGATCGAACTGTGTGCCGGGTCGAATTCATACAGGTCCACGGCCGCCGCCGGCGGCGCGCTCAGCGCCAGGCTGAAGACGACGGCCACCGCTGCCACCAGGCTTCCCAACCCGCGGTGAAGCCGCGCCGGCTTCCGCTGCTTTCCTATGCTCCATAGGTTTCCGAAATCTTCATGAAGGTGCATCGACTTCTCTCCTCGCTAAGTTTTTGATGACGAGAAAGCCCCGGATACAGGCCGGCGGAGAGCCGGCTCGGCGTCTGCCCGCTAACTAGACGCGTTTCGGCTTGCACGGGTTGCCGAGGCCGCCCCGGTCCTCGAACGGCCGAGGCGCAGGCGCCGGCCACGGTACGCATTGGACACCGTTCGCCCCCTCGGGAATGATTTGACGCAAAACCGTTGGCCGGGGATGCAGGGGAATTCACAGGGCCCGCGAGGTTTTGCGCCGTCACGGTCTCCTGGCGCGAGAAGGGAGAATCCTGTGCGGCCGGCGCACACCCGCGCGCGGCCCCACTCCGAGCGCGAGCGGGGAGTCGGAATCGCAACGGCGGCCACTTCCCCGCCGGGAGAGAGGGCCGTAGCGCCGGCACCGCGTCGGCGACGCCTCGCCCCTGCGCCCCGTCATCCCCGCGCCGGCGGGGACCCCGAGGCACAGAAACCCCATTCAAGATTCCAGATTCCAGAGCGCCCTCGAGACCGCCAGGCGTGGCGAAAATTTTCGAAACGAACCGGGGAAGTGATTGAAAGCCGGCCCTCGCGCTCCGCCGTATGGGAAAGGAACCGGGACTTCCGCGCGGCGCCTCGCGGGCCAAAGTCGGCCTCCGGGTGTGTTAGGATAGTTCGCTCGACAGGAGGAAGCCCATCTCAAACCCCACCGGCACGTTGAAAGCCATCCCGCTCGGCGGTCTGGGCGAATTCGGCATGAACATGATGGCCTTCGAATACGAAGGCCGCATCGTCGTGGTGGATTGCGGCGTGATGTTTCCGGACGCCGAGCTGCTGGGCGTGGACATCGTCATTCCGGACATCTCCTATCTGCGCGAGCGGCGCGACCGCATCGAGGCGCTGCTGCTGACGCACGCGCATGAGGACCACATCGGGGCGCTGCCCTACGTGCTCGACGAAGTGGACGCGCCCGTGTACGGCACGGCGTTCACGCTGGCGCTGGCGCGCGCCAAGCTCCACGAACACGGCCTGGAAGACGCCGTCGAGCTGCGGGAGATGAAAGCGGGCGCGCCGTTCGACGCCGGCCCGTTCAAGGTGGAGTTCATTCCGCTCACGCACAGCATCGTGGATGCGGGCGCGCTGGCGCTGACGACGCCGGTGGGGACGGTCATTCACACGGGCGACTTCAAGTTCGACGCCACGCCCACGGACGGCCGCCCGAGCGACCTGCACACGCTGGCCGCCTACGGCGGCAGGGGCGTGCTGGCGCTGTTTTCCGATTCGACGAACGTCGAGCGGAGCGGCATCACGCCCTCCGAGCGCGCGGTGCGCGAGCGACTCTCGGAGATCCTCACGGAAGCGAAAGAGCGCGTGCTGATTTCCTGCTTCTCGACCTCCGTGCACCGCATGCAGGTAGTGGCGGAGCTGGCCGCCGAACACGGCCGGAGGCTCTGCTTCGTGGGCCGGAGCATGTATCGGGTGTCGGAGATCGCGCGCGAGATGGGCCGGCTGCGCCTCCCCGACGGATTGCTCGTGGACCCGCAGGACCTTAAGAAACTTCCGCGCCGCGACGTGGTCGTGGTTATCAGCGGTAGCCTGGGCGAGCCGCTCGCCGCGCTCGCCCGCGCCGCCGTGAACCATCACAAGTGGGTGACTGTCGAGCCCGGCGACGATGTGGTGCTCTCGGCGCGCATCATTCCGGGAAACGAGAAATCCATCTACCGCATGGTGGACCACCTCTGCCGGCGCGGGGCGCGCGTCCACCAGTCGGACGGCCGCCAGCCGCCCGTGCACGTCTCCGGACACGCCAGCGCCGAAGAGCTGAAGCTGATGCTCAGCCTCGTCCGGCCGCGCTACTTCATCCCCGTCCACGGCGAGTACCGCCAGCTCTACCGCCACGCGCAGATCGCGCGCGAGGTGGGGGTCGTCGGCAAAGAAGTTTTTCTGCTCGAGACCGGCGACGTGCTGGAATTTGACTCGAAAGGCGCGCGCCGCGCCGGGCGCGTCAAGGTGGGGCGCGTCTGCATTGATGTGGGGACGCTCGACGAGGTCGGCGACGTCATACTGAAAGAGCGCCGCCACATCTCCGAAGACGGCATCGTCATCCCCATCCTCGCCATCAACGAGCATACGGGCGAGCTGGAAGCCGACCCCGAAATCATTTCGCGCGGCTTCGTGCCGCTCGAGGCAGCTCACGAGCTGGTCGAGAGCGCGCGCGAGGTGATCCTGAAGACGCTTGAAAAATCCAGCGCCGAGGAAGTCAGGGACTGGGGCGTGGTCAAGGACAAGATCCGCTCCGCGCTGCGCAAACACTTCGACCAGGAAACCGGCAAGCGGCCGATGATTCTTCCGGTGGTCCTGGAAATCTGACGATTTCCCGATTTTGGATTTGAGATTTTGGATTTTGGACTAAGCCCGCCTCGATGAGTCGGGAACGTTGCATGTCTGAATGAGGACGACAATGCGTTTTGCCGGCTGGCACTGCGAAGGTTTCGGTTGTGGACGAACAGCAATTCAAGGATCGCACGCGCCGGTTTGCGCTTGCCACAGTCAAGCTGGTTGAAAGTCTACCGAGGACGCGAAGCGCGGAAATTCTCGGCCGCCAGCTCTTGCGTTCTGGAACCTCGGTCGGCGCGAACTACCGTTCCGCGTGCCGCGGAAAATCCCGGCAGGACGTCATCGCGAAGGTTTCGATCGTAGAAGAAGAAGCGGATGAGAGCATTTGCCGGATAGACCTGCTGGTCGATTCAGGGATTGTGCACGCTGAGCGGATTGAGGCTCTCAGAAAGGAAGCGAACGAACTGGTCGCCATGACGGTGGCCTCCATTAAACCCCTGCGAATTCGGAAGTAAATCAGAACGGCGAGTTCGCCGGCTAATCCAGAATCCAAAATCTAAAATCCAAAATCCCGCATGCCTCTTTATCAGGCCATCGTCCTCGCCCTCGTCCAGGCGGCGACGGAATTTCTTCCCATTTCCAGCACCGGGCATCTGGTGCTGGTGCCGTGGCTGCTGAAGTGGCAGCACCCGGGCCTGACGTTTGACGTGGCGCTGCACTTCGGAACGCTGCTGGCGGTGGCCGTCTATTTCCGCCGCGAGTGGCTGGCGATGCTGGGCGCGGCGGCGGGCTTCAAGCCCGCGAATTCCGAACCCGGCTACGACCGCCGCCTGTTCGTGTATCTCGTCCTCGCCACGATTCCCGGCGCGCTCGCGGGACTTTTCCTCGAAGAGATCGTCGAAAACGTTCTGCGCGACCCGATGGTGATCGGCGTGGCGCTGATTGTGGTGGCGCTGCTGATGGGCGCAGGCGAAAAGTTCAGCTCGCACAAACGCGCGGTTTCCGACATCACGCTGCGCGACGCGATGCTGATCGGCGTCGCGCAGGCCATCGCGCTCATCCCCGGCGTTTCGCGCTCGGGCATCACGATGACGGCGGGACTGCTGCTCGGCCTGAAGCGTCCGGCCTCGGCGCGTTTCTCCTTTCTCCTTTCAACTCCAGTCATCGCCGGCGCCGCGGTCCTGAAGGGTTACGAAGTCTATCGCACGGGGCTGCCGCCGGAGATGGTCCTGCCCTTCATGGTGGGGATTGCGGTGGCCGCGTTCGCCGCCTACTTCGTCATCGCCTGGCTGCTGCGCTTCCTGACGACCAATACCTTCAAGATTTTCATTGTTTACCGCATCATTCTGGGCGTGATAGTATTGGCCCTCGGATGGGGAGGGCGTCACGCCTAGGTGCGCGACGCCGGGGTTCGGGGGACGGTCCTTCAAGCGCCAAGCATCGCCGTCACCCGACGCCGGGCACCTGAGGGCAGTTTCCGCCGGTTCGGCCACGAGAGGCCCGAAGATGCCGACTCCGTCCGCCGTCACGCCCGCCAAGGGGCGCGAATCATCCTCGCGAACTTCCCCCGAAAAGCGCTCCACGCTGCTCGATCCGCGCCGGCTCTTCGAGCTGACCGGATTTCTCCTTTCGGTGGGGGGGCTGCTTCTGCTCCTGAGCCTCGGCTCGTACCATCCGCTCGACCCGTCGCTCAATTCGGCTTCGGGCGCCGCGGGCCCGGCGCAGAACTGGATCGGCGCGGTCGGAGCTTTCGGCGCGGACCTGCTGCTCCAGACGCTCGGCTGGGTGGCGTTTCTTCTGCCCGTCGTCTGCTTCGTCGTCGGCGCGCGGCTGCTGCTGGCCCGGCCGTTTGAAACGCCCTGGATCACCGCCGCCGGCACCCTGCTTCTTCTCACTTCTCTCGCAACGCTGCTCGAACTTTTTCCCTACACGCCGCGCATCGCGGGGCTGGTTCGCGGCAGCGGACTGCTGGGCTTTCTGCTCGCCGGCGGGCTGACGGAGATCTTCAACCGAGTCGGCGCCGCGATTGTGGCCTCGGCGCTCTTTATTACTTCTCTCTTTCTGGTGACCCAGTTCTCATTCCGCTGGGCGGCGGGCTGGCTGAAAGGCGCGGCGGGAGTTGTGAACGCGCTGCGCGCGCGCTTCGCCGCATACCTCGAAGCCCGTCGCAAAGCGCGGCTCGCTCAAGAAGTGGCGCGCCAGCGCGTGCTCGGCAAACAGCCGGTGGTGGTGCAGCGCGTCTCCACCAAGGCCGCGCCCGAGCCGCCGAAGCCCGCGGCAACTGCTCCCGATGCCCAAGCCGAAGAGCCGGCGCGCGGGCGGCCTTACACAAGCGTGCTTCCGCGCCCTCGCACCGCCTCCGAAACCTCCGCGGCCCCCGAACCGGAGTCCGCGCCCGTTCCGCGGGCGGCGGCGGCGCCTGCACCGCGCATCGTCGGACGCGCCGCCCACGCTTACAAGCTGCCCGCTTCCACCCTGCTGCGTCCCGCCGAAGACCAGCAGATGATCAACGAAAGCGAACTGAAGGAGCGCGCCGCGGCGCTGACCGAGAAATTCTCCGAGTTCGGCGTCACCGGCGCCGTGACCCAGATCCATCCCGGGCCGGTGGTGACGACTTACGAGTTCAAGCCCGAAGCCGGCATCAAGTACAGCCGCATCACCAACCTTGTGGACGACCTCTGCCTGGCGATGAAGGCCGAGTCCATTCTCATCGAGCGCATCGCGGGCAAGTCCACGGTGGGCATTGAAGTGCCGAACCAGCATCGCGAGATCATCCACCTGCGGGAGATGATCGAATCGCCGGAATTCGCCGCGTCTTCTTCGCGGCTCACGCTCTGCCTGGGCAAAGACATCCACGGCAAGAACCGCATCGGCGACCTCGCGCAAATGCCGCACCTGCTCATCGCCGGCTCCACGGGCGCAGGCAAAAGCGTCGCCATCAACTCGATGATTCTTTCGGTGCTCTACAAGTCCACGCCCGAAGAAGCCAAGCTCATTCTGATCGATCCCAAGCGGCTCGAGCTGGGACTCTACGAGGGCGTGCCGCACCTCTTCACACCCATCGTCACCGAGCCCAAGCAGGCCGCCAACGTGCTGCGCCGCGCCACGATTGAAATGGAAGAGCGGCTGAAGAAACTCGCCGAGCACGGCGTGCGGAACATCGACCAGTACAACAAGCTCTTCGAGCCCGAGACCACGCCCAGCCTGTTCGATTCCAACGGGCAGCAGGAACATCCGCTGCCCTACATCGTCATCGTCATTGACGAGCTGGCCGACCTGATGATGGTGGAGCCGCAGGGCGTGGAAGAGTCCATCACGCGCCTGGCGCAGATGGCGCGCGCCGTGGGCATCCACCTGATTCTTGCCACGCAGCGGCCGTCCGTGGACGTCATCACCGGGCTCATCAAGGCCAACATGCCGTCGCGCATTTCGTTCCGAGTGGCCTCGAAGGTGGACTCGCGGACGATCCTCGACGCGAACGGGGCCGAGGCGCTGCTCGGCAAGGGCGACATGCTCTTCATGCCGCCGGGCAGTTCGCGCCTGGTGCGCCTGCACGGGCCGCTCGTGACGGAGAAGGAAATCGGCAAGGTCGTGAGCTGGTGGAAATCGCAGTCGGCGCCGCAATACAACGAGGAATTCCTCAAGCCCTTCCGCGACAAGGAACGCGGCGCGGAGGCGCTCGACGATGAGGACGATTCCTCCGAGCTCGACGAGGTTTACGAAGAAGCGGTGCGGCTGGTGGTGGAGTCCGGCAAAGCTTCGACGTCGCTGCTCCAGCGCCGGCTGCGGCTCGGCTACGGACGCGCCGCGCGGCTCATCGACATGATGGAGAAAGACGGCATCGTCAGCGCGCCCGACGGCTCCAAGCCGCGCGAGGTGCTGAAAAAACCCGACTGGCTGCATGAAGTGGACGCCTCCCTGAGGTAAAATCCCGCCCCGGTACTCACGCCGCGGAGGAGCCGCTCGATGACGACTGAACAAATTCCCAATCGCCGGCGGACGGCGCGCGTCCCGCACCACGCGCGCATCGTCCTGAGCGGAAGCGACGCCGACGGGTTTGCGTTCGCCGAAGAGACCGAGACCGTCACCGTCAGCAAGAACGGCCTCACGGTGCGCAGCCGATACAACCTGGCGCTCGGCGAAGAACTTTCGGTGAAAACGAAGGAGAAGAATCGCGTCGCGCAGTTTCAGGTGGTTTGGGTCGGGAAGGAAGGCACGCCGAACGAAGGGCTGGTCGGGCTCGAATGGGTCGAGCCGTCGCGCTTCTGGGGCATCGACTTCCCCCCGGACCACTGGGGAAGCGCGTAATCCGAAACGGCGCGAAAAGGCCGCCCGCCGCGGTAGTGTCCTAATTCTGTGTTGCTGGTTGGTAGCGGCCTAGCGAGTGAGGGCCGCCAATGGGTCATTCGGCCAAGAACCCGGCAAATGACAATTGCCGCTCGAATAGTCTTGCAAACTTTTTCCGAAAGTCAGTCATGTCGTGACAGAGCTTCATAATCGTAATGATCTTCGTGATTTGGTCGTGGACTGCCTCGCGCCCAAACTTCTTTAGCCACTGATGATGATTCTGCAAGAAATGAGGGTCTGGGTTTTTCTTCCTGAGTTCTTTACCGACATCCGGGTCCACGGCATCGTAAACGAACATCATCACGTACTTTCCCCAACGAAGCGGACGGGAACGGGGCGAGTAGTGAACCCCTTCAAGTCTTGCTAGCTCAAACCAAAATTCATCGGGAAACATCTTCGCCCATTCCTGCATT
>CAZKXX010000114.1:0-10945 GCA_964556705.1 uncultured Acidobacteriota bacterium
CACCAGGAATTTCGACGTGTTGAACGTGGACTCGACCGCCGGGCCGATATCGAGCAGCACCCAGAGGTTGAATCCGATGTGGAGCAGTCCGGCGTGGAGAAACATGGCGGTGACCAGGCGCCACCATTCGCCCGAAAGAATCAGCGGCGTCACCTTGCTTCCGAAGCGCAGAAGGACTTCCCCGCCGATCCCGCCCCAGGAGGGCGCGGGGCGCAATTCGGCGGCGGCCTGTTCGTAAGTGAGAAACCAGCAGACCGCGTAGAGGAAAATAATGGCGGCGACGATCGCCGAGGTGGCGGTGGAAGGAACGGGCAGCAGCCCGCCGAGCACGCGGCCCTGCGCCAGCGCTCGCGGCTTGGGCGCGCGCAGCGGAGCCCCGCAGAGCGGACATTCGCTTTCGTCGCGCCCGATGAGCCCCCGGCATTCCGGGCACATCCGATGCGCGGACTCGGAGTGGCCCTTGCGTCCGGGAAGAAGCTCGAGAAGCGATTCCTTGAATCGCTGCCACTTGAACCAGAAGCGGGAGGAGAAAGGCATTCGACTCCGTTTCGCCGCGCGGAAAACGCCGTCCAGACAATTATAAGGCACGCGCGACGGAATTTTGTTTGTCGGAGCGCGCCCGCTTGACTAGAATAGCTTCCGGAACGCGCGGAGGCGAGCGTGAATTTCGAGGAAGCCGGACGCGCCGTGGACCGCGAACTCCAGCGCCTCGTGGAATATTTCGAGACCACGGTGCGGCCGAAGACGCGCGAAGAGCTGGTCGCGCTGCTGCGCAAGGCGTCCGCGCGCCTCGCCAAACTGGCCGACGACGTGGAGCAATCGGAGCGATGACGGCATGAGCGGGCTGCCGCGCGACCCCGGCCGAACGCGACGTCTCCGCGCGCTGGCGCTGGCGGCGCTCGCCGTCACCTTGGCGCTCGCTTCGAGCGGCTGCCGCCGCCGCGCGCCCGCCCCGCGGCCTCCCCAGCCCACCGCGCCCATCGTTCAGGGCGAAACGGGCATCGCCTCCTGGTACGGCCATCCCTATCACGGCCGCCGCTCGGCGAGCGGCGAAATCTACGACATGAACCAGATGACCGCGGCGCACCGCACGCTGCCCTTCGGCACGCGCGTGCGCGTCCACAACCTCGAAAACGGCGAAAACGTCACCGTGCGCATCAACGACCGCGGGCCGTTCGTCAAGGGGCGCATCATCGACCTCTCCTATCGCGCCGCGCAGACGATTCGCATGCCGGGCATCGCCCGGGTGCGCCTGGAGATCCTGGATGTCGGCTCGGGAGCGCCCGGACGCGCCTCGCCGCCCGGGCCCGGCGTCTATGCCGTCCAAGTCGGCGCGTTCGCCGACCGCCGCAACGCCGAAAATCTGCGCGACGCCATCAGCCCGCACTTCCGCCCCGTGCAGATTCAGACCTACGACCGCGGCGACACCGTCTTCTTCCGCGTCCGCGTCGGCAGGGAGTCGAGCGAGGCCGCCGCCGAAAATCTCGCCCGTCGTCTTATCCAGACGGGTTTCGCAACTGAAACGTTTGTGGTGAGGTTGGACTGAAGATTGTTGGTTGTGGGTTGTGGGTGGTTCGTATTAGGAGTTTAAGCGTTGACCGAAAGGAGTGCCGAAGTCAATTTTCGGGCCAGCTTTGGATGGGAACTGAAAAAACCAGCTTCGAGAAGCTCAGAGTTTATCAATTGGCTGAGAAGCTGGCCAACGAGATCTGGAAGATTGTTCAGCGATGGGATCACTTCGCGAAAGATACGCTGGGAAAGCAAATCGTTCGATCCGGTGACAGCATTGGAGCGAACATTGCCGAAGGACTTGGGCGAGGCTCCGCCCTGGACAACCGCCGGTTCGTCAGAACCGCCAGGGGTTCTCTTAACGAAACCAAGCACTGGCTCCGGCTCGCGTTTCAACGCCGGCTGCTCTCTGGAGAAGCCGTTCTGAGGCTGCGCCCGATTGTGGACGAACTCGGACCAAGGCTGAACGCCTACCTGCGGTCCATTGACCGACGGGCGGAACTTCGAACTAAGCGGAACAACCCACAACCAACAACCCACAACCGACAGGCCAATCCATGACCGACTGTCTTTTCTGTCGTATCGCCTCGCGGCAGCAGGCCGCAAACATCGTTTACGAAGACGACCTGGTCGTGGCCTTCGAAGACATCAACCCGCAGGCGCCGGTGCATCTGCTGGTGATTCCGCGCAAGCACCTGGAGACGCTCGCCGACGCCGGCTCGGACGACGAAGCGCTGCTCGGCCGCCTGTTCACCGTGGCGGCGCAACTGGCGCGCCAGCGCGGAATCGAATCAAAGGGCTACCGGACGGTCATCAATAACGGCTCTTTTGCGGGCCAGTCGGTCTGGCACCTGCACGTTCACGTGCTGGGAGGAAGGGTTTTCCGCTGGCCGCCGGGGTAGGAAGAATCGGGAATTGAAAATTGAGAATTGAAAATTGTGGGCTGCGATCTCAGCCGCGGACTGCAAGAAACCGGGAGCATCCCTTGAGGCTCGACCGCCCAATTTTCAATTCCCAGTTTTCAATCATCAATTCTCAACGACGGCCAGAATCTGTTCCTCATCGATTCCCACCCGCGCCGGCTGGAAGCTGACCTCGAACCGGAACTTCCCTCCGTCCTCGTTCACGTGCACCCGGCCCAGCAGCGTCTTCCGGTCGCGCCCCGCGTCGGCGACCACGGGAACGAGCATTTCAAATTCTCCTCCCACGCCGCTCTGTTCGATCTTCCCTTCGACAACAAACTTTCCGTTCGCGCCGCGCCGCGTGGATGAACTGAGGCGATAAGACGGAATCCCCGTCGAATAGACCCAGGAGTTGAAAAACCAATCGAGCCGGCCGTTGCGCTCCAGGTCCATTTCCCGCGTCATGTACTTTTCCGCATGGCGAAGGAAGTCGTCGGTGGACGGGGCCTTCTCCGCGTTGGCGGCGACGAATTCGCGCAGCATCCGGAAAAAGCGTTCGTCCGAACCCGTCTGCGGGTCGCTCATCAGCCCGCGAAGCATGTGGATGACCCAGCAGGCTTTCTTGTAGGTGATGGCGACGTAGGCGTCGGGCGTCAGCGAACTCGACTGGCGATGGCCGAGCCAGATCGGCCCGCCGGCCTCCACCGTCCCGCCGTCGCGCGTCTTCGCCAGCAGCTCGTCGCGGTAGGTGCGCATCAGCTCGCGGAACTGCTGCTCGCCGTCCTTCCGCTGCGCCAGGTGCAGCGCCGCGGCGTAGGTGGCGAAGCCCTCGGAAAGCCACTGGTCGCGATAAGTAGCCCAGCCCACGAGGTTGCCCCACCACTGGTGAGCGATTTCGTGCGCCACCGACAGCCGGTTGAACCGCTCCGACGACCTCCCACCCATGCCAATTTGCGAACGGTCCGCGCTCGCCAGGAAGGACAGCGTGGGCAGATAGACCAGCCCGGGCCATCCCTGGCCGAAGTGTCCCGGCGCCTGCGCCACCGAAAGGCGCGGATACGGAAACGGCCCGAAAAGGGTCTCGAAATACCCGACCGCCTCCGCCACTTCCTCCGCCACCTCGTCGAGATGCGCCGTCGGGTCGAGCGTCGGCGCGATGCGCGGCATGACGACAATCGCCTGATGCCCTTCGGCCCCCGGACGGACGACAATCAGGGTCTGCGGATTCGCGGCCGCGTGGCGCTTTTCCAGTTCCCGCTCGGCTTCCTTGCCGGCGAAGACTTCGATGTGGGTCTTGCCCACGCGGCGGGAGCGCGAGACGTAGGTCCCCAGGTTGAATCCCGCCACGTTCAGCTTCCCCTCGGAGACCCACCGGCTCGTTTTCCATTCCCCCGACGTTTTCTCTTCCACGCGGTTGCCGGTGGCCACCAGCGTCAAACCTTTCGGGCAGTGAAATGTCAGGTCGTAGTTTGCGCGCCAGCCGACGCCGCGGTTGGGATACCAGCTCCCGCGCGAGCCGACGTAGAGCACGCCTTTCCCCACCTCGGTGATGACGTTTCCTTGATACTCGAAGCTCAGCCGGAAACGCTCGCCCGCCGGGCGCGCTGCGGGAAGCACCACCACCAGCCAGTCGTTGCCGCGCGCCGCAGCTTCGGAATCATCCAGCGAGGTGTCCTGGAAAAAGGGCAACTCGGTCTCGCCGTCGAGCACCGCGCGGCTCACCTTGAGCGAGCGCGACAGTTCGAAGGCGTGCACGCGGTCGCGCACCGAACGCGACTTGAGTTCCAGTTCCGCCTTCGCCTCCAGGCTGTGGTCGGGGTGAATCCGCGTCTCGATACGATAAGAATTGACGACGAGCGAGCCGACCCGAAGTTCCTCGAAGCGCGATTCCGCCCGGGCCGTCGGGAACGAACACCAGACGTCGCCGAAGACCCGCCCGCGCAACGCGCGCGCCGCGCCCACCTGCACGCCCTCCCACTGCCGCTCGTCCACCGTCACGAAAAACAGTCCCAGGTTTTTCCCCTCGAGCTGCGCGTGGAAGTAGGGGGCGTCCCGCTCGCCGAGCAGGTCCATCAGGACGCGCACGGAGAGCAGCGGATTCAGCCGCCGCGCCACCGGGTCCCAGCGTTCCAGAAACGGCCCCGGCCGCTCCTCGTCATCGGGCTCGAGCGGGCGGGCGCGCTCGAGGATTTCCTGCGCCGTCTCGTCCGTAAAGCGCAGAATCGCCGAATTGACCGGTTCGGTGAGGATGGGAGATTTCGTGAAATGCGCGAGGCTCCGCTTCTCCACGGCGCTGGGCGGAACCAGCAGGATTTCGCCCTCGCCTTCGAACACCACTCCCGTCACCTGGCCGGAAACGGCGCGGTAGAACGCCAACGTGCCGTAGTTGAGGTAGAGATTGACGCGGTCGCGCGTCAGGTGCACGTCGCGAACGCGATAGACCGCGTCCGGGTCGAGTGAGAGCTCGTTCAACTCACGGAGCAGTTCGGCGGGGCCCGGCGCGGACTCGGCTTCAGCGGGGAAGGAAAGCGCCGGAGCCGTCAGGATCATCGCGCCGAGCAGCGCCGCCCACCGCGCGACAAGCTGTCCGCCTCCACTTCCCGCCTTCGCGACCCGCCGAAGTCGCATCGAATCCCCTCTCTTCTACTCTAATCCCTCGGCCTGCAATGTCAATCACCGAAGCGGACACGGACGAAACGCCGCTCGCCGCGCGGCTCGACTCCGTTTTGACCTCTGGTGTATGATGCGCAAAGGATGGGTGTGCGAAAAATCCGACCCGTGACGGGCGCCCGGCGGAACTCGCCGGCGGGAATCTCTCTTCTGCTGCTGGCCGCTTTTCTTCTTTCCTCCGCCCCGGCGCGCGCCGAACGAATCCACCTGAAAAACGGCCGCACGATTGTTGCCGACGTGGTCGGCCAGGACGAGAAGCGTCTCTATCTCATGCGCGGCGGGAACGAGTACTCGATTCCGCGCGCCATTGTCGAACGCATCGAAGAAACGGGCACGCCCGTCGAGGATTTCGGCAGTTCCGGCCTCGGCACGCTCAACCTGCCGATGCCTCCGCCGCCGCGCCCCGAAGTGAACGGTCCCAGCCTCACCGTGCGCAACGGCGCCGTGGACGAGGCCGCGCTTCAGGCGCTCGATAACGAAGTCGTCCGCAACCCGGGGCCGGAAACCCGCCGCCGCCTGGCGCTCGGCTACCAGGAAGCCGCCATCTTCCTCACCGAGCAGGGCAGGAGCGACAACGCCATCGAAATGTACCGCCACGCGCTGCGCCTCGCGCCCGACGACCTTTCGCTCACGCTCGCGCTCGGCTACCTGCTCGTCAAGCAGGACCGTCACAACGAGGCCATTGAGGCGCTGAGCCCCGCCGGCTCGCGCTTTCCGCGCTCGCCGGATATTCCCATGCTCCTCGGCTCGGCCTACTACGCGTCCGAGAACCTCGACCGCGCCATCGAAGAATGGAAAAAGGCGCTGGCGATTCAGGAAGAGCCCCGGCTGCGCGAGGCGCTGGGGCGCGCCGAGCAGGAACGCGACGTCGCGGCGAATTTTCAGGAGCTGCGCAGTCCGCGCTTTTTGATTCGTTTCGAAGGCCGCGAGGTGCGCGCGCTCGGCCTGCAGGTGCTGCGCGCGCTCGAAACGGCGTACGTCGAACTCACTCAAAGCCTCGACTTCATCCCGCGCGAGACCATCGTCGTCCTGCTCTACCCCGACCAGGCCTTTCGCGATGTCGCCCGCTCACCTTCCTGGGTCGGCGCGGTCAACGACGGCAAGATCCGCATGCCCGTCTCCGGCCTCTCGACCGTCACCGCGGACGTCTATCGAGTCCTGAAGCACGAACTGACCCATTCGTTTGTCCGGCAGATGACGGCAGGGCGCTGCCCGACGTGGTTCAACGAAGGCCTGGCGCAACTGGAAGAAGGCGCAACGACGGCCGGCGTGGGACCGCAACTGGCGCGCGACGTCGCCGCCGGAAACGTGCCGCCGCTTGCGGCGCTCGAAACGTCCTTCCTCGAACTGCCCGGCGAGCAGGTCGGCGCCGCCTACGCCAAGTCGCTCGCCGCCGTCGAATACCTGCGCGCCACCTACGGCCCGGGCGTTGTTCGCCGGCTCCTGCAAGCCATGCCCTCAAACCCTGACTTCGGTTCCCTCCTCCGCGAGCATTTCCGGCTTAGCTACGACGAGCTCGACCGCGAACTCGCCGCCTCCCTCACGCGCCGGTATGGGCGATGAGGGCAACGGGAAATTGAGGTGGCCATCTGCAGGGACAGGGAAGTTGATGGAGCAACGGACTGCAGCCGCTGAGACCCCCGGGCCGGCAGCGCAGGTCGGTTTTCCGACCCTGCCTGCGCAGGCAGGCTGCGGCTTTTGGCGGCCAGGCTTTTCAACTTTTCGCCCTGTGCCTTCACGAACCGCGGGTCACAAAACAGACCCGCGCTACGACTGGTCCCGTCAGGGCTGCCGACAACGGCCCGCGATTTTTCATTCTGAGCGACGCAAGGAATTCCAGTACTTGAAAGCCAGATCGCAGGTTTTGTTAAGGACCCGCCACGCGAAGGCGTGAGGACGGGTCCACCCGGCCTTTCTGCCCCCTTGACATTGGAGCGCTCAGTGATAGACTAGTTATATAGGCCTACAATGAATGCGCTCTCGTGTGCCGAGTTGCGAGTGCATTGACAAACTACAGTCCCGGCGGAGCGTGGGGTTATGCGTAGCGCAGCCATCACCCCAAATATTGCGAAAGAAGGCCATCGGTCTTTCAGATAACAAACGAGTTATAGAAGTTGGGGCTGGAAGACGTCTCGCCATCTTTGCATCTTGCTGATTTTAATATACTTACAAGATTGGTGCAGAAACTCTCCATGTCGTCTCATTTCAACAACTTAGAGGCTTTCGCGAGAATATGTGCGGCAGCGAGCCGAGCCTGAGCGGGCAGTCCAAGGCCGGCTATGGTCCGTCGATGGGATGAATCCGGAATGTCCGCGTGGCCGCAGGCTTCCCTACCCCACCGCGATGGCTTCGATCTCGACGAGCATCTCCGGGTCCACAAGTCGCGCGACGCCGACGAGGCTCGTCGCGGGATGGACTTCGCCGAGCAGTTCGGCGTGGGCGCGCGCCACTTCTTCCCAGCGGTCAATCTCGGTGAGATAGATGCGCGTGCGGACGACGTGTTCGAGGCCCATCCCCAGCCGCTTGAGGGCGTTCTCGATGTTGCGCAGCGCGTCCACGCTCTGCTGGTAAACGTCGCCGGGCGCGAGGACTTTGCCGGAAGGATCGGTCCCCGTAGTTCCGGAGACGTACACGGTGTCGCCCGCCTGCACGGCGCGCGCGTAGCCCACCTTGGGTTCCCAGGGAGTTCCGGAAAAAATCTTGCTGCGTTTGACTTTCATGCTCGTCTCCTCAAGCGGTCTTGACGGTGTGCGATCCCTGCGGGAAGCGGGCTCGACCCCTTACTTCCCGGCTTCTATGGATTTTCGATGAGAACGGGCGAGGGCGAGTCGCCGGCGGCGCCGCGCCAGCGCCTCACGATGCCGCTGGCGTTCTTCGGCGGTCTGGACCAGCAGGGGCGGCACGCGCGCCGGCCGGCCCTCCGGGTCGAGCGCCACATAGGTCAGGTAAGCCGAACTCGTCTGGCGGCGCGCGCCCGTCAGCGGATCCTCCAGAAAGACCCGAACCTCCACCTCCATCGAGGTGCGGAAGGCGCAGGTGACGTGGGCGCGCAGCAGGATGTGCTGCCCGACGCGAATGGGATGCAGGAAGTCGAGCGAATCCACCGCCACGGTGACGACGTGGCGGCGCGCGTGGCGGATGGCGGCGATGGCTCCGGCAATATCCATCAGGTGCATCACCTTCCCGCCCAGAATATTGCCGAGCGGGTTGGCGTCGTTGGGAAGTACGATTTCCACCATCTCCGCAACGGATTCGGAGACGGGCTTGGCAGTCAATCGGCGCATGCGCTGTCGGTCCGGAACTTGGGCGGAAGCGAACGGCATTCGGCCAAGGAATCTCCCTCTGCGGCGCGACGCGCCCGGCAATTTCCCGTCGTTCATCGGCCGGCCCGAACCGAAAAATTTTGCGTTTCGATTTCCAGCCGCCTATACTATGCCACTCTTTCGCGTGATTTCAACCCGATTCGCGCGCGTGAAAACGCGGGGAAATCGGGCCCGCGCGAAGACATCCCGCAAAGCCGGCCCCGGGTCATGGAAAAATCCCGAGTCGAAATTCTTCGCCAGATGGTCGCCGCCGATCCGTCGAACACCTTCGCGCGTTACGGCCTGGCGATGGAGCTGGCCGCTTCCGATCCGGAAGAAGCGTGGCGGAATTTCGAGCACTTGCTCGCGCACCAGCCCGATTACGTCGCCACGTACTACCAGGCGGGAAAACTGCTGCTCGCGCTGGGACGCGCCGCGCAGGCGCGCGAAGTGCTCGAACGCGGCATCGAAGTGGCCGCGCGCCAAGGCAACGAACACGCGCGCAGCGAACTCGCGGCGCTGCTGGAAGATCTGGCTTGAGAATGGCGGAGGAAGGAGCGGAGTTGAGAGTTGAACAGCGCCACGTCCTGCAACTGCCGCTTGCGGCTTGCGCTCTGGACTCTCAACCTTTCGAGCTCAGCGTCAACCGCGAGTCCCCATGCTGAACTGGCTCGGCGTCATCACGGCGGGCGTGCTAAACGGCAGTTTCGCCGTGCCGATGAAGACCGCGCGGACCTGGAAGTTCGAGCACATCTGGATGGTGCACTCGCTGCTGGCGATGGCGGTGATTCCGTGGGCGGGCGTTTGCGCGCTGGTCCCCGACTGGCCGGAAATCCTGGCCGCGGTGCCGGGACGCGGCTGGCTGGCGCTCGCGGCGCTGGGATTGCTCTGGGGCGTGGCGTCGCTGCTCTTCGGCGTCGCGGTGGACCTGCTTGGCATCGCGCTCGGATTCGCAATCCAGCTCGGCCTTTCGATTGTCCTCGGCTCGCTTCTGCCGCTCCTCTGGGCGGGCGCGTTTTCGGTCTCGACGCGCGGCGATGCTTTTTATCTCGGCGGGCTGGCGGCGATGGTGGCGGGCGTGGTGTTGTGCGCGCAAGCGGGCGGCGCCAAGAGCGCCGGGCCCGGCGCGAGCGGCGCGCGCTTTCGCAAGGGACTCCTCATCGCCATTCTGGGCGGCGTCGGCGCGCCGCTGTTGAACATCGGCATTCAGTACGGCATCACGCTGTTGCGCTCGGCCGGTCAGATTCCCGCCGACACCGAATTCGGCAACAACACTTACATCGCCTGGGCCGTGTTCCTCACCGCCGCCTCCGTCACACAGTCGGGCTACTGCGCGTGGCGGGTGGTGACAACGCAGCAGGCGGGAATCTTTCGCCGGCCCGGCGCCGCCGCCGATACGGTTCGAGTGATCGTCATGGCCACGGTCTGGGCGGCGAGCATCGCGATCTACGGGCGCAGCGCGGTGGGACTCGGCGCGCTGGGAACGAGCTTCGGCTGGCCGATTCTGATCGGAATGATCGTCCTCACCTCGAACGCCTGGGGGCTGATTCTCGGCGAGTGGCGCGGCGCGCAGGCGCGCGCCCTGCGGCTCATGGTGGTGGGAAGTGTCTTGCTCGTCGTCGCGGCGTTTCTGATTGGCCAGGGCAGCCGGTAGTTCGACCTCACTGTGGCGCGGCGATTTCGGAGATGGGCCATGATTCGCTGCTGTCCTTTTTGCATCGCGAGATTCCTGGTCGTGCTCGCGAATGTCGGCCTCGCGCTCGCGGGATTTCTTCCCCGCGCGGCTGCCGCGGAAAAACCCGCGATTCGCGCCATCACGGGTTTCGTACGGCTCGAGCGCGCCGGCGAGCGGACCGACTTCGACGACCCGATGCTGGTGAACGCCGTCCTCCAGCCGCTGCCGTAAGGCCGGACCATCTCACGCCCGGCTGCGGCGCCGAGAAAGGCGATGAGTCGCGGAGATGCCCAGACTTCAAGCCACCGCCGAAGAAGTTTTGCCCGCCCGCGAAAAGCAGCACGTGGCGCTGACCTCGGTGCTGGCCGCGGCGCTGCTGACAGCGATGAAGCTCAGCGTGGGGCTTTCGACGGGGAGCCTGGGAATCCTCTCGGAAGCCGCGCACTCGGGGCTCGATTTTCTCGCCGCAGTCGTCACGGTCGTCTCCGTGCGGCTTGCCGACAAGCCCGCCGACACGTCGCACCCCTTCGGCCACGGGAAAATCGAACACCTTTCGGGCTTCATTCAGACGGGCCTGCTGCTGCTCACCTGCGCGTGGATCATCTACGAAGCCGTTCACCGGCTCTTCTTCCATTCGGTGCACGTCGAGCCGACCGTGTGGGCGTTCGGCGTGATGTTCATCTCGGTGACGATCGATACGTTCCGCTCGCGCGCGCTCTTCCGCGTGGCGCGCAAGTACGACAGCCAGGCGCTGGAAGCCGACGCCCTGCACTTCTCGACGGATGTTTACAGTTCGAGCGTCGTGATCTTCGGCCTGGTGCTGGTCTATCTGGCGGAGATGAAAGGCCTGCCGTGGCTGCAGCACGCCGACCCGCTGGCGGCGCTGG
>CAZKXX010000115.1:0-10934 GCA_964556705.1 uncultured Acidobacteriota bacterium
TCCGTAAAGACCTTTTCATATTCCTCTTCGTCTTCGTAGAAGTCGGAAACGTAGAGGAACGCGTCGCGATCGAGACCGATATCCACAAAAGCGGACTGCATTCCGGGCAACACGCGGCTCACCCGGCCCTTGTAGATGCCGCCCACCAGCCCGCTTTCCACGTCGCGTTCGATGTGCAGCTCAACAAGCTGGTCGTCTTCCAACACGGCGACCTTCGTCTCGTGTGGAGACGAGCTGATAAAAAGCTCCTTGGTCATGGAAACTCCTGACTCAGACGGAAGCTGAAGGATCCATCCCGCTCCAGCGGGAGATCAACTCCGGCTTCCCCTGGTTCGACCGCCGCCGCGCCCTCCGCTCAAGGAGGCGCCACGTTTGACGGCCGCCATGGCTCGGGACCTTGCGCCGCGAAAGCTGCAACCGCCTGCCCCTCCGGCAAAGCGAGATCGCGCCACGCGGGGCGCCACCCGGACCGATGGCCAAAATTGAATTCAACCTCTCAAAATCGCCGCGGGGCCGCTCCCGCCCAGCGGTTCCTCGGAAAGCCTCTAGTTCACAAATCGTCGCATGTTGACGCTCATGGCGAGTCCCAGTCCCAAAAAAACGAACAGGAGGGACGACCCGCCCTGGCTCATGAGCGGCAGGGGAATGCCGGTAATCGGAAACCACCCGATCATCATCCCCACGTTGATGACAATCTGGAAAAAGAGGACCGATGCGAAGCCCACCAGCAGAAACGCTCCCGCACGGTCGCCCGCCCGCTGCGCTCCATCCAGGAGCCGCAGGAGCAAGGCTGCGTATAACATCAGCACCACGAGCGTGCCAAAGAACCCCTGTTCTTCCGCAAAGGCGGCAAAGATGAAGTCGGCGTGGGAAACGGGGACAAAGCCCAGCCGACCCTGTGTACCGTTCCCGAGGCCCTTTCCCCAGAAACCCCCGGAACCAATAGCGATCTTGGATTGAGTCACCTGGTAGCCTGACCCTTGAGCGTCCCTGGCCGGCTGGACGAAGCTCGTCAGCCGCTCGCGTTGGTACGGGCGAAGGAAGCTCCAGCCGACGGGGAGCATCAGGGCCCCGAGCAGGGCCAGAATGGCGACTTGCCGGGGCCGAATTCCGGCAAAGAAGACGCCGGCGGCAGCAATCGGAAAGAATGTCAACGCGGTGCCCAAGTCCGGCTCCAGTGCTACCAGGAGCGCCGGCAGACCTACGAGAAGGCCTAACTTCAGCAAGTCCTTCCAGGATACGCACGGGCCGCGGCGTTCAGCAAAATACGCGGCCACTGCCATTATTATAACCAACTTGGCGAATTCCGACACTTGGAAAGTCAGGTCGCCGATTCGGAACCAGCGGCGCGCCCCGGCGATCGTGGGGCCTGCGATGAGCAGGGCCGCCAGCCCCAGGATGGCGAGGCCGTACAGCCAGGGGGTCTGCTCGAGCAGGAAGTGGTAGTCCAGCCGGCTGATCACGAGCGCCAGAACCACGCCCAGCAGCACCCAATAGACCTGCCGGCGAGCCTGGCCGGCCAGGGCGGAGGTTTCCGTCGTGCTGGAGATTTCCACGAAGCCGATCAGGGCGATGACGACGGCGAGGACCAGCAGCATCCAATCGGCATCACGAAATCGGACGGTAGCCAGCATAAATCCTCATGAGGCGCCTCAGCGCGCCCCCGATTCCAGTGCCTCCGCCGGCGGCGAGGTGACCGCGCCCATCACGCGCACTTGAGTCTGCATCTGCTCCGGCCGCCGCCGGAGCTCCTTCTTCTCGAAATGCGTCCGGATCACGTCCCGGGCGATGGGGACGGCCACCGAGGACGTGTTGCCATGCATCACCAGGACGGCCACAACGATTTCCGGGTCCTTCCGGGGGGCGAAGCCGACGAACCAGGCGTTGGACATGAACTCCTTCTTCTTGGTCGCCCGGAGGGCCGCCATGCTCACCACCTGAGCGGTGCCGGTCTTGCCGGAGATTTCCACAACCGGATGGCGAGCCGACTTGGCGGTGCCGTCCTCGTGGACCACCCCCCACATGCCCTGGGTCAGAATCTCAACAGTTTCCGGGCGAAGCGGAAAGCGGTGAGCCGGCTCTTCTTCGCTGACCACGCCACGGACGCGCAGTTGCTCGCGAAAGGCGACATGCGGGCGGCGGAAGGTCCCGCCGGAGGCGATCCCGCCGATGGCGTAAGCCAGTTGGAGCGGTGTCGAGGCGACGGCGCCCTGGCCGATGGCCACCGAAATCGTCTCGCCCGCGTACCACTTGCGTTTGTAAACCCGCTGAGCCCACTCGGGTGAAGGGACCAGTCCGCGCTCCTCGCCCGGAAGGTCGATTCCCGTCTGCTCGCCCAGGCCGAGCTTCTTCCCGAAGTAAGAAAGCTTTTCGATCCCCAGGGACTGCCCGGCGAGGTAGAAATACACGTCGCAGGAAACGACGATGGCTTTGTGCAGGTTCACGTGACCGTGACCGTGGCCCTTTTTCCACGTCCAGTCGTGGAAGCGGTGTCCGTAGATCGTGACGTAGCCGGGGCAATACACCGAATGGTCGGGCGTCACCGCGCCCGTTTCGAGCGCGGCCGCGCCGGTGATGATCTTGAAGACAGAACCCGGGGCAAGATGCGACTGGATGGCTTTATTCAGGAGCGGCTTCATCGGGTGGCTGGTGAGGCGCTCCCAGGCTTCGCGGTCGATGCCGCCGGCAAAGTCGTTGGGATTGAACGACGGGTGACTGACCAGGGCCAGCACTTCGCCCGTGCGCGGATCGAGCGCCACGACGGCGCCGGGCTCCTCGCCGAGACCCGCTTCGGCGGCCATCTGCACGTCGAGGTCAATGGTGAGGCGGAGGTCGTTTCCGGGCACGGCGTTGATGCGCGTCATCGAACCCACTTCGCGCCCGCGACTGTCCACCACCACGCGACGCATGCCGTCGCGGCCCATCAGGATGTCGTTGTAGGCGCGCTCAATGCCCGCCTTGCCCACCACGTCGCCCGGACGGTAGCGCGAGCCGGACTGGATGATTTCTTCCTCCGAGACCTCGCTGACGTAGCCGAGCAGAGGACCCGCCACTGCCTGCCGGGGATAAACCCGCTGGGCGACTTGAATCTGATCGAGTTCGGGATATTCCAGCCGGTGGGATTCGACGAAGGCGATATCCGCCAGTGTCGCGGAGGGCTTGAGGACGACGGGCTGGAAGGGCGGGAGAGTCGCCGCCCTTTCGACCACCTTCTCAACGTGCTCCGGGGAGAGTCCGAGGCCGCGGGCCAGGCCTTCAATGCGCTCGGGAGGCAGGTGGAGCGGGCCTTCGCGCATCAACAGGACCGTGAAAGCCGGAAAGCTGTCGGCCAGGACGCGGCCTTCGCGGTCGAGAATCCGCCCGCGCGGCGCGATGACCGGAAGGTTGCGAATGCGGTTTCGTTCGGCTTGTTCGAGGTACAGGCGATGCTCGGCGATCTGAAGTCGCCAATAACCGAATCCCAGCGCAACGAAGACCGTCGCGATCAGATACTGAAGCGTGGCAATCTTCCAAGCCGGAAATCTCTCGTCATCCGGTAGTCGAAGCTGCATTGTTACGGCACGCGCCGCGCCCAACGATGGCGCGACCCAGAAAGATCGCGTCTGCGACACCCCGGCCCGACGGGCCCGGGAGTCATGGCGAGTGTAGAACTAACTCCCATTCAAATCAACCGAATTGCGCCGGAGCCGGTTTTTCCACAGGCTGTGGAAAACGCGGCCTCTTGGGCGGCCAGAGGCGATGGAGGAGTCCTTCGGGCTGAAGCTCTCGCAGATTTCGGCGCACGCCAAGCCAAGGCGTGGTCTGAGTCTCAGTGAAAGGCCGAAAGTCGAGCGCGGCGCGAGAGGAGATTTCGTCGCGCCGCGTTCCTGATTTCAGCTTTATCCCGACGCTTGGAGAGAGTTGCGAGGCCCGTTATTCAGTGGGCCCGGTTGGCCCGCCTCGCGCGCCTGGTCCCCGCCGGCCGCGTTTCCTCATCTCCTCGCGACGCTCCTGCCGCTGCTGCCGGAGTTTCTCTTTTTGTTCGGGCGTCAGCACAGAGGCCACCTGCTCCCGCGTCTGGATTCTGAGCTCTCGCGCCTTGGCGCGACGCTCCTCCGGCCCAAGCGTCTCGTCGCTTCGGAGGGCTTGGACTTGCTCGCGCTGGCGCTCGCGAATCTGACGGATCTGCTCCTTCTGCTCCTCCGTGAGCCCCAGTTCGGCGCCGTCCAACCGGTCCGGTCCCGCCGGCCTTTGCGCCCACCCTGCGGCGGGCAGGAGCAACATCAACGCTGCCAACACCGCACCTGTCTCAAGAATTCTCAGCTTTCGCATGGTCAGTCCCGCTCCTTTCGGTGTTCAAATGCCCCGCGCGTGGTGTAAACACGCCCGCGAAAGAAAAGTTGCGGTGGGGTCGTGCGGAGTGAAGGCCGAGGGGAAGCGAATTCTGCAAATTCAGGTTGAGCGCCGAGTCCTTCCAGGGATACGGAAGCGATGTTCGAAACCTCGAATGACCGGTCAGCAGGGGGAACCAGGCGGGAGTGGAGTGCGCTCACAACTCGGAACTCCCGCCGGAACCTCGCTCAGAGTCTTGCGCCAGCCCAGGCGAGATCAGCACTGGCCCGGCGTGTGGTGGTACACCTCCCAGCGTTTGTAGTTCCCCAGCGCTTCGGCGACGGCGCGGCCGACGTGCGCGCGATTGACCGCCACGTGGTGCTCGTAGCCGTTCTTGCAGACATACTGAAGCAGGTCCTGGAGCCTGGGAATGCGCACCACGCCGTATCCGCCGAAACTCTTCGGCCGGTCGGCGGTGATTTCTCCCTCGCCCACGTAGGCGCGCAGCTTGCCGCCCAGGTCGTCGGTGGAGACGCGGCAATAGGTGAGCGGGCCACTCTTCAGTTGCCCGACCACCGTGCCGTAGGTGTTTTCCTTGCCCACCGAGCCCGCGATGATTTCCTGGAAATCCATCCTGAAATCTTCGAAGAAGTGCTTGGGCAGGTTCGAACAGTGGAAGATGACGCACTTGTCCGGGTCTTCGCCCCAGTTGTTGTTCCAGTCCACGATGGCGGAAGGCGTGCCGGAGGCGAGCTGGAGCGCGTACATGCCGATCATGCCGACCATGTCGGTCTCGCAGGCGCTGGGCATCAGCGTGTTCGACATCAGACTCATCAGCGTGCAGGGAACGACGCCGAAATACTCTTCCATCGACGTCCAGCACTGGACGGAGCTTCCCGCCAGTTCATTGTCCTTCATCCAGTCGTCCACGACGACGCCGAACTTGGCCATCTTGAGGAGGGAGGCGTCCGGAATGCCTTTCGTCGCAACGTAATCGCGAATCGCCGCGATTTTTGCCTTGACCCTGGCATCGTTGTCGGCGAGCTTGCCGACGCGGCCGAAGACTTCCGAGAGGTCGAGGGTTTCCACCGAAATGCCGGCCAGTTCCAGAAGCTTCTCGCTGAAGCGGACGGTGTTGAAGGCGGTGGGGCGCGCGCCGAGGACGCCGACGCGCAGGTTGGTGAGACCGCGGGCCACGCGGCACGTTCCCGCAAACGCTTTCAGGTCGGAACGGAAGCTCTCCGACTCCGGACGCACCGTGTGGTTGGAAGTAAGCGTGTATCGAATTCCGTATTGCCAAAGATTGTTACAGGCCGAAATCTTTCCACAGAAGCTGTCGCGCCGGCCGCCCATCAGCATCTTGTCGGGGTCGTCCGGATAGGCCTGAATCAGGACGGGAACCTCGAGGCCGGAGAAGCGGATGCTGTTCGCGACGCCGCGCTCGTCTCCGAAGTTGGGCAGGCTGACCACGATTCCATCAATTTCATCGCGGTGTTTGCGGAACAGGTCGGCGCACTTGCGGGCATCCTGAAGCGATTCCACGGCGCCGTGCTTGGTGTCCTCGGGCGTCAGGCAGACGGTGCGATAGCCTTCCTGCTCGAGAATTTTCAGAACCTCGACGCGGCCGTCGCGGGCCAGCGCATCCGGGAAAAATCCGCGGTTTCCTATGATGACACCGAATGTGGTTGCTTTCATAAAGGTCCCTCCCTCGGGTTACTTCGGGCCAGTTGGTGCGAAAAGGGCTGACATCATACCACGCCTTGCAAGCGCATTCAGTGTCGGCGCGGGTGCAACTTTTGTCCCCGCGCAGGTCCCCAGCCGAGCTCTCAGGTGGGCCGGCGAAATCGGTCCAGAAGTGGAAACAGCAGCAGTCCCAGCCCGCCGTTGACGAGCACGCCGGTGGCGAGGTCGAGCGGCCCGAACGGAGGCGGTCTCTCAAAGAGCAACTGGCGAAGGCCCGCGAGGAACAGGGCATGGGTGGGCACCAGCACGGCCAGCAGCAGGAATCGCGCCAGCAGGCGGTCCATTTCGAACTTCACTCCCGCCGAAGCCGCCGCGTAGGCCACAAACGCCTTGGCCATCCCGTGCATTCCGATCAAGCCGCTGCCGAAAGCGTCCTGGAGCAGTCCCACAAAAGTTCCCAGACCGATCGCAAAAGTCTTGTTGCGCCGCAGGAGGGCGAAGTAGAGCGTCACGACGAGCGGGAAGTCGAAGTAACGGGCGACGGGAAGGCGAAGGGGCAGAAAAGTCTGGATAAGAACGGCCAGGAAGATGGCCCCGGCGAGCGCCAGGGGGTGGACGCGGAAGACCTCAACCGGCCTGTCGAGCGGAGAGCCCATCGGGGGCGTTGGCGTCCGGGATTTTCCGCGCGCCGTCCGGAAACCTGCGGCGCAATCCGCGCGGGGCGCGGCCAGCGAAACTTCACCTCTCCGGCGGGTTGCGTTGCGCCTGCAGGTCCCCCGAGTCGGGTTTCAGGACGACCAGCACGCTTTCCAGCCGTTCCAGGCGCGCCGCCGGCTTGACCCAAATCTCCCTGTAGATGTTTCCTTCACCCGTCGAAGCCACGGTGCCCAGCGGCAGGCCCTTGGGGTAGATCTGATCCATGCCGGACGTCAGGACACGGTCGCCGGCCTTCACGGCTTCCTCGTTCATCACGTAAAGGATTTCGCAGTCGTACTTCCCCTTGCCCTTCAGGATGCCCTGGGTGCGGGTCCGCTCGATCAGACAGCCGGCGCCGCTGGAAGTGTCGGTCACGAGCAGCACCTGCGCGGAGAAGGGGAAGACTTCGATGATCTTTCCCACCACGCCCTCGGGGGTGATGACGGCGAGGTTGGGAACGAGGCCGGCGTTGCGGCCCTTGTCGATGAAAACGGCGCGCGCGCTCTCCCCGGGGCTCGAAGCGATGACTTCGGCGGCGACCGTGGGGAAAGGCAACTGCTGACGGAAATCGAGCAGGGCGCGGAGCCGCTCAGCTTCGGCGGCTTTTTCCGAAAGGCGCTGGATTTCCGAGCGCGCCGCCACCAGTTGCACGTTCAGTTCGAAGTTCTGCTGCTGGGCGTTCCAGAGATCGCTGTAGGTTCGCCAGGCGACGGTCGTGGTCTCGAGCGCCGTCTTGAGCGCGCGATCGAAGGGGTCGAACGCGGCCACCGCCCAGACCTGAATGAGCCGCACCTTCTGGCCGCGCGTGACCTGGAGGGAAAGGAGCAGGAGCTGGGCGAGCAGGACGCCGAGGAGGAGGAAGAAGGCGTGGTGCCGCCCTACGAACGCCTGCACCACTTCGCGGCCTTCGCGGGTGGGAGGGGAAGCGGTGAGACGCGGTTCCGGAGAACTCCCTTCGAGCATGGCTCTTCCGCCTTCCAAAGCCCGCCGCGGGCGGGCCCGGATCCTGGCCTACTCTATCGCAACCCGGCGCAGCAGCGCAAAGTCGGTCAGCATTTTTCCCGTGCCCAGCACCACCGAGGCCAGGGGGTCTTCGGCGATGGAAACGGGGAGCCCGGTCTCCTCCCGGATGCGCTTGTCGAGGTTCTTCAGCAGGGCGCCGCCGCCGGTCAGCACGATGCCGCGGTCCGAAATGTCGGCGGAGAGTTCCGGCGGGGTGCGCTCCAGCGCCACGCGGATGGCGTTGATAATCGTCGAGACGCATTCGGAGAGGGCGTCGCGGATCTCCGAGTCGTCGATGGTGACCGTCTTGGGAATGCCTTCCAGCAGGTGGCGGCCCTTGATCTCCATCGTCAAGGGCTTGTCGAGCGGGTAGGCCGAGCCGATTTCCATCTTGATCTGCTCCGCCGTGCGCTCGCCGACCAGCAGGTTGTACTTGCGCTTCAGGTAGGCGGTGATGGCCTCGTCCATTTCGTTGCCCGCCACACGCACCGAGCGGCTGTAAACGATTCCGGAAAGCGAAATCACGGCGATGTCCGTCGTGCCCCCGCCGATATCCACGATCATGCTGCCCGAAGGCTCGGTGATGGGCAGGCCCGCGCCGATGGCCGCCATCATCGCCTGCTCGACCAGGAAGACCTCGCTGGCTTTGGCGCGCATCGCGGAGTCCTGCACGGCGCGCTTTTCCACCTGGGTGATCTCCGAGGGCACGCCGATGACGATGCGCGGGTGCACGAACATCTTGCGGTTGTGCGCCTTCTGGATGAAGTAGTTCAGCATCTTCTCGGTGACCTTGAAGTCGGCGATGACGCCGTCCTTGAGCGGCCGGATGGCGACGATGTTGCCCGGCGTGCGCCCCAGCATCTCCTTGGCCTCGCGCCCCACGGCCTCGATTTCCCCGCTCACGCGGTTCAGGGCCACGATCGAGGGTTCGTTGACGATGATCCCTTTGCCCCGCGTGTACACGAGCGTGTTGGCCGTCCCGAGATCGATCGCCAGATCGGAGGAGAAAACACTGAACAGAGAGCGGAAGTTCATGCCCACAGCAGACCCCATTTCTTCTGACCGGGAAAAGACACGGAGGGTGCCTTCATTCGATCACGATGTTCTTGCGGATCGTATTTGTATCTCCCTTGCGGTTCTGGGCGGTGATCGTGATCTGGTTGGCGCCCGAGCGGGGCAGCGGGGAAGTGAAATGACGGAACGTGCCGTCGGCGGCGATCGAAAAGACCTGTTCGTTGTTGATGATCACCAGCGACCCCGGTTCGGTCCGGCCCACCACTTCCAGCACACGCCCGTGCTGGACCACGCGCGTAATCTCCAGCAGCACTTCCTGGCCGGCTTCGACCTGCTGCACCAGGTTGAACCGGTTCGGCTGGCTCGCCTGACTTTCAGCGCCCTGCGTATCGATCGAACTCACAACCCAATAGTACGTTCCTTCTTCGAGCCCGGAAACCCGCAGCCCCGTCCGCCCGCTGATCTTCCGGTCCACGATGAGGTTCGAAAACATGCCGGAAGGAGAAATCTGCAGCCGGTACCCGATGGCCCCCGGCACCGGCGTCCAGGAAAAGTCCAGGGCCTCGGACTTCGGATCGCGGCTCACCGTGAGCGCCATGTTGGGGGGGGTGACGAGCCGCGGCGGCGCGATCACCTTGCTGCGTACCAGGCCCGGCTTGTCCCCCTCGAAGCTCACCCGGTCGTACTGGCCCAGTTGGACGGTCGTCGCCTCGCGCGTGACCTCGACCTGGCCTTCCTCGACCGTGAATTCGTGGACGTTCTTCTCCGGGTCGTTGCGCAGCGAGGCGCGGCTCTGCTCGCTGAGGCTGGCCACGGCGTTTTCAAACAGCACCTGGGAAGTTGAGCCGGCCACCTCGAAGCGGCCCGTCGAAAGGTCCACGGCGCCGGAACTGACCTGCACGGCGACGCGCGTGGCGCGCGTCACGGGATCCTGGCGGCTCTCTTCCACCACGATCAGCGAGTCGGGCTTCAGCACGTAGTTGGTGCCGTCGGCGAAGATGATGCGCGCCATGCCGTCCGAACCCGTCTGCACGAAGTCGCCCTTCTCCAGGCTCGTGTTGTAGTCGGCGCGCACCCATTGGGGCGATTGCGCCTTGCGCACGCGCACCATGCCGTCGATGTTGACAAAGTGGGCTTCGCGCGTCGCGGCGGAGGCGGCGACGCCGGTGGTCTGTCCCAGCCGGGATCCGATCGCCGTCAGCAGACCGCGCGCTTTGTTGTTGAAATAACTCGGCTTCAGCAAATAGGCGACCAGACCCACCAGAACCAGCGCCAGGCCCGCATAAAAGGCGATGGCGCGGTACGAAATGGTCGTCCACTCCACCTCGTAAGCGCGTCGCGGCTCAGGCGGACGCGGAGGCGTCTCCAAAGCCGGCGGATGAGGACTGTTCTCCATCGCGGTCACCGTTCGTGCGCTTATTTTTGACGAATCTCCGAGCAGGGTCAAGCGTTTTCACGGTTTTCGGGGGTGAGGCATCAATCCCGGCACGCCCGATCCGCCAGGCTGCCGGCGGCTCGGGCGGGCGCGCAGGGAAGCCGCGCGAAAATCGCCTTGCGCCGGATTGGGGTCTCCCTCACTCCGAAGCTGGCGCCCGCGCCAACGCGCGGTCGCTGCGGCGGCGCTCGCGCCCGCCGATCGCCAGACATCATCCTGCTTGAAATTCAGGCTCGTTGCCTTTGAAGAACCTGATTTGTTGAATCTAAAGAACTTAATTTGGCTTTATTCCGCAATTTTTCATGATCTTGGTGACATGCCCGCAAACCCGGCCAACCCCGGAATACTCCCGACGCCCCGTCCCGCGTGCCCCCCAAGCGGGTTCCGGGTAGCCTCGCCCCGTCCCGCGACGGCTGCGTCCTGAAACCCCTCCCTTCGTGTTACGCTGCCGCGCGAGACCAGGCGGGGCTTCCCCCAGTCCGGCGGGGCGCCGGGCTCCTCCACGACACCCGCCTGCCTGGAGAGATTCCCGCCGCTCGTAATTGCCTATATTATTAGCCTAGCATGGATAACGCGCCTCCCAGGGAATTCCTGCCGGCGGTTTCTTGACCCTGCCGGGCGAGGGAGCGTTCGGCGGAGCAGCAAGCGGGGGGCGGAAAGCCGCCCGCGCGAGGCCGCGAGACGGAGGGCGAACTTGAGGATGAGCGAAGCAACCTTCACGGGGGTGAAGGTCTTGTTGCGGCCGGCCTGGATGAGGACTTCACCGTTGTTGGCGGCCGCGATGGTATAGGAG
>CAZKXX010000116.1:0-10932 GCA_964556705.1 uncultured Acidobacteriota bacterium
GCGGTTCCGTCTGGCAGCCGATCATGGAAAGCGCCGGAAGGCTGGCCAAGCCGATTGCGCCGGCGCGCATGAATTGCCTTCGATTCATTGGACTCATATGTGCGATTTCTCCTTCATGAAGAATTCTAGAAATCGTGCAACCCGCTACTATATCCACTGCCAGCCGGCGTCGCAAGGCCGCAACGGGCAGGCGACATTTTGGCCGGTAGCCCCTCCGCCCGCTGAGCTACGGCGGCGTGCTAGGATGGCGGCATGCGACTCATGAAGCCGAAGGCCGCGCAACTCTCCGAAGACGAGCGTTGGATGCGCCGGGCGCTGGCCGAAGCGCGACGCGGCGCGCGGGAAGAGGAAGTGCCCGTCGGCGCGGTCGTCGTCGCGGACGGTCGAACCCTCGCGCGCGCACACAACCGTCCGATTCACCTCCACGATCCCTCCGCTCACGCTGAAGTCTTGGCGTTGCGACGCGCGGCGCGGAAACTCGGCAACTATCGCCTCACGGGCTCGACGCTTTACGTGACCATCGAGCCTTGCGCGATGTGCGCGGGAGCGATCGTGCAGGCGCGGCTGCGACGCGTGGTTTACGGCGCCCGAGACCCGAAAGCGGGCGCGGCAGGCTCGGCGTTGCGCGTCCTGAACCACCCGAAACTCAATCACCGCATCGAAATTGCGCGCGGCGTGCTCGCCGACGAATGCGCCGAAATGCTTCGCGAGTTCTTCCGCCGGCGCAGGTAGGGGCGGGCTCCGCACGCCGGCGGGACAGCGCGCCCCGAATATACAACCTCAGCTTGCTCGCAGAGCGAGCGATCCGTCCGGAGTCACCCGCCAACCCGACGTAACCGACCATCAATCACCCGCTGGAGAGCACGGACGTGCGACGTCTGCTCGTCATGCATCTGCGGACTTGGTCCGGCCCGTCAGCATGAATCCGCACACGCGCATGCCGGCCTTTTCCAGGGTGGCTCGAGACGCAGTGTTCTGGATGTTGCAGCGAGCGGCCGGCACTCGCCCCGCGAGATAGCACGCCCTCTTCACTTCCTGAAGGAGGAAGCTGCCGAACCCGCGTTTCCGGGAATGCTCTCTGACCTCCATGTACAGGTCCGCGAAAGGCATGTTGTAGTGGCGCAGGAATCCGCCCGTCGCCACGACCTCTCCTTCGAAAACGACCACGTAATCGCCGACGGGCTCCACCGTGTGCGTGAAGATCCGATCGTCGTCACGCCTCGGGCGAACCACGGCGCCCGGAACCACATGCTCGGTCACCGCATGGTCCTCGAAAAGTACGGTGTTTGACGCAATATTCGTCGCGTGCTCGAAGAGGAGCGAGAAGAGTAGCGGGTCGTTGCTTTGGCACTCGATGTGGCTGGCGCCCGAGGTCGCCAGCAGCGCCCGAAACAACGGGCTGGCGTGCTTCCTGCACGGGCGGATTACGAAGAATTCGAATACGCAGTCCCGGGCCGGAATGTCGTCAAGCCCTTTAATGGAGCCGTAGCCCACCGGCGTACCGTCGAGCGTCAGAAGGTAGGGATCGGTCCAGCCTCGCTCATGACATGCGTTGTATCGGATCTGGAAGTTGTTCTCCTGGAGGAAAAGCGCACGTAGGGATTGGATCGCTGCCAAGTCCACCTTCGCAGCCTCGGCGGTCATGCTGCACACGCTCCTCGGAAGCGGGAGACAAGGACGGTTGGGCTTGAAGGTAACACGCGACCGTCACGGTGTCCACGGCGCGTCCAGACTCGGAGACTTTCCCGCCTCCGGGAGGGCTGAGCCGTTCCCTGCGGCCCGCGGCCCACTCCGTGCCCACAGAATCGGCACGGCACGCTATAATGGTCTCGGAGAGGTACCGAAGCGGTCATAACGGGGGCGCCTCGAAAGCGTCTTGCCTGCCAAAAGCGGGCACGTGGGTTCGAATCCCACCCTCTCCGCCATTCCGGCAAAGCCGGAATGCCCTGCCTGCCCTGAGCTTGTCGAAGGGAGCGAGCGAAGCGAGTCGAAGGGCTGCGTTCGCGACTGCTCTGACCGGCAATCCGGCGCCCACGCTTTGTTTCGGAAAAGAAATTTCCCCAGCGTGTCCCGCGTCGCAGAACCCTGCCGCTCAATTCGTCGAGGGGGCGACTTTGACCAGGCGCTCGGCTTCGCCGATCTTCAGCGGGTGAGCGCGAGAGACGGGCTTCGGCTGGACGGTCGTGTCCGGACCTGAGTCGCTCCCGTTCCAGCTCCAGTATTCATTTCCCCAGCGGTACTTCAGGGCCCCGGTTACCGCCAGGTTGGCGATCCAGAGGATGAGGTCGCCCCGCGTCTTCGGCATCCCCAGGCGCCTCAGGATCGAACGGAAGGAGTAAAAGCGCCGCCAGGCGTGGTTCTTTTCGAAGTGGAGCCGCTCCGCGCTCAGCAGGGGGTGCTGGAAAACAATCGCCCCGAGATCGTATTTGGACCAGTCGCGGTGGACGATGCGTCGCTCCTCCTCGAATTGCTTGAACAGGGCTGTGCCCGGCAGCGGAGTCAGCAGCGAAAACTGCGCGAACTCCATCCCCGATCGCTCGATGAATTCCAGAGTCTCTCGAAATACGTCCAGGGCATCGTTGTCGAAGCCGAAGATAAACGACCCCCAGACCTTGATCCCCGCCTCGTGGATGCGGCGAATGTCGCGCAGATACTCGTCGGGCCGGTTCACGCCCTTGCCGGCGTCGCGAATGCTCTTGTTGGAGAAGGTTTCAAAGCCGATGAAAACTCCGTAGCAGCCACTCGCCCGGGCCAGTTTCATCAGGTCCGGGTCGCGGGCGAAATTGATCGTGACCTGGGACGCCCATCCCAGCTTCAGCGGCAGGAATGCTTTGAACAGTTGCTTGGCTCTCTGAGGATTCCCGATGATGTTGTCATCCACAAAATAAATGAAACGGCCGTCCAGAGTCCGAAGTTCTTCCACCACTTTTTCCGTCGGCCGAAATCGGTATCGGACGCCGGACATGGTGGTGACCGAGCAGAAGTTGCAGTTGAACGGACAACCGCGGGTGGTCTGCACGGAGTTGAAGATGACGTATCCCTTCGGGTCGAGCAATTCCCGGCGCGGGAGCGCGACTTTGGCCAGATCGATGGCTTCCGGGTCGTGATAACGGGACTTCAGCCTGCCGTTGGAAAAGTCCTGAATGAGATCGGGCCACAACCGGTCCGCTTCGCCCAGCACGACCGAGTCAGCGTGTTCGGCGGCCTCCTCCGGGCACATGGAAGGATGAATGCCGCCCAGCACGACCGGGATGCCTCGAGCCCGGTACTGGTCTGCGAGAGCGTAGGCCGCGGGCGCCTGAGCCGTCATCGCCGTGATGGCCACCAGGTCGGCCGCCCGGTCGGCTTCCACCGGACCGAGACAACCGTCGTCAATCGCCACTTCATGCTCGGGTGGAGTGAGGGCGGCCAGAGTCGCCAGGTTCAAGGGAGGAAATAACGCTCCCTTGGCCTTGAAGTTCAAGCTGGAGGAAATCGCGGAGGCATAGCGGAAAAACTTCGGGGCCGCGTACATGTTCGAGCTGTTGTGCGGATTGACGAATTGAATCTTCACATGGCCCTCCCGCCAGAAAAATGGGCCCGTCTTGCGCTCCCACTTCCAGTCCGCGCGGGCAGCGAATTTTTCTGTCTGTACTCGCCCTGCGAAAGGTTGTGGAATTCTGAGCGCACGCCGGGTCAATGTCAAGGAAGAATCACAACCCGGCGTCCCGCGTGTAGTCCAGCGCCGGACGAAAAAGCTTGTCGTCGCCTCCCCTGCGGGTGAGGGCTGGACAAGCCTCACATTTGTTGTGTAGTTTCGTGTTCCGGCTGCCGGCTTCGCGGATGTGATGGCGCCCGGCACAATTCTTGCAGCAGCCCGGAGGAACATGCCGAGAGACTTTCTTTGCGCGTTCGCCCCGTTGCGAAAAGTATCCACGCTCCTCGCCCTCGCTTGCCTGGCTTCGGCGACGATAGCTTTCTCCCATCCGCCGCAGACGGAGAGCGAATGGCGCCATTACGGCAACGACGCGGGCGGCTCGCGCTACTCTCCGCTCGACCAGATCAACCAAAAGAACGTGAAGACGCTCCAGGTCGCCTGGGAGTACGACACGGGCGACGTGAGCGACGGCACGGTCTATCCCGCGCGCTCGGCATTCGAAGCGACGCCCCTCGTCGTCGACGGCGTGATGTACGTCGCGACGCCTTTCTGCCGCTTGATTGCGCTCGACGCGGAAACGGGCAAGGAACTCTGGACGTTTGACCCCAAAATTGACAAGGCGGCGCGGCACAACCTGTTCGTCAGCCGCGGTGTGACCTACTGGACGGACGGCCAGCGCAAGCGGATTTTTCTCGGCGACCTCGACGGGCGCCTGTTTGCCATTGACGCCGCAACCGGCAAGCCCGACCCCGAGTTCGGCAGGAACGGCGTGCTCAATCTGCGCCAGGGCGTCACTGACCGGTTTCCGCAGGGACGCTACAGCCTCACCTCGCCCGTCGCGGTGTGCCGCAACGTCGTGCTGGTGGGCGGACTCGTCGGAGACAGCGCGCCGCGCGGGCCGAGCGGCGACCTGCGCGGTCTCGACGCGCGCACGGGCCGCGAACTCTGGCGCTTCCACGTGGTCCCGCGTCCGGGAGAGTTCGGCCACGACACCTGGCAGGGCGATTCGTGGCGCGAGCGCGGCGGCACCAACGCCTGGTCCGTCCTGAGCGTGGACGAGGAAAACGGTCTCGTCTTCGCGCCGCTCACTTCCCCCTCCTACGATTTCTACGGCGGCGACCGCAAGGGTGCAAACCTGTTTGGCAACAGCCTGGTCGCGCTCGACTGCGCAACGGGCGAGCGCAAGTGGCATTTCCAGACCGTCCATCACGACATCTGGGATTACGACCTGCCCGCGCAGCCCGTGCTCGTCAGCGTGCGCCGCGAAGGGAAAACCATTCCCGCCGTCGCGCAAGTGACGAAAATGGGATTCGTTTTCGTCTTCAACCGACTGACCGGCGAGCCGCTGTTTCCGATTGAAGAACGTCCGGTGCCGAAGAGCATGATCCCCGGCGAGGAATCGTGGCCGACGCAGCCCTACCCGACGAAGCCGCCGCCTTTCGCGCGCCAGACGATGTCGCGCGCCGACATCACGGACGTCACGCCGGAATCGCGCAAGGAATGTCTGGAGATTTTCGAGGACACCATCGTGGACGTGAAGCTCTACGACCCGTTCGGCGTGAAGAACCAGGTCATCATGCCCGGCCTGAACGGCGGCGCGAACTGGGGCAGCGCGGCCGTGGATCCTGCGAGCGGCGTGCTCTACATCAATTCGATGGACGTCGGCGGCCTCTTCCGTCTGGTCGAGCGCCCGCCGGACTCGGAGATTCGCTTCGCCTTGCGCGCCAAGGGTCACGAGTTTCTCTGGGACTCGAACGGCTATCCCTGCCAGAAGCCGCCGTGGGGCCGGCTGACCGCCATCGACCTCAACTCCGGCGATTTTCGCTGGCAGTCTGTGCTCGGCGAGTTCGACGAACTGAAGGCGCGCGGCGTGCCCAGGACCGGAACGCCCAACATCGGCGGGCCCGTCGTCACCGCCGGCGGACTCGTCTTCATCGGCGCCACGAACGACCGCAAGTTCCGCGCCTTCGATAAGGACACGGGCGAAGAACTCTGGATGGCCGAGCTTCCCGCCAGCGGTATGGCGACGCCGATGACTTTCCTGGGAAAAAAGACCGGCAAACAGTTCGTCGTCATCGCTGCGGGCGGCGGAAACAAGTACGATAAGAAGTATTCCGGCAAACTCGTGGCCTTCGGACTGCCTTGAGCGAGCGTCCGCCAGGTACTGGGTGCTGGCCATTGAAGAAGGAGCGGCCAACCACGGAGAAGGGACCAGGGACGAAAGACGTTTCGTTTCGGTGGACCATACTGAGTCTGGCGTTCGCCATCCTGGCGGCGGCGTTTCTTCTCGGCCAGGAGGCCGCGCAGTATATTGGCAAAGTCGAAGACCTCCCCATCAAAGTTGCGCCGCAACCCATCGCGTTCAGCCACCGGCTGCACGCGGAGGTCGGCCTCGAATGTCTCGCCTGCCACACCACCGCAACCGAAAAGGACTGGGCCGGCATCCCGCAGTCCTCTGACTGCATGAAGTGCCACTCGCCGGTCTCGACGGGAACCAGCGAGCTCGTCAAGCTGACGCGCTTTCACGAGGAAAAGGAGAAAATTCCCTGGGTGCGGGTTTACACGGTCCCCGACTTCGTCTTTTTCAGCCACGCAAACCATCTGAAGGCCGGCGAAGAGTGCTCAACCTGCCACGGGCCGGTCGAAAAGCGCGACGTGCTGATGCAGGAAGTCTCGACCAGCATGATTTTCTGCATGAACTGCCACGCGGAGCGGAAGGCTTCGAACGACTGTGCGCTATGCCATCAGTTGGGGCATTAGCCAGTCGAGTCAGAGCTCAAGCCGAAATCCGCCGTTGAACACCCGCCCGTCGAGCGGCGCCCAGGCGTCCACGGTACGCCGCCCGTCCGCACCCACCATCGGCCGCAGCAGCGAGTCCCAGCGCGTCTGCCGGACGTCGGTGATGTTTTCGAGGTTCAGAAACAGCCGGAAGCGCCCGAACCGTTTTTCCACCAGCAGGCCGAGAATCACGTACGCCTCGGAAGTTTCGCGAAAGGGATTAAATTCCAGCCGCTGCCGGCCCGTGTAGTAGCACTCGACCCCGACGCGCGCCGAGTCCTCTTTTTCCCACATCCCCACGATTCCGAAGCTGTGCCGCGGCGTCAGCGCCAGGTCCACGCGCTCGCCGTCCTCCACCTGTCGAGAGCGGACATAGGTGTAGGTGGCCGTGGCGGAAAACGGCGAACGGCGCAGCGTGGCGAGCAGCTCGACGCCGCGGTTCGTCAGATCGTCCTCGAGGTTCGTCAGTTCGTAACGGCCGCTCCGCTCGACGCGCAGCGGATGCCGGACGCGCGAAGCAAAAAACGTCGCGGTGTAGGATGCGGGCCCGACCGCGCGCGTCACATCGAGCGAAAAGCTCCGCCCGCGCTCCGCCCGGAGCGGCCGCGGAATCACCAGCCGCGCGAGCCCGGCCGCTTCCGTCTCTTCCGTCAGCGGCGTGGCGGCGAAGAATCCCTGCCCCACCGAGACCCGGCTGGTCCAGTCGCCCGACCTCAGCCGCGCGGAGAGCCGCGGGCTGAAGAACCTTCCGTACTCGCTGTGGAAGTCCGCGCGTCCGCTCGCCGCCACCGCCAGCCACGACGCAAGGCTGATTTCATCCTGAAGGAAAATACCCGGTGCCGTGTACTCGTAGCGGAACTGCGGCACGTCGAGCGGATCGTACGTGTCGCGCTCGATCGCTGTTCCCGCCACCCAGGTGTGGCGGCTCGTCGCGCCGCGGATGGAGATTTCGCCGAAATAGGTCCGGTGCCGGTCGCGCTCGCCGATTTCGCCGAAGACGTGGCCATGCCGCTGGAACGCCGCCGCGCCGCGCGCCGCCACAACGTAGCGATCGCCAAAAAGAAACTGTCCGCTGCCGCCCAAGTCGTACCGCCGCGTGTCGAGCGCCTCGCGATACGGCGCGCCAGTGGCGGGAAGGACGGCGCCGGGCATGGTGCCGCCTTCGCGATTTTCCACCGTCACCCCGGCGGTGAGAAAGGCGGTGCGTCCGGCGCCGCCGTCCCAGAATAACCGCGGCCGCAGAACGCCTCGCTGGTATCCCGCGATGTCCGCCCAGCCGTCGCCGTCGCGGTCGCGACGCTCCTGGAAGTGCCCGCCGCCCAGGAGCGACGCGCTCCACTGCTCCGAAAGCGGCGTGGTCGCAAACAACACGCCGTCCGTTGCGGCCTGCGTCGAACGATTGACCAGCGCTTCCAGAAACGGCTCGGGGCCGGGCCGCCGTGAGACGAGATTGACCACGCCGCCCATCGCGCCGGCGCCGTAAAGTGCCGAAGCCACTCCTTTGATGACTTCCATCTGCCCAAGGTCCATGGGGGGAATTTGCAGCAGCCCCAGTCCGCCCACCTGCTGGCCGAACAGGGGAAGTCCGTCGGCCAGAAAGCGCGTGTAGCGCCCGCGCATTCCCTGAATGCGCACGCTCGCCGCGCCGAGCGACGGCGACGTGGCCTGCACTCGCATGCCGCCCATTTCGTTCAGCATCATCACAATGTCGCCGGGCGTCATGAGCATTTTTTCTTCGATTTCTTCGCGCTCGAGAATTTCCACTCGAACCGGTTCGTCCTGAAGGCGCTTGTCCGAG
The DNA here is from genome assembly GCA_964556705.1 of uncultured Acidobacteriota bacterium. GTDB lineage: Bacteria > Acidobacteriota > Terriglobia > UBA7540 > UBA7540 > CAZKXX01. The sequence continues at coordinate 8,214 of CAZKXX010000116.1, forward strand.
CGTGTCGCGGTGACCGTCACCTCTTCTTCCACCGCGCGCCTCGGCTCGAGGTCCACGACGACCTGCACCTCCTGCCCCGCTTCCACCAGCACCGCGGCCTTCGTCGGGAAGAAGCCTTCCTTCGTGACCCGCACTTCGATTCTTCCCGCCGCGACTTCCAGCACCGCCACGCCGCGTTCGTCGGTCAGGGCGGAAAGTCCGCCCGCTTTCACCGCCGCTCCGCTCACCGGCCCCGACTCGCTCTGCGCTTCGACGCGAATCGTCGCCGGCTGCGGCAATTCCTGGGCGGGGGCGGAAACAACGCTGCCCAGCAGGACGAGTTGAATCAGGATTCCACGCATGACTTGCAGGGAGTGCCGAAAGGCGCGGGTTCGCGGAGGAAGCGGGCGCTACCGCATCGGCAGCAGCCAGCTTCCCAGCAGGACGAACACAAATGCGGTAACGCCCATCAGGGCGAGCAGCGGCGTCCAGGTCTTGAGCGTCTCGGCTTCGGTCAGCCCGGACATCTGCTTGACCACCCAGAAACCGCTGTCGTTCATCCACGAGCCGATCTTCGAGCCCGCGCCGATGGCCATCACCACGTACACGGGATGGAACGGCAGCTCCTGGCCGACCACCAGCGGCGCGAGGATCGTCGCCGAGGTAATCATGGCGGCGGTCGAGGAACCCTGGGCGATTTTGAAAAGCGCGCCCAGCAGGAACGCCAGCACGAGTTTGGAGACGCCGAAGCGGTCGGCGAGGTTGCTCAGAGCTTCGCCGACGCCCGCCTTCGCCAGCATTCCGCCGAACGCCCCGCCGGCGCAGGTGATGAGCACGATGAGGCCGGCGCTGAACAATCCGATCTCGACCGGCCTCGCCAGTTGCGCGAGCGAATATCCTTTCTGCTTCGCCAGCACTCCGAGCGCGATGGCCGTCGAAATCAGCAGCGCGAAGTTGGGATTGCCGAAGAACGCCGTGTACTCGAGCAGCGGACTTCCCGGGGCTGCGGCGTTCGTCACCGTATGCATGGTGATGAGGACGACGGGAAGAACGATGGGAAGCGAGGAGACGAACAATCCCGGCAGCTCGTCCTCCCTCTTGTGCGCCAGGTCGCGAAGTTCTTCCATCGAGAGGCCCGGAGCCTCGCGCAGCGAGATATTCAACCGCCGGTCCATCATGCGCCCGAAGAGCCATCCGGCCACCGCCGCCGTGCCGCCGATGAAAATGCCGACCAGGATGACAACCCCGAGGTCCACTTCGAGCGTCGTCGCCATGGCGATCGGCCCGGGTGTCGGCGGCACCAGCGTGTGCGCGATGGCGCCCCCCGCGCAGATGGACATCACGTAAGCAAGGTAGTTTTTCTCCGTACGCACGGCCATGGCGCGCGCCAGAGGGACGAGCAGATAGAAAACCGTGTCAAAGAAGACGGGAATGGCGAGCACGAAACCGCTCACGAGCAGAGCCACCGAGGCGTGCCGTTCGCCAAGCAGGCCCACCAGGCGGCGTGAGATCTTATCCGCGGCCCCGCTTTCCATCAGGCACTGCGCAATCACCGCCGCCAAGCCGATAACGATGGCGATATTCGCCGCCACGTCCCCGAAGATGCGCGCCACCTGCGGCATCGCTTCCGAGAACTTGATGCGCGGCGAAAGGACGCCCACCGTCATCGCCGCGGTCACCAGCGCGATGAAAGCGTTCACCTTGAAGCGGATGATGAGCAGGAAAACGAAGCTCGTGGCGACAGCCAGAACGACCAGCGGGTGCATGCGGCGCTTCTCTCGCGACCGGTGATGTGGTTGCCCTTATGGACCGGGCCGCCATTATACCCGCCGCTTCGCCGCCGTCGATCTTTTTTCGAGGCCGCGCGCCGTGTTCGATTTGCGCACCGGATGGCGCAGCAGCGTTCGCAGGCGTTTCGGCGGCACTCGACGCGGGTCCGAGAGGTAGATTTCGTGGTGCCGGCCGTGCCACGCCAGCCCCCGCTCGTGCGCGCACTCCATCATTTGCTCGATCGTCTTCCGCCCGCGATCGTACGGGCCCACGTGCAGCGCCTGCACGCACTGGCCTTCGCGGAGGGTCTCGATCCGCACGCGCTCGAGCGGCCCTTCACGACCCCTCTTCTTGAGCGCTTCGACCGCCCGCTTCACGTCCTCCTTCGTCACGAAGTCCGGCACGCGGATGAGCAGCTTCCAGTTCCAGGAATCCGTCGGCTGCTCGAGAAAACCGCCCGGGTGGCTCGACCACCAGAGGGCCTCGAGATGACAGACCTTGTAGTCAATTCCGGCGAATTTTTTCGCCATCTTCACCGTGAAAGCCACGCTGTAAAGCGCTCCGATGGCTTTCTGAAACTCCTCGTCCGCCGGCGCGCCCCGGCCGGCAAGAGCGAGGTAATGGGCGGGCCGGGTATTGACAATCTTCGGCTCGCGCGGCGCCACGTACTCTTCGCGATGTTCCTTGGTGAGGTCGATTTTCGCGGTGGCAGGCATGAGGGCGGTCCTTTCTGCGAGGGGACGGAACTGCGGCGCCCTGTCCGGGCGGGTCCGACAAGGACAGGGCTGACTTAAGTCTTTGGGGACTTCACAGAAGAGTTTAATATGGAAGGTGGGGCGTGGCGAGGATTTTTGTAGTTATCCGGCACCTCAGGACCCGCGCGGCCGGACGGAAGGGCATGCCATGAAATTCCGAGAACTGCTTCGCACGATTTTTCTCGTGGACCTGGTGAAGGGGCTGGGTCTGACGT
>CAZKXX010000117.1:0-10768 GCA_964556705.1 uncultured Acidobacteriota bacterium
CGATGGCGCGGCCCGTGGCGCGCGCCACGCCTTCGTAGATTCTCCAGCCGGGCGGGCGATACATGGCAAACCGGAACGTGTCGTTGACGTAGAGGTTCCCTTCCAGGCGCTCCGTGATTTGAGCCGGCGGCGGCTCTTGCAGCGGGCGGCTGGCCGGAGGCGGTGGCGTCGCCACGGGGGCGGGCCGCGCGGCAGGGGAAGCGGCTCGCGGCTTCTCTTCGCGCGGCGCGGCGGCAGGCTTGGCGTCGCCGGGGCCGAAGCGGATGGTCTCCACCTTGTCGCGGCGAATCAGCGCGAAGCCAAATTCCGTTTCGACCTTGAACATGTCGCCTTCGTAGCCGACGATCGTGCCGACGACCTTCTCGCCGCTCTTGAGAATCAATTCCTCCCCCTGCGCCGACGGCGCCGCGAGCGCCGCGGCCAGCAAGGCTGCCGCCAAGGAGGAATGAATTCTCGACATCGCCCCGGACCTCAATACTTTCTCAGCACGCCGATGACGCGCCCCTGAATCTTCACCTCGCGCGCCGGCAGGATGATGGGGTCCATCTGCGCGTTCGCCGGCTGGAGGCGCACCTTGCCGTTCGCTTCGCGGAAAAAGCGTTTGAGCGTGGCGTCCGTGCCTCCGGTCAACGCCACAACGATTTCTCCGTTGTGCGCCGTTTCGGTCCCCTCGACGAGGATGTAATCGCCGTCACAGATGTGGTCGTCCACCATCGATTCGCCCTTCACCCGCAGGACGTAAATGTTGCTCTTGCCGCGCGTGATGTCTCCGAGTGAGAGCGTTTCCGGATTGGGGATCGCTTCGACCGGCCGTCCCGCGGCGATTCGACCGAGCAGAGGAAACTCCGGCTCAGGCGGCGCCGCAGCGCGCGACCCGCGTCCGGCCGCCGCCTTCGCCGCCAGGCCGCGGACCGCTGTTTTCGCAAACGGCACGCTGCCCGGAACCGCCACCACTTCGATCGAACGCCCGCGGTTGTAACCGCGCCGGATGAAGCCCTTCTTCTCGAGCGTCTCCAGGTGTTTGTGCACCGTGGCGAGCGAAGAGAGGTTGAGCGCCTCGCCGATCTCTTCGAAACTCGGTGAATAGCCCTTGCGATTGATGAAGTCCACGAGATGATCGAGAACTTGCTTCTGACGACGTGTCAGTGCCATCGCCTTCTCCACGCCGTCCGGTACCATGGGACGGCGCCCTCCCGGAGCAAGATTTGAGTCGCAGACAATTCTTGGCGAATAAAAGGCGAAAGTCAAGAGGAAAATGGAACCCTCGTAGCGTCGGCCTCCGACAGCGAGTGAAGTTGAGTCACCCTGTACTCGAGCCCGGCATATGCACTCCCGCGGGTCGGCCCGTTGATTGGCGCGACCGTTTGGCACTGCCGCATCCTGGAAAAGCTGGGCGGGGCGGCGGCCCCAGAGCGCGTCTGAGGACTTCGGCGCGAAGCTGGCGTGCCTGCTCGGTCGTAAATAACAAGCGCCCTTCGCGTAAGTATTTCATCTGAGGTCCACGCCACTCAGCCTGCATCACCCCGACGCGCGCGTGCGAAGACGAATTGAGCAGCATGTGGCCGATCTCATGCGCCATCGCATGGCCCAGAATCCGGCCTGCGGAGACACGCTCCCCTTGAGCCAGCTCTTCGACGCGGTGGTAGAAAACATATCCGATGTCGCCGCGTTTGTTCCCGCCGGGAAGAATCGAAAGGCCGAGTGAAATCTCTCGCGGAGCCAGACGCACGCCCATTTCCCGAGGGATGATATTCAGCGTGATTCTGACCTCATCCCCGCGCCTCAAATCAGCCGGGGCTGTTTCGAGGTCAGCGGGCTTGCGCCACAAGCTCTCGACACCCGCCAGCAGCAGAATCCTGGAAGCGACCGCCCTGCCTTCCTCCATGGTGCGGCCGGGCGCCTGCGCAAGGTTGTTGGTTATCACCGTGATCCTGGGACGACTCTCACTCTCGGCAGCAAGGGCCCCTCCGCCAAAAACCGTCAGGCCCATTATGAGGAAACCCAACAAGGCCGGAATCGCCGGCCTCGACGGACTTTGCTTCCGCCACCCACGCCTATTCTCGAATCCCTGCTCCCTGACTTCCATGCCCCACCTCCTGCGGCGAGATGGGGCCGACTGTTTGTCAGGGGAGTAAGTACCTCAATGCAGCGGCGCGTACCGCCGAGTCACCTGAAATCAAACGGGGTTACACAAGGTACGCGATTGATTCTTCGGCTGTTACGGGAACGCCAGGAGCGAAGGGTAAAGCGTTGTGAGGGCTCTGGCGGCGTGCTAGACTCACCGTCACAGGGACGGTCAGTCCGATGTCCACCCCTAACCGAGCGGCTGATATTGTCCGCTTCGAGGGCCTGGAAGTTGACCTGCGCGCCGGAGAGCTTCTCCGGAACGGCGAGAAGATCAAGCTGCAGGAACAGCCGCTGCGAATCCTCAGGATGCTGCTCGAGCGGCCGGGCGAAGTCGTCACGCGCGAGGAAATCCGACAAAAGCTCTGGCCCACGGACACCTTCGTCGAGTTCGACCACAGCATCAACGCGGCGATCCAGCGGCTGCGCCATGCGCTGGGGGATTCCGCCGAGCATCCGCGTTACGTCGAGACGCTGGCGCGCCGGGGATACCGGTTCATCTGCCCTGTAGCGGGGATCCCGACAGGTCGGGACGAGTCGTCCCCATCGCCGACGGAAACGGCGGTCAGCGACCGCAGGCCGCGGCGCGTCGCCCTTGCGGCGGGGATCATTGTGGCGACCGCCGCTGCCGCGATTGCCCTCAACCTCGCCGGCTTGCGCGAACGGTTGTTTCCTCGCCCCGCGCCAACGATTCGTTCCATCGCCGTCCTGCCGCTCGAGAACCTCTCCGGCGATCCGGAGCAGGAATACTTTTCCGACGGCATGACCGACGCGCTGATCGCGGAGCTAGGCCAAATCGGTTCGCTGCGCGTGATCTCGCGAACCTCGGTAATGCAATACAAAGGGGCCAAGAGGCCGCTGCCGCAGATTGCCAAAGAGCTGAACGTGGACGCGCTGATCGAAGGGTCCGTGCTCCGCTCTGGGGATCGTGTTCGCGTCACCGCGCAGTTGATTGGCGCGGTGCCAGAACGCCATTTATGGGCGCGAAACTACGAGCGCGAGTTGCGCGACGTATTGAGCTTGCAGGGCGAAGTGGCTCGCGCCATCGCCGATGAGGTTAAGGCGAAGCTCACGCCTGATGTTGCGGCGCGCCTCGCCCGCGCCCGCCCCGTCAATCCCGAAGCCCATGAGCTTTACCTGAAGGGCATGAACTCCATGGACCGACAAGATTATGACGGAGCTATCGAGTACTTCAAACAGGCGATCAACCGGGACAGCCACTTCGCGCGGGCCTACGTTGGCTTGGCCGACTGCTATCTAGGGCTTGCTGACTTCGTCCGCGTTCCCGCTGCGGAGGCATCCGCAAAAGCGAAAGTGGCAGCGCGCAAGGCTGTAGAACTCGAAGAGAGCCTCGATCAAGCCCATGTCGCGCTCGCTTGGGCACACCTGTATGCCGATTTCGACTGGGCAGGGGCCGAGCGCGAGTTCAAGCGCGCCCTGGAACTTAATCCGAATTCCCCGGTCGCTCACAATGGGTACAGCGTGTATCTCACTTTCGTGGGGCGTGGTGAAGAAGCTCTCCCGCACGCCAAGCGCGCGCAAGAAATCAATCCGCTCGCAAAGGGCTGGTATTTCCTGCTGGGCTGGATCCATTACTTCAACCGGGATTACGACAAGGCGCTTGAGCAATATCAACAGGAGCCCGATCCCCTGTGGAACTTGCCTTTCTTCCTCGCGTGGACTCTCCGGGAAAAAGGTATGTACCAGGAAGCCATAACAGAGTTTAAAAAAGCACAAGATGACCCCAGAGTGTGGGGCCACTTGGGCAACGCTTACGCGCGCGCGGGGAACAAGGCCGAAGCCCAGAAGCTTCTTAACAAGCTGATTGAAAGCTCGAAACAAAAGCTCGGCACTTGGGAAGTAGCGCTCGTCTACGCGGGTCTCGGCGAAAAAGATCGGGCCTTCGAATGGCTGGAAAGAGCATACCACGTTCGGGACAAAGGGATGCTCTGGCTCAAGGTTGACCCTCCCCTCGATCCACTTCGTTCCGACCCGCGCTTCGAGGACCTGCTGCGCCGGATGAATTTTCCGGAGTAGTCCCTGGTCATTTGTCCTTCGTCCTTTGTCCTCAGTCCGTGGTCCGTCGCTTGGAAACTGGAAATCGCAAATTTGAGATTTGAGACAGGCGCGTCGCTGCGGTCGTTTTTCACTTTTCGATTTTCAAGTTCGAGTTTCCAGTTTCGACTCTCGAATTTCCCGCCTGCCCGCCCGGCGCTCAGTCGTACACGTCGGTTTTCAGTTCGGTCGAAGGCGTTTCGAGACTCTCCTCCGCAAACGCCACAGCGTCTTCGACGGCCTCGGAGCCCTTCTCCTCCAGGTCGTCAACTTCCCGTTCGGAGACGATTCCGAGTTCCCTGAGGGTTGAGGCCAGCAGGCTGATCGGGTCTCGAAGTTTCTGTTCTTCGACTTCCTTTTGCGTCCGGTAGTGGCCGTGTTCGGGGTCGGACATCGAGTGGCCGTAGAAGCGGTACGTCCGCGCCTCAATCAAGGTGGGGAGGCTCTTGTCGCGCGCCCGCTCGACCGCCTGGAGCGCTTCCTCGCGGACAGCGAGAACATCCATCCCGTCCACGATGCTGCGCTCCATCTGGTAGGCGCAGGCTTTGTGCGCGAGGTCGTAAAGCGCCGAGGCCCGCTCGACCGGAGTGCCCATCCCGTAACGGTTGTTTTCGCAGACGAACACCACGGGCAGCTTCCACAGCGCGGCGAGATTCAACGCCTCATGGAAAGCGCTGATATTGACCGCGGCTTCGCCGAAGAAGCACACCGCGACGCGCGAATCCTTGAGGTATTTGGCGGCGAAGGCCGCGCCGACGGCAATTGGGATCTGCTCGCCCACGACGGCGTAACCGCCGAGCAGGCCGTGCTCCTTGTCGAAAAGGTGCATCGAGCCCCCTTTGCCTTTCGAAAGCCCGCCGTCCTTTCCGTAAAGCTCCGCCATCACTTCGCCGGGGTCCACGCCGCGCGCCAGCGCATGCCCGTGGTCGCGGTAAGATGTGAAGATGTAGTCTTTCGGTGCCAGCGCCGAAATCGCCCCGACGGCCACGGCCTCCTGCCCGGCATAGAGGTGGCAGAATCCGCCGATCTTTCCTTTGCGGTAGAGGTCCGCCGTGCGCTCTTCGAAGCGGCGGATGAGCAGCATTTTCCCCAGCAGGGCGAGGAGGACCGCGCGGTCCGTCTGACGGGCGCGGTCTTTCATGGCGCGCGGCGGAGACGCTGCCGTCTCCTCACGCGGACTGGTAAGCGTGCTGCGATTCGAGGCGCCCCGGTCAGCCTTCATATCATCCCCCCGGTCCGCCAGATGCAGAGATTTTCCGGATTCGCTGTCAGGGCGAGGGGGTGAAGCCGGCGGGAGCGTTCTCAGCGTTCAGCAGCGGCGCGTGTGCAGGAATAAGGTTCGGCAAACTCGGCGGCGGTCCGGAAATAACGAAACCCTCGCGCGTCGCCGAGACGCGAACGTTTCGATCGCCTTCCCCCACTTCCCTGAGCCCCTTGGCGGCAAAGATAGGACCGCGCCTTCGGAAATGCAACGCATTTCTGGGTGCGCCGGAAAGATTGCTTGACGCATCCCGGAGTGGTACCATGGGCTCGCTCAGGGTGAAACACGCTCCCAGGGAGAATTCCGGGGGCAACGAGATGGCTTAGGTTCAGCCGCCGAAATTCATTTTCCAGAGCTCACGCTCACCTTCCTCGAAGAGTAGTCATCTCGAAGCGGACACAGGGCTCACGACGGGACAATCGAACGGGAACGGAGACGACGGGGCCGAGGGTTTGACCCCGGGCTGATTTTCCGGAAGGGGGGACTTCATGGGTCGGGAGTTTACCGTCGGGATCGGCGGAGCCGCAGGCGACGGTCTGGATAAGACCGGTGACACGCTCGCCAAAGGCGCCTCGCGCGTCGGCCTCTGGATCAGCGCTTACAACAGCTATCAATCGGTGATTCGCGGCGGGCACATCTGGCTGCGCGTGCGGATGTCCGAAGAGAAGGTTTATTCCCACGGCGACCATCTGAACGTCCTCATCGCTCTCAACCAGGACTCGGTCGAGCGGCACGCCCGGGAGGTCGAGCCGGGCGGCGCGGTGCTTTACAACTCCGACCGCTTCACCTGCGACTCCGTGCTGTTGCGGGACGGCGTCGTTTCCCTGCCGCTGCCGGTGAACGAAATCACCAAGCCCTTCGGGCGGCTGCTGCCCATCATGCAGAACACGGTGGCGCTCGGCGCGCTGGCCTATCTCGCGCGGCTCGATTTCGAATCGCTCGCGGGCGTGCTGGCGGATACGTTCAAGCACAAAGGCGATGCGGTGATCGAGCAGAACGTCAAAATCCTGCGCGCCGGCTTCGACTACGCCAAAGAGAAATTCGTTTCGCTCCTCAAGGACCCCTGGAAGTTCAGCGGGACGCGGCGCCCCTTCGTCACCGGCAACGAAGCCTTCGCGCTGGGGGCGGTGACGGCCGGATGCAAATTCTACTCGGCCTACCCGATGACGCCGGCTTCTTCCATCCTCCACTGGATGGCGAGCCACGCGGAAAAGTGCGGTGTCCTGGTGAAGCAGTGCGAGGACGAGCTGGCCGTCATCAACATGGCCATCGGCGCCGGGCAGGCCGGCGTGCGCGCCATGTGCGGCACCTCCGGCGGAGGCTTCGCGCTGATGACTGAAGCGATCGGCATGGCCGGTATGATCGAGACGCCCGTCGTGGTGATTGAAGTCCAGCGCGGAGGACCTTCGACGGGAATCCCCACCAAGACCGAACAAGGCGACCTCAACCAGGTCTTCGGCGCGTCCCAGGGTGATTTTCCGCGCGTCATCATTGCACCGACGGACACCACGGACTGCTTCTGGAGCGCGGTCGAGGCCTTCAACCTGGCGGAGAAGTATCAGCTCCCGGTGCTGATTATTTCCGACCTCTACGTTTCCGAGCACCCGGAGACGATCGAGCCGGACGCGTTCAGGCACGATGTGCCGATTGAGCGCGGAGAGTTGGTGACCGAGCGGCCGAATGGCAGCGGTCCGTTCAAACGCTACGCGTTCACTCCTTCCGGCATTTCGCCCCGCGCGTTGCCCGGCACCGAAGGCGGCGAATACGTGGCCGCCACCGACGACCACGACGAGGAAGGCATCACCATCAGTGACGTCTTCACCTCGCCTCCCATGCGGCGGAAGATCATGGAAAAACGCATGAGGAAGATGGAAGGCGTGGCGCGCGAGCTGCCGCCGCCGAAGCTCGAAGGGCCCGCGGAGGCGGACGTCACGCTCATCGGCTGGGGCTCGACGGGCGGCGTGATTCGCGAGGCGCGCGCGTTGCTCGCCGCCGAAGGGATTACCGCGAACCAGCTTCAGATCAAATACCTCCACCCGTTCCACGAGCGCGAGGTCACGGAAGCTCTCGCCAAATCGAAGAAGCTGATTTGCGTCGAAGCGAATTACACCGGCCAGTTTGCGCGCTTCCTGCGCGCCGAGACCGGCATCCGTGTGCACGACCACATCTTGAAGTACGACGGCGAACCCTTCGAGCCGAAGATCATCGCCGATGAGGTGAAGCGCATCCTGGCCGGCAAGCCGCGGAACCTGGACGTCTCCGAAGACGACGCGCGCGAAATGGCGTACCACTACATTCGCACGCACCTGGCCGACGCGGTCCGGCCCGCGGCGATCCAAATGAGCGACACCAGGAACAACGGTGAGGCCGTCTGGCTCGTCGAGATGGTGGATCGCGGCTCAGGCGAGAAACGCGGTGAGCTGAAAATCGGAGTGAAGACCGGATCGTTGCACGCCTGGGAGCCCGTGGCGCAGTAACCTCGGCGCTTCGCGGGCCGCGCGAAATCCGGGGACTCACGAATAAGGGAAGGTCATCATGGCGACTGTCGTCGAACTGCCGCTTGAAACTTATCAGGGACTCGTCGAGCCCGACTGGTGTCCGGGGTGCGGCGACTTCGGCGTGCTGCGGGCGCTGGAAATCGCCGCGCAGAAGCTCCGGTTGCCCACCCAAGACATCTTCGTCGTCTCCGGCATCGGGTGTTCGTCGAACCTGCCCGGGTTCTTCCACGCTTACGGCGTCCACAGCCTGCACGGGCGCGCCGTGGCGGTGGCGAGCGGCGCGCGGCTCGCCAATCACGACCTGAAAGTCGTCATCACGGGCGGCGACGGCGACGGCTACGGCATCGGCCTCGGCCACTTCGTTCACGCCATGCGCCGCAACCTCGACCTGACGTACATCGTCATGAACAATCAGATCTACGGGCTCACCACCGGGCAGGCCTCGCCGACGACCACCAAGGGCCACAAGACGAAATCCACGCCGCGCGGCAACATCGAGCTGCCCATCAACCCGATTGCGCTGGCGCTGGTTTCGGGCGCGACATACGTGGCTCGAGGATTCTCGGGCGAAGCCAAGCACCTCGCCGACCTCATCGCCGGAGGCATCGCTCACCACGGCTTCGCGCTCGTGGACGTCTTCAGCCCCTGCGTGACCTACAACAAAATCAACACCTATCCGTGGTTCAAGCAGCGGGTCTATAAACTCGAAGACGAAAAAGATTACGACACGGCGGACCTCGAAGCCGCGGTGCGCAAGTCCTTCGAGTGGGACCCGAAAATCCCCATCGGCGTCTTCTACAAAGACGAGCAGGAAACCTACGAAGACGGCGAAGTGGCCCTCAAGAACGGCCCGCTGGTCCGCCAGCCCCTCGGCGTCAAGAAAGACCTGTTCGGAGATTTGATGGAAGAGTTCTACTGAAACCGCTGGCCGTCTTGAATCTGGAATCTGGAATCACTACTCCGTCGCCGCGCCGTCTTGAATCTTGAATGCGGAATGCGCAATCCTCCCGGCGCACCGGTCTCACCACCAAGACACCAAGACACTGGACGCTTCGGGACCTCGGACCTCGGACTTCGCACGTCGAACTTTCGCCTTCTGTCTCCTGACTTCGTTCTCAGCGCCCCGCATCCTACGCGTTGTCTCTCTGAGGAACACCGACCTCTCGCAAGGCGGGTTCGGGGCGACGATGAGTCTACAATCGCCTCCGGTTTACACGGCCGTGCGTCGCCCGCCCTCTTGAATCTTGAATTCGGAATGCGATATGTGCGATTCTCCGGCCGTCACCGCTTGCGACGGGCCACCTGCCGGCTCATCGCGCGATGGGGTCAGCGTCTTCGGCGCAAGGAGAACCATGAAGTTACGAGAGCCTGAGTCGTTTCCAGCGGATGTGGCGCGCAAACTGAAAACCTATGTTTACAGGCTCATCGACCCGCGGAATGGGGAGACCTTCTACGTCGGGAAGGGGCAGGGCAACCGCGTTTTCTCTCACATTCGGGCGGAGCAGAACCTGAAAGGAGATGAGCTAGACAACAAGGTCAAGCGAATCCGCGAGATTCGTCTGGCGGGCTTCGAAGCGGCGCATGTGATTCATCGCCACGGCATGGACGAGAAGACGGCTCTCGAAGTGGAGGCTGCACTCATCGATGCATATCCCGGCCTCACCAACAGCGCCGGGGGATCCGGAAGCACCGACTATGGAGCAATGCACGCCAAAGAGATCATCCGGCGGTACTCTGCCGAGCCCGCGGTGTTCAAACACAAAGCCTTGCTGATCAGCGTCAACCGGAGTGCTGCCGAGACATCTCTTTATGAGGCGACTCGGTACGCGTGGAAGATCAGCAAGTCAAAGGCGATGCAGGCCGAGGTGATCCTGTCGACGCTGCAAGGCCTGATCGTAGGCGCCTTTGTAGCGGACGCTTGGCTGGAGGCCACGGCCGCAAATTTTCCCGGCCATAGCGATGTGCCGGGCCGCCTGGGCTTCGTCGGTCGAGAAGCGCCCGAGCCGATTAAGCGTCTGTACCTGCACAAGCGGGTGCCGGACGAATATCGTAAGCGCGGTGCTGCGAATCCAATCAAATACACTTGGAATTCATAGAACTGGGCGGGTGGCCCACCCTTGACCCGGGTTTTCCCTGGCCTCTGCCTGCACACCCCCGGGAAGCTAACATCCGAATGAGGCCAGCACGATTGAAGCGTGTCGACCGCCGCTACACCAAACCCCGTCACACTAATCCCAAGGCTTCACTGGCGTGCGCGGAGATGCAAATCGGCGAAGGCCAGGAACTGGTCCCAATCGAACGCGGTCACCGCGTGCTCTCCGTTGCGGATATGGAAGGCGAGGGTGCGCTGAATCGGCTGATTCAGTGCCGGCATCCGGTCGGTCCCAAGGCTCTCGCCGCCGAGCAGGCGATAGACGGGCCCGGCGGCGACGCAGGCGAGAAACATCCCCCGCGGGTCGGCCCATCGGTCGTCTTCCGCGGCGGTGACGTAAACGGGCCGCGGAGCGTTCAAGGCGATCAACTCGTGGGCATCCACCGGAAGCTTGCCGGGATCGTCGGCGAATTCGCGGAACCTGGGGCAGAACCAATAGGGAAACACCTCGGCGAGATTTCGCGCGGTTTCGCCGTAATTGCGGCGAAGTAGCGACGCGCCGCCCGCTCCCGAACAACTCGAAAGCACCATGGCGAATCGCGTGTCGAGAGCACCCGCCCAGAGGGCCGTCTTCCCCAGGCGCGAGTGACCCATAACGGCGACACGCTTCGCGTCAACATCCTGGTCTTTTTCGAGATAATCCAGGGCGCGGCTCAGGCCGTAGGCCCACGCGCCGAT
>CAZKXX010000118.1:0-10567 GCA_964556705.1 uncultured Acidobacteriota bacterium
AGCGTGAGGACGAGCAGGGCCCACAGGAGAGCTTCTTCCAGCCGTCTTCGAGGCCCTCCCGGCCGCTTCCCGGATTTTCCAACTTGCGCCATCCCGGTCTCCGGCGGAAACGTCCGGCGCGCGACCGGCGCCGTGCGGGCCCGCCGGCGGCGCACGAGGCACACAATTCTCAACGCTGAATTTCGGGGGGCTGGCGGGAGTCGGGGAGAAGTACATTCTTCGGCGCGTCATGCTGCACCGCCGAGCTGCTATCGTATTCCCCGGGATTAGCCGTTTATACACTCACCTTAAGCTGTCAACTAAAGCTTTGTCAAGAGGACATAACGTCTGGTATATAGATATCGTCAGAGGACTCAGTCAGCATCTCCTGACGTCCCCTTCAACCCGGCTGGCGTTCGAGAAAGCATTTGGCGGGCGAGGCGTTCAACCCGGCCCTTCGCCAGACTCCGGGCAGCGCGCGCAGGCGCCTGCCCGTCCTGCCGGCGTCAGGCAGGCGCCGGCGGAGACCCGCCGGAGGCTCATCCCCGCCTCGAACACGCCCCTTGCTTTTTCCCCGCCGCCAGGGTATAGTTGCCGACTTATGGTACGGGCCTTTGCCAGCTCCTTTTACTTTCGCTACCGCTTCTGGGGATTTCCCCGGACGCGGTAGAGTGGCGATGGCCTGAACCGGAAAAACAGAAGCCAAGGTTGAGCCAGCCACCCGCCGCGAGAGGCGAGAAGGCTGGCTTTTTTGTTGGGCAGAGGAGAGCCGGCCATGATTATCTCGATGCGAAAAAGAGCTACGAAGGAAGAAATCGACGCCGTCTGCGAGCGCATCCGCGAGTTCGGCTACAAGGTGCACTCGATTGTGGGCGAAGAGCGCGTGGTGATCGGCGCCGTGGGCGTCGGTGACGTCACCGCCTGCCTCGAAAGCCTCCAGGCGATGAGCGGCGTCGAGCACGCGGTGAGGATCTCCGCGCCCTACAAGTTCGTCAGCCGCGAGTTCAAGCGCGAGCGCACGCGCATGCGCGTGGACGGCGCGGTCGTGGGCGGCGACGAGTTCGTGGTCATGGCCGGACCCTGCTCGGTGGAAAGCGAAAAGCAGATTATGGAGACGGCGGAAGCGGTCGCCGCCGCCGGCGCGCGCGTCCTGCGCGGCGGGGCCTTCAAGCCGCGCACGTCGCCCTACGAATTCCAGGGGCTGGAGCTCGAAGGCCTGAAGCTGCTCGCCAGGGCGCGCCAGGCCACGGGACTTTCCATCATCACCGAGGTGATGAGCGAGCACGACGTGGGCCGCGTGGCCGAGTACGCGGACATCATGCAGGTGGGCGCGCGCAACATGCAGAACTTCGCGCTCTTGAAGGCGCTCGGCAAGTGCGCGAAGCCGGTGCTGCTCAAGCGCGGCATGAGCTCGACGATCAAAGAGCTGCTGATGTCGGCCGAATACGTCACCGCGCACGGCAACCCCAACATCATGCTCTGCGAGCGCGGCATCCGGACGTTTGAGACCGAGACGCGCAACACCTGCGACATCACGGCCGTCGCCGTCCTGAATGAGCTGACGCACCTGCCCGTCATCCTCGACCCGAGCCACGCCACGGGCAAGCGCGCGCTCGTGCCGGCGCTTTCGCGCGCCGCGGTCGCCATCGGCGCCGACGGCTTGCTGGTCGAAGTCCACCCCTGTCCGGAAAAAGCCTTCAGCGACGGCGCGCAGTCGCTCACTATCGAGCAGTTTCGCCAGATGATGCGCGATTTGCAGCCGTATATGGCCCTGTGGAAGGAATCGCGCGTCGCCGCCCTGGCCGCAGCCGTGTAAGGGCGGGGCGAGCGCCGGCTGCCCCTGTCACTCTGCGCGGGGCGAAGAATCTTTTTCATTTCCTTCCGCCCCGTTGCAGCGAAGAATCCCAGCAGTTCTCAAACAACTGCCGAGACCTTTCGGCTCTTTGCGCAGGGCCATCACTCCTCCTCGCTCTGGATTTGGACCGAACGGGTTCGAGGCTTGAGGATGCAGGGCTGCTTCCGCGGGATCCGGCCCGCGCGGGACCGCGTGGCTGGATATTGAAGGCTCGCCCCGAGCTTGGGCAGAACATTCGGCTCTTCCGCAGTTGTCAACACCTTCCGACGAGGGCGCGCGTGATTGCGACGCAGAGGCGCCCCTTGTGGGCGCCCAGTGCGGGGAGCCGAGTCGGAAAAATCAAGACGGACCGCCACGGCGCCAAGACGCCCGGGGACCGTGACGAGTAACGACACGGAGTGGAAATTCGAGACGGTTTAGGATAGATTACCGCGCAATGCTCATCCACAAACGTCCGGGAAGCCGGCGCCGCCCCAAGGCGCGCAAGCTTCCGCACGTCTCGAAGGAGGCCGCAATGACCCGCACCCTCATGACCGGTTTGGCCGTTCTCGCTCTCGCCGGCGGCGCCGCCACGCTCGCGCAGGAACCATCCCTTTCCGTGGAAAAAATCGTGTTCGCCTCGGGCGTCGAAGACCGCGAGCCCGTGGGCGAAGCGACGGAGTTCGACGCTTCGGTCGGCCGCGTCTATTGCTGGACGAAGGTCCAGGCCGCGGAAGTTCCGACCGAAATTCGCCACGTCTGGTCGCTCAACGGCGAAAAGGTCTCGGAAGTCGCGCTTCAGATCCGCTTCCCCTCCACGCGCACCTGGAGCTACAAGACCATCAGCGCGGGCAACTGGAAAGTGGAAGTCGTGGACGACGCCGGGACGGTCATCTCGTCGGCAGAGTTCACGGTGAACTAAGGCCGTCACTGAAACACGCGACCTTTTTGGCGAGACATTAGGGACGACGCGAACCAGAATGTGTCCAATGAACTTGTCACGGCTGGGCGCTGAGGAACGTTTCCAACTCTTCCTCGAGCCGACGCAGGGTGGGTTCGCAATTCAGGACGAGTTTGCGCATTTTCTCCCACCGAAGCTCAAACGAATAAGCCTGGCGGAAAACATGCCGAAACTGGAGATATTCGCGAAGATCCTCGTGCAAGAGAGGTGAGATTGCGCTCGGGCGGCCGGCAACCGGTTGAGTCATGAGATCGAGCAGTTCCCGATGCCACGTATCCCCGCGCGGCGCTGCGGAATGTGATTCGAGCGCAATCCTCCGGAAAATGTTTTCGATGCCCGTGTAGAACGAGTGCAGCATCCCTGCCAGCGCGGACAGCTCGATCGGGGTCGGTGGGGATGAAGCGCACTTGACCAGGAGGGGAGCGTGAACCTCCAGCAGCCGTCGGAGCTGCTCTCGCTCGACGGAAATCTGCTTCCGAAGCTTATCCGACACGAACCAGCTCGTTTTCGGTTTTGAGGTACCGCGTAAAGGGAGTGTCCTCGTCGAGGTCAACGAGGTCCAGTGGCCGCCCGAGGACATCACTCGCCGCCGCCGCGGCTCGGTAATAGACTTCGGGGGGAAGACCCGAAACAGCCATGTCCACGTCGGAGCCGAGGTCGGTTCGTCCCCTCGCCGCAGACCCGAAGAGATACACTTCCCTCGCGCCCGCTGCTTTCAGTCGGGCAGCGGCGATTTCAATCAAGCGGCGAAAGTCCCCGTTCATTGCGATTGAACCCTCTCGCCCCCTGCGGCGAAGGCTGCTCCTCCCAGCTTATCCGAGCCGCGCGGCGAAAACAACAAACCGTCCCCGAAGGTCCTCACTCTTCGAGACCTTCGGCACGCGCCTGTAAAGTCGGGGTGCTCGCCGGCCGCCGCTACACACCCGGCTTTTCCGGATAGGCCGGCAAATCGGGCGGAGGCGGCGGCAATTTCTTCGGCTCTTTCTTGAGCTTCTCCATCACCACTTCAATCGCGCGTTCGAGCTGCGGATCGCGCCCGCGCATCACCTGGTCGGGCGTGTTATCCACTTCGATGTCCGGCGCGACGCCGCGGTTCTCGATCAGCCATCGGCTGTCAAGGTCATAGAAGGCGAACTCGGGCCGCGTGACGTAGCCGCCGTCGATCAGCGGAATGTAACCGCGAATGCCCCGCACGCCGCCCCAGGTGCGCATGCCGATGACGGGGCCGAGCCGGTAGTGTTTGAAATAGAAAGTGAAGATGTCGCCGTCGGAGGCGGCGTACTCGTTCGTGACGCACACCAGGTGGCCGTGGAAAGCGTTCGTCGGATAGGTCAGTGGCTCCCAGTTGCGCACCGCGTCCATGCCGGCGAGCACCCGCCGCAGGCGCGCGAAGATCAACGGGTCCACGAACCCGCCGCCGTTGTACCGCACGTCCACGACGAGCGCTTCCTTGCGCACCTGCGGGAAATACTGCTTGACGAACTCGTTCAACCCGTCGCCGCTCATGTCGGGAATGTAGAGGTAGCCCGCGCGGCCGCCCGTCGCTTCGTCCACCTTGCGGCGGTTGGTCGTAATCCAGTCGAGCTCGCGCAGCTTGAATTCACTCCCGAGCGGCTTCACCATCACCCGCCGCGCGCCTTCTTCCGCGGGTCTTGAATTCACCGTCAGCGTGACGTTTTCGTTCGCCGTGTTGACGAACAGCCGGTAAGGGTTCTCCGGCGCGCGCAGGTCGCGCCCGTTCACGGCGAGCAAATACTCGCCCTCCTTGACGTCCACGCCCGGCTCCGTCAGGGGCGAGCGGAGCGCGGGATTCCAGTTCTCACCCGGATAGATTTTCTTGAACCGGTAGCGGCCGCTCGCGCGGTCAAGCTCGAAGTCCACGCCCAGCACGCCGACGTTGACCGGCTTCAGCTCGGGGAAATCGCCGCCGCCGATGTAGGTGTGCGAGGTGGAAAGCTCGCCGAGCATTTCGCCGAGCACGTACGTCAGGTCGTAGCGGTGCGCGATGTGCGCGACGAGCGGCTTGTAGCGCTCGCGTTCGCGCGCCCAGTCCACGCCGGCCATGGCTCTCTGGAAAAAGTAATCGCGCTGCTGCCGCCAGACTTCGTTGAAGATCTGCTCCCACTCTTCGCGCGGACGGAGCTCCATGCGCAGGCCGGCGAGGCTGAGCGCGCCCGCGCCCGGCTTGTGCGGCTGCGGGACGGGTTTGGCTTCGACGATGCCGTACGTCCGCGCGCCCGGGCCTTCCTCGCTGTCTTCTTCCTCCTTCGCGCCCTCGCGCGGCGCCGAATAGAGCAGCTTCGAACCGTCAAACGAAAGCGCAAAACGGTCGGCGAGCTCGACGAGCGCGCTCTCCTTGCGTTCCTTCAGTTCAAAGACGCGAATTGCCGCCGTCTCGCCGGGGACCGGCCCGGAAAGACCCTCGACGGGCTTCGTGACGTAGAAGAGGTAGTCCTTCGCGGCGCGCAGGTTGGAAATGTTCGCCACCGGAATCGGAAACGCCACCACGCGGTCGCGGATGCCCGCGAGGTCCACGCGCAATTCTTTCGCGGGTTCGGCTGTTTCTTCTTTCTTCTCATCCTTCTTCTCGTCCTTCTTTTCTTCCTCTTTCTTCCCCGCCTCGTCGCTCCTGGGCGCGACAGGCGATTCCTGATCGGCGCGCAGCGTCACGGCATAAACGCGCGTCGCCTTGGGGTTTGCAAATTCGAAATCGAAGACGCCGATCACCTGGTTGTAGTCGCGGTTGGAAAGAAAATAGAGATAGCGCCCTTCGGGATCGAAGACCGGGTTCCAGCTTTCGTTGAAGCTCGTGGTCACCGGAGTGATGCTGCGGTCCTGGAGGGAGTAAAGGTAGATGACGTTGTTCAGATTGGCGTCCGCCTTGGCGTAGGCGACCCAGCGGCTGTCGGGCGACCAGGAATAATCGGTGATGTCGTTGTACCGGCCGCGATCGATCTGGACGGGCTTCTTCTCGTTCACATCCACGTACCAGAGGCGCACGTCTTTGTCAGCGAAGAGAAGTTTTTTCGAATCGGGCGACCAGACAGGCGCGAGTCGAAACATCGCGCCGTCCGTCGTCACGCGGACCTCCGCGCCCATCCCGTCGTGCGGCGCAAGATACAGCTCGTCTTCGCCGGTGCGGTCAGAGAGGTAGGCGATCCACATGCCGTCGGGCGACCACACGGCGTATTTCTCGCGCGCGCCCGGCGAACGCGTCAGGTTGCGTGTGGCGCCTTCCTTCGCCGGAACGGTAAAGACGTCCCCGCGCGCCGTGAAGACGGCGCGGTTGCCTTCCGGCGAGAGGTCGAAATCCGTGACGTTCTTTTCGACCGAAGCCCAGCGCGGCTGCGCCAGCGGCCGATCGCCCGGCAGCGTGACCGCCAGCTTGCGCGCCTTCTCCGATTTCAGGTCGAGCACGTAGAGCCAGCCGCCGTTTTCAAAGACGATTCCGCCCGGCCCCAGGCTCGGCCAGTTCACGTCGTATTCCTTGAATTCCGTCAGCCGCCGCGTCTGGCGAGTCTTCAGGCTGTAAGCGTAAAGGTTCATGCGCTGCTCGGCGCCGCGGTCCGAGCCGAAATAGATCGTCTCGCCGTGCCACATCGGGTAGGTGTCCGTGCCCGGATGGTCGGTGAGGCGCTCGTAGGTCATCGCCTTGAAATCGTAAATGCCGATGTCCTGCGCCATGCCGCCCTGATATCGCTTCCAGGTGCGGAAGTTGCGGAAGATGCGGTTGTAGGCGATGCGCGTGCCGTCGGCGTTGAAGCTGGTGAGCCCGCCCTTGTCAATCGGCAGCCGTTCCGGCAGCCCGCCCTCCAGCGGCACGGTGAACAGCCTTCCGAACCAGGTGTTGAACGTGTCGCGGCGGGAGAGAAAGAGGATGCGTTTCCCGTCCGGCAGCCATTCGATCACCATGTTGTTCGGCCCCATGCGCTCGGAGACCGTTTCGACGTCGGGAAGGAAGGTGAGCTGGCGCGGCTCGCCGCCCGCGGCGGGCATGACGAAAACGTTGAAGTTGCCGTCGTACTGTCCCGTGAAGGCAATCCATTTTCCGTCCGGGGAAAATTTCGGGAAGAGTTCGAGACCCGGATGCGACGTCAGGCGCCGCGCGGCGCCGCCCGCGGATGAGACGATCCACAGGTCGCCGCCGTAACTGAAAACAATTTGGTCCTCATGAATGTCCGGAAAGCGCATGAGTCGGCCTTCGCCGCCTTCCTGCGCGGCACCGACGAGGGCCACACTGAACAGCAAGAGGACACACAGGAAACATCGGTGGAATGAATTCATGAAGCGTCTCCCCAGGTAGCATCGCGAGCCCGCCATGATAACACCGCTGCGAGCTGCGGTGACCGCCCCGCACGTGAGGGACAAAATGGCTCTATGTCCCGACTCACAGTACACCCGGCAATGCAAACTGCGGACTCGGCGTCATCTACGGATCACGCGCGGCGGTACACGCGGACGTAGTCCACCCGAAGCTGTTGCGGAAAGACGGTGCTCGTGTCGGGCGGGCCCGGCCAGTTGCCGCCCACGGCGACGTTCAGGAGCATGAAGAACGGTTTGTCGAAGACCCACGTCGCGCCCGGGGGCAGGTCGGCGGGCGTAAACGTGGCGTACAAGTTTTCGTCCACAAAAAAGCGGACGACCGCGGGCTCCCACTCGACGGCGAAGAGGTGGAAATCGTCGCTGAAGCGCCGCCCGCCGGCAAGCAGGTACTCGGCGTGCACCGAATCCCCGCCCGAGAAGCCCGGCCCGTGCAGCGACCCGAGCACCCGCGCGGGCTCCGAACCCACGTTCTCCATGATGTCGATTTCGCCGCACTCCGGCCAGCCCACCTTGCCGAAGTCCGCGCCGAGCATCCAGAAGGCGGGCCAGAGGCCCTGCCCGGAGGTCATGCGGAGGCTCGCTTCGAAGCGGCCGTACGTCTGCTCGAAACGCCCGAGGGTCTTGAGCCGCGCCGAAGTGTATTCGCGCGCGAGGCCGTCCGCGCCGGTGAATTTTTCTCGCCGCGCCTCAATCACCAGCTTGCCGTCTTCAAGGCGCGCGTTTTCCGCCCGGTCGGTGTACGTCTGAAGCTCGTTGTTGCCCCAGCCCCCGCCGCCCAGGTCGTACACCCACTTCGTCGCGTCGGGCCGCGTCCCGTTCGCGCCCTCGAATTCGTCCTGCCAGACCAGCGTCCAGTCGTTCGCGCTTTTCAGCGCGGGCGGCTCCGCGGCCGGCCCGCAGAACGTTCCCAGCATCGCGGCGCAGATGGCCGCCGCGCCCGCGCACAGCTTCCTCGAGGCCATCGTTTCCTCCCGCGGGGATTTCGGGCGCCTCATCATAAACCCTTACGCGCCGCCCGCCCGGCGGGGCCGCTCCGATTTTCACTTTCTTTGCGTGAAAATGTGAGACAATACGTTGGGGCGCTTGTAGGCGCCCGTCCGGTGTTTTTCATTTGAGGCTGCGGGGTTTTCTCCTCCACGCCACAGATTGATCTCTCCGGTGATCGTCCTCGGAAGTCGAACGGACTTCCGGCCACCGCAATTCCCCCGAGGGGCGGGACCATCTATATTTCTTGAGGTGAAGGAATGAAGAATCTCTATGTCGGGAACCTGCCGTTTGACACCACCGAGGACGCGCTCCGCGATCTCTTCGCTCCCTTTGGAGAGGTGCAGCAGATCCGCATCATGACCGACCGCGACACGGGCCGGTCGCGCGGATTCGCTTTTGTTGAAATGGCCCAGGACGACGACGCCGAGAAAGCCATCGCCGCGCTGAACGGGCGCGACTTCGGCGGGCGCGCGCTCACGATCAACGAAGCGCGGCCGCGGCCCGAGCGCAGCACGGGCGGCTTCCGTCCCGGCGGAGGCGGCGGATTCGGCGGCAAGCGCAAGGGCGGCGGAGGACGCGGCGGTTTCCGCGGCGACTCGCGCTCCTCGCGCGACCGCCGCTGGTAAACCCCTTCCGGCGAATCCCCGTCCTCGATTGCCCCGGCGAAAGGAGCCTTGATGGCAGGAAGACAGCGTACGACTTTTCAAAAGCGGCAGAAGGAAGCGAAGCGGCTCGAGAAACAGCGCGCCAAGGCGGAAAAGCGCGCCGCGCGGCGGGCGGAAAAAGCTCAGCACCGCGCGCGCCAGGAAGCCGGCTTCGCGCCCTTCGGTCCGGAAATCGAAACCCCCCGCCCCGACTACTGACGCCCGCGCCGGTCCGCGCGGGCGTCAGGGGACCCGCGGCGTGACTCGGCGGAAAAAATTCCACGCTCCGATTCTCCCGCTCCGTCGCGGGTCGCCGCAACCCCGGCGTCGCGAAAACTCCCGACAAGCTGGCTAGGCTCTGACAGGCTATCTCTCCGGACGATCTCCCGCCCGGGGAGGCCCCGCGCGGTCACCCGGAAAGATTCCCGCCACCGGTCCCGCACAAACCGCCGCAATCACCGGAATGGTCACGCGCAGTTTCACAGGTCCTCCCTTGGCCGCGCGCGCGTTCGTCACTTCAGGCGCGTCACTTTATAGGCTTTGCCCTGCTGGTCGTAAGTCGTCCAGGCGCCGACCTGTTTGCCTTTGTCAAAATAGCCGGAGCGAAGCCGAGTGCCGTCTTTGCGGAACCATTGCCAAAAGCCGTCGGGCTTGCCGGCGACCATCGCTCCTTTGGCCCAAAGGCTGCCGTCGCGGTGGCGGTGGACATACTCTTTCCTGGTCGTGGAAGACTTTTTGCGCGCCATGGGGAGGTCTTATATCCGAGCTGGTCGCCACGGTCAATTCGCGGTTTCGATTGACCGGGTCTGCTCCGCCCGGGTCAAACGCGAATGATCTCGCCCTTGAGCGAGTAGAGGATCGCCAGCACGTCTTTCTTGGTCGCCTCATCGATGGCGTGTTTGTCGAGCGCCTCCATGATGTCGTCCATGACGGCCAGGTACTCCTGCTCGCTGATGTTCATCCCTTTGTGCGCCGCGCGCATATCCTTGCCGGTGTATTTCTCCGGGCCGCCCGACCCCGCAGCAAAAAACTCGACCGCCATTTTCTTGAGGTGGTCGAGGTCCTCGACGCTTTGGAATCGGGTCTGGACGAGCGGATTGGCCAGATGCCCGGCGACGACATCCTCGACGATCGCGGAAATACCCTTCGCGCCTCCCAGACGCTCATAAAGCGACTTGCTCATCATCTCCCTCCTGGCTCTGTGTGTTGTCGCGCGGAAAAAATCCACACCCACACTCTGATCTTACACCAAACGGCGAGTAGTCGAGTGCGCCACCCTTCGGCGGTCTCGAAGGGTGGGGCGGTTGGCGGTGTCCGACAAAAACCTTTCGTACTCCACCCTTGCACAATGTGCAAGGACCTGTCCCGACGTTTTCGGTCGGGATGGGGCACCCCTTTACCCCAAAGGCTGGGCCACCCGCCAGAGTCACAAAACGGCTGTGCGCTAGCCGCTATCGAGCTGCCACTAACGGATAGGATCCCAACCGAACGCCCATACGAACGCCTCATAGGCCAGTGCCACGGAGATTGAGTACACCAGAACCAGGAAGAAGGCTACTGCCCACCACCGGAGTGTGAACGCTCCTGGGCCAAGCAGGATTCGCCACGGCTCAACGTAGACGCCATCCAGAATCGCGGCCAATTTCTTGATAACCGCTTTCCACATTACGTATCCGCAGGCCGGGTGACCCGCCCCTCGGCGTCTCGAAAGGTGGGGCGGTTGGCCGTGTCCGAAAAAGACCTTCAGTACCCCACCCTTGCACAAATCGCAAGGATGGGGCACCCCCTTAATCTAATGGGTGGGCCACCCGCCTTTCATTCAATCCTCGTGGCCGTGTA
>CAZKXX010000119.1:0-10146 GCA_964556705.1 uncultured Acidobacteriota bacterium
CGCAGTGACCGTCAGTGTGTAGGTTCCGGCGGGGGTCCCACCTCCGCTGGGGCTGGCAGGGGATGTGCTGCCCCCGCATGACGTCCAAATCCCGGCAGTGCCCAGGGCGAGCAGAAAAATGGCGAACATTGCCGGACCCCCCGGCCTCGCAAAGGCCTGTCCGGGCCGGAAGGCAGGCCTGCTGCATGGAGCCCTCTGAAGCAGAACCAGCAGGAGACCGGCAAACAAGAAAGCGAATATCGTCGGCAAACCGGGCACGCGCCCATGAAATACAGCAGGAGGTCCAGGCCGAATTCTTTGCAGAGCCGAGGTCCGGGCTGTCGTCCGGACCGTCACGTTGACGTCGAGTGCGGTCGAGCCGTCCAGGACGGCCGACGACGGGGAAACGCTGCACGTGGCCCCCGAGGGTGCGCCCGAACAACTGAAATTAACAGTCCCGCTGAATCCCTCGGGGACAATTCGCAGATTGTAGGTGGCCGATTGCCCGGCGGTAATGGTTGCCGAATCCGTCGAACCGGCTGGGAAAGTCAGGGCAAAGTCCGTTCCAGTTCCCGCGAGCAGAACCATATGAGGGCTGCCGGAGGCATCGGAGTTTATGCTCAGCATTCCTTCCCGCAGCCCGGCCTCGCTGGGCGAGAACGTGACGTCGATCTGACAACTTGCCCCCGCCGCCAGACTCATCCCGCAGTTTTCGTCTGCGACGAAATCTCCGCCGGCAACGATCGACTCGATGGTGAGCGCGGCGTTGCCGCTGTTCGAGAGCGACACGGTCAAAGCCCCGGAAGTCGTCCCCACGGCCTGATCGCCAAAGTCCAGTTGGGTTGAGGAAAGCGTGACCTCGGGGGCCAGCCCGATGAGGAACGTCAGGGCGTTTGAGGCGCCACCGCCGGGCTCGGGATTGAACACCGTGACCTCGGCGGTGCCTTCGATCGCGACGTCGCTGGCCGGGATGGCCGCAGCTACCTCCGTGGTACTCACAAAGGTCGTGGCGCGGTCCGCGCCGTTCCAGCGCACCAAGGAATCCGGCACGAAGCCCGTTCCGCCGACCGTCAGCGTGAAGTCCGCGCTCCCTGGTGCCATGCGATTTGGCGACAGGCTGGTGAGGGTCGGGACGGGGTTGTTAGCGGCAAGGCGATGGAGGTTTCCGGCGAAGTAGTCCGGGACGTAAATCTCCCCGCTTTCGTCTTCACCGAACGTGACAATATTAAAGCCGGGGTTCAACAGCATCGTGCTCTCCCAGCTTCCGTCTTCCTGCTGGACTGCTCCGAAAATCTCCCGAAAACAGAAGTCGCCGTAGAAATAGATTCCCTCCAGATGGGGAAAGCGCAAGCCGCGATAGCGGTAGCCGCCGCTCACCGAACCGCCGCAATCCTGATCGCGGTGTTCGTACTCAATCGCCGGAAGCACCAGCGTGCCGTCGTTGCAGCCCGTGGACGGGTTGAAGCACAGGCTCCCCTCCATCCGCCGCCAGCCGTAGTTTTCCCCGCCCGGGCTGTTTGCGGCTTGGTGGTTGACCTCCTCGCGCCTGCCCTCGCCCACGTCGGCAATGAACATCTCCCCCGTCAGGCGATCGAAGCTGAAGCGCCAGGGATTGCGCAGGCCGTACGACCAGATTTCCCCGCGAGCTTCGGGGTCGCCGACAAACGGGTTCGTGGCGGGAACGGCATAAGGCTCGACGCTGTCCACGTCCAGGCGCAACATCTTCCCCAGCAGCACGTCGAGTCGTTGTCCGTGGTTGTTCGGGTCCTCCGGCAAACCGCCATCGCCGGAAGCGATGTAAAGATAACCGTCCCGGCCGAATTGGATCTGACCTCCGTAGTGGGGGAACGGTGTTTCGTCATGGGGGATTCTGAGCAGGATGGCGTCCGGAGCAGGATTGGCCACGTTCGGGTCGGCCGAGACCGTGAAGCGCGCGATCACTCCATCCAAGCTTGGATCCACATAATGGACGAAGAAGCGTCCGTTCGCGGCGAAATTCGGATGGAAAGCGATGCCCTGAAGGCCGTCAAAAGGGCCAGTTCCCATCTCCGCGGAGATGTCCAGAAATGGCGTGGGGAGCAATTGTCCGGCGTCGAGGTCGTAGATCCGGATTTGCCCCGTCTGCTGGGCGATGAACAGGCGGTTCGAGCCATCCCCCGCATGAGTGACGTCAACCGGCTTCGTGAAGCCGCCCACGACGAATTCCAGGAAGATTTGAGGTGGGTCGGAGTCTTGCGCAGCAACAGGTTGCGCCAGGGCGGCCAGAACGAGAAAAGCCTTTAGGACTGCCGCGGGGCGCAACAGAGGAGCCATTGAGGCCCGATTAGACCGCTCTAGAAACGCTCCATCGCGCCGTCGGTCCCCCTGGCTTCGTGGGCGCTCACTCCGCAAAGAAGTCATTTCGCCGTCTTGTCAAGTCTTGCCCAGACTGCATCCGGGGTTAGAAAGGCACCCACGCTGCCCCGGTCGCCTCCTCGGCATCAACCAGACTAGTTGTCCTGCGGCGCAGCGGGAGTCTGAAAGTCCACAAACTGGCGTCAATGTTACGCCGCCGCGATAACGATTTCAACTTCCAAGCTCGATTGCGCCAGGAGGGGTGACAGGGAGATTGTTGGGGGACGCCGGCGGGCCTGCCCGGCGCGGCGGACTATTACCGGTTCGGTCCTGGTCGCGGTCAAGCCTGTGGAAGCGGCGGGCAGCCGGGGAATTCGTCCAGGTGGTCGTTACCGATGAACTCCAGATACTTGATGCCGATTTCGCTCGTAAAGAATCCGTCGGCGGTCAGATTGCGCAGGAACTCAAAGAAACGGATTCCGGACCACAGCGAGGGGTCCTCTGCGCCGTTCTTGCGGTAGGCAATGAGGTCGAGGATTTCCTTCTGCTCGGCGGCTTTTGACTGAAGATAGACCTGCCCGTAGCGCTTGCGGCACTCGGCGTCGAGCCAGATCAGTCCCCCGCCCAGGCGTGCCTGGTAGTCGTCATTTTCGCTGGTAATCAGGTCAATGAATTCGGGCGCGCCCGCTTCGATGGCGCCTCCGGTATCCCCATCCGGCGGGATGATGACTTGGCAGAGCGCCCGGAGCGTCTGGTACTGGTGCGGAGTGAAGTAGCGAGGCTTGTACTCTCCCGCCGGCGATTGGGCCTTCGCCGCCTGGACCAGATGATGCGCGTGCTGAGCCGCCTGAAGCGGGATAACACTCAGCACCGACCCCGCGCCGGCACCCAGGGCCAGCGTCTTCAGAACGTCGCGTCGCGAAACCGAACCGGCCATGGAAGCCGCCCTCCGAAGTCCTGCACTTCGTGGTTTTAGAGATTTCCCTTTTTCGCCTGCGCCAACAGGTAGTCCGACGCCCGCCAGGAAATCGCCATGATGGAAAGCGTCGGGTTCTTGTCCGGGTTGGTCACGAAGCAGGCGCCATCGGTGACGAACACGTTCTTCGCGTCGTGCGCCTGGCAATAGGCGTTCAGCGCCGACGTCTTCGGGTTCGTCCCCATGCGCACGGTCCCCAGCTCGTGAATGATTTCCCCGCCTTTCGAGATTCCGTACGGAAACTCTCCGCCGGGCGAAGTCCGGGTCACATAAGTCCCGCCCGCCGATTCCACGATGGCCTGGAACGTCTCCTGCATATCCTTGGCCATCCTGATTTCGTTCTCGCTCCACTTGAAATGGAACCGCAGGACCGGAATTCCCCACTGGTCCACGACCTGAGGGTCGATTTCGCAGTAGGAGTCCTTGTTCGGAATCATCTCGCCGCGGCCGGAAAAGCCGATGTAAGCGCCGTAGAGTTCGCGGCATTTGCGTTTCAAGTCCACGCCGTAGCCCTCGTGCTGGCGGCAGACGCCGTGGAACTGCCCGACGCGCGGCATTCCCCGCCCTCCCCCGAACTCGATGTGATAGCCGCGCAGGAACTCGTTCTTGCGGTCGAACTTCCACCAGGGAATGTAGAGGTGCATCCCGTCGACGCCGTCGTGGTTGTGGGGCGGCATCTTTTCGAGCTGGGGAAAGTATCCGGTGCCGCTCGACCCGACCGTATCCATCAGGTAGCGCCCCACGACGCCGGAAGAGTTCGCGAGCCCCGCCGGATGGAAGCGCGATCTGGAATTGAGGAGCAGCCGCGTGGACTCGCAGGCGCTGGCAGCCACGACGAAAGCCCGGGCGCGCACCGCCTTCTCCGTGCGCGTTGTCCGGTCCACGTAGCTCACGGCCACCGGCTTGCCGCTGTGGTCCACAACGATCTCGCGCGCCATGGCGTTGGTCACCAGCGTCAGGCGTCCCGTTTCGAGCGCCGGAGGAATCAGCACCTGGCTCGAACTCATAAAGGAGGCCGTGCGGCACCCGCGCCCGCACTGCGCGCAATAGTGGCAGGCGGGCCGGCCGTTGTGCGGCTGCGTGATGATCGCGAGGCGCGAAGGCACGCACAGGATGCCCAGCTTGTCGCACGCCTGCTTGACGAGCAGGTCGGTGCAGCGCGGTTTGGGCGGCGGCATGAAGATGCCGTCGGGCGCGCTGGGAATTCCTTCTTTCGTTCCGAATACTCCGACGAACGATTCAACCTTGTCGTAGTAGGGCGCGAGGTCCTGGTACGTGATGGGCCAGTCGTCTCCCTCACCGTCGTGCGAGCGGACCTTGAAGTCCACCTCCGCAAAGCGCAGCGAAATGCGTCCCCAGTGGTTCGTCCGTCCGCCCACAATGCGCGAGCGGAACCACATGAACTGGGAGCCGGGCGCGGCCGTGTAGGGCTCGCCTTCGAGGGTCCACGAGCCGTTCGGGGCCATGAACTCGGTGCGGCCGAAATCGCTGTAGCCCGCGCCGCCCACGCCCGCTCCGCGCCGTTCGAGCTCGTAGGGCCACACGTGCTCTTTGAAATCCGTCATGGGGTTGACGGGCGGGCCGGCTTCGAGCATCACGACGTCGAGGCCGCCTTCCGTCAGGACTTTCGCGGCCATGCCGCCCGCGGCCCCCGAGCCGATGATGCAGACGTCATAAACCTTCGGCCTGCGAATGACTTGAAGCATGGATGGTTCGTCCCCTTTGCCCTGAGGCTTCACACCGACGCGCTCCGGCTCCGCGAATTGCCCTCACCCCGGAAGCGCGCGCATTATAACCCTAGCTCGCTTCGATGCCACGCAGAAATTGCGCGTTTTCTTCCGGAAGCGAAACGTTGATGAACATGCCCGAGCCGAGCTCGAAGCCCGCCATCTTCGTCAGGCGCGGGACGATGCTGACGTACCAGTGGTAGTACTTCACGTGGCGGTCGTCGGGAGGCGCGGTGCGGATGACATAGTTGAAATCGGGATCGTCCAGCCCCGCGTAAAGTTTCAGCAGCGTGCGCCTCAGGATGTGCGCCAGGTCGGCGGATTCGGCGTCGCTCATGGCGTCGAAGCAGGCCATGTGGCGCCGCGGCATGATGAGGATGGAAAACGGCGTCAACGCGGCGAAGGGGACGAAGCTCACGAAATGCTCCGTTTCGAGCACGACGCGGGAACCATCCTTGAGTTCCTGATCGAGGACGCGACAGAAAATGCACTCGCCGTACTCGTCGAAATGATTCAGCGCGCTGAACAGGCGGTCGCGAACCTGCGTGGTGATGACGGGCGTGGCGATCATTTGGGAGTGCGGGTGCTCGAGCGAAGTCCCCGCGGCGTCACCGTGGTTCTTGAAGATCGTCACCAGCTCGACGCGGGGGTCGGCGGAGGCGGCCCGGAAGCGGTTCAGGTAAGCCTGGACAATCAATTCGACTTCGCGATCCGAGAGCTGCGCCGTCGTCTTCGAATGGTCCGGCGTTTCGACGATGACTTCGTGAAGGCCCACGCCGGTCACGGTGCGGCGGATGCCCTGCACGGTGCGGACCCGTTCGCCCTCCGCGCTCAAGGCGGCGAACTTGTTGGGCGTGACGCGCACGGCCCAGCTCTTGCTGTCCGGGATGACGAGCGTTTCGGGCGGCGTCATCGCCTCGTTGCCGGGACAGAAGGGGCACTTCGCGTCAAAAGGCGGGAGCACTTTCCTCTCACCTTTTTTCTTGAACTGGTCGGGCCGCTTGGCGCGCTCCCTGGCGATGATGACCCAGTCGCGCGTGATGACGTTGTACCGGAGTTCGGGCATGGTCTCCTCCAAAAGGTTTGCGCGCCTATCGCGCGTCACGCACAACACGAAATCCGTAGTCGGCGTACTGAAACTCCGGGGGAATGCTGGAGCGCGCCGCGCAACGACTGGCCTTCACGTGGTGCCGCCACGAACCGCCGCGCGAGGCGCGCCGCTCGCCCGCCGCGGGCCCCGCCGGATTCCGCGCCGGCGATACTTCGTAGTAGCGCGCGTCGTAAAAATCCGCGCACCACTCGTGAACGTTTTCGCCGATGTCAAACACTCCGAAAGGGTTTGCCGCACCCTTCCCCACGGGCAGCGGGCCGCGCACTTCCCGGTCCCAGCGTTCGCGGTACTCCGGCCATTCGTCGGGGGGCTCGTCACCCCAGGGGTAAAGCAGGCCCTCGCGGCCGCCGCGCGCCGCGCGTTCCCACTCGGCCTCGGTCGGCAAACGATAGCGCCGGCCCGCCAGTCCGGTCAACCATCGACAGTACTTCTCCGCTTCGAACCACGTCACCGCCACGACGGGCATGTCCGGGTCGCAGAAATCCGGCTCGCTCCAGTGGGGCGGCGGCGAGTGCCCGGTTGCTTCCGTGAACGCCGCCCAGTCGCGGTTGCGGACCTGGAAAACGGCCATCTCGAAGGCATCCACAAACACGCGGTGGACCGGCTTCTCGTCGTCGCGGCCCGTCTCGCAGCCCATCAGGAACTCGCCGGCGGGAATCAGGACGCACCGGGGCTCCTCGAAGTTGGCGGCGGCGCGGCGGGCGGATTCGCGAATTGGAGCCTGAAAGCTCATCATCAACAAACAGGGTCCAATCCTGAGGTTTTCACAAAGAGTCCGCATTCTATACGATTCCGTCGGGAAACAGTAGGATGGCACGTGGCAGGACGCGGGCGAAAAACGCGAAGAAGTCAACCGGCGCCTGAGTCTCGCTTCGAAATCGGCTGCGGGACCGCGGCCCGCAGCCCCCCCACGACCTGCCACCTTTCGAGGGCAACCGATGTCCAAACAACGCTGAACCACCGTGCAGAAACAGTTTGCGAAGACCGTTGCGGCCTTCGCGAAGACCGCCGTCCGCGGCAGCGAAGACTCGATGCAAGGCGACCGTGCAGGATTCGCGCCCGTCGTTCGAGGCGACGACATCCTGATCACGCACAACGAAGAGATGTTTCTGCTGGCGCGGGCGTCGTGAGCCGCCGGTCCGCGCCATCGCTTGGCAAGTCGGTGCGGGACGTGTAGATTATCGGGACTCGGCCCGTCCCGAATTGAAGCGGGCCGGAGAGGCCGCCTCAAGAGGCGGCGGACGACGGAAGCGGCTCCCGTCAAACGATGACGATTACTCCGGACATGATCGTCGTGCTGGTGCTCGTGCTGGTCGCCGTGGCGCTGTTCGCGAGCGAAAAGCTGCCGATTGACCTGGTCGCGCTGATGATCATGACGACGCTTCTGCTGGGCGGTCTGGTCACGCCGGAGGAGGGGCTGCTCGGCTTCAGCAACACGGCGACGGTGACCGTGGGCGCGATGTTCGTCCTGAGCGCGGGGCTCTTCAAGACCGGCGCAGTGAACTACATCGGCGTCGTGCTCACCAGCATCGGGAAGCGCAACGTCTGGCTGGCGCTCATCAGCGTCATGATCGCCGTGGCGCTCATGTCGGCGTTCATCAACAACACGGCGGCGGTGGCCATCTTCATCCCCCTCGTCATGGGCGTGGCGCAGGCCACGAAGTCGAGCCCTTCCAAGCTCCTCATGCCGCTCTCCTTTGCCGCCATCGTCGGCGGGGTGTGCACGCTCATCGGAACTTCCACGAACATTCTGGTCAGTTCCATCGCCGAGCGCCACGGCGAACCCCCGTTCGAGATGTTCGAGTTCACGCGCCTCGGCGTGATCTTCGCCTTCACGGGAATCACCTACATGGTTACGATCGGCGTCCGGCTCATCCCCGAGCGCCGCGCCGCCGGAGAGCTGATCGAAACCTACGGCATGGGCGAGTACCTGGCTGAGGTGGTGCTTCTGGCGGATGCAAAGTCGGTCGGCAAGCCGCTGAGTGAAGCGCCGATCGTCAAGGATTTGGACCTCGAAGTCCTCGAAGTGCGGCGCGAGGGCGAACGCCTGACGCTTCCCCGCCCCGTGCTTTTCCTCAAAGCCGGAGATGTCCTCCGCGTGCGCTGCGACGTCGAAAAGCTCAAAAAGCTCCAGGAGCGCGCCGGGGTGAAGTTCCGTCCCGAGCTGCATCTCCACGACGCCGACCTCGAGTCCGAAGACACGCTGCTCGTCGAAGCCGTCATCGCGCCGAGCTCGCAGCTCGAAGGCCGGACGCTCAAGCGCACCCGCTTTCGAGACGTGTACGCCGCCACGGCCCTGGCCCTCCGTCACCGCGGCAAACTGGTCCACGAAAATCTCGAGGACGTTCGCCTGCACTCGGGCGACGTCCTGCTGCTCGAGATCAAACGCGACCACCTCGATCAGCTCAAGCGCGACAGCGCGTTCGTTCTGGTCTCGGAGCTCGGCCTGCCGGAGTTCCGCAAGAAGAAAATGCTTCCCGCCGTGGCGATCATTGCCGCCGTGGTGGCCACGGCCGCGCTGGGCATCGTTCCCATCGTCGTCGCCGCGATCGCGGGCTGCATCCTGATGGTGATGGCCGGCTGCATCACGCTCGAAGAAGCGTACCGCGCGATTGACTGGAAGGTGATCTTTCTGCTCGCGGGCGTGCTGACGCTGGGCGTGGCGCTTGAGAATACGGGCGCGGCCCTGCTGATCTCCCACTCCATGGTCGGGACGCTGGGAATCTGGGGGCCGGTGGCCATGATCGCGGGATTCTACCTCGTCACCTCGATCCTCACCGAGCTGATGTCCAACAACGCCACGGCGGCCCTGATGGCGCCCATCGCGCTGGCAACGGCCGAGACGCTCGGCCTGAGCCCACGGCCGTTCCTGATGGCCGTCACCTTCGCCGCTTCCGCGAGTTTCATGACGCCGGTCGGCTACCAAACGAATACAATGATCTACGGCCCGGGGCAGTACCGCTACACGGATTATCTTCGGGTCGGGGCTCCGCTCGATCTGGGTCTTTGCGTACTGGCCACGATCTTCATTCCGCGGTTCTGGCCGTTCTAGGGTCGCGAGGGTGAAATGCTGTGGAGCGGAGCCGGAGAATCTGTCATGCGGAGCGCAGCGAAGCATCTGGAGTTATTCATGGCAGCCGTAACTTTCTTCCCTGACGCGGCGCTCGGCAGGAGAGCATCACCATGGAGCAGGTTGCCAACTGGCTGGAACGTCTGAGGGATTTTCTCCAGATTCCCATCTTTCGCCTCGGCCAGACCGAGCTGACGCTGTGGACGTTTCTCTACCTCATCATCCTGCTCGTCCTGCTGCTGGTGTTTTCAGCGAAGCTCAAGCACTGGATGGTCCACACGCTGCTGGCGCGCACGCGCATCGAAGTCGGCGTGCGCCAGGCGACGGGCTCGATCGTCCAGTATTTCCTGCTCGCCGTCGGGCTGCTCATCATCCTTCAGACGGCGGGCATTGACCTGACGACGCTCAACATCCTGGCCGGCGCCGTCGGCATCGGCGTGGGCTTCGGCCTTCAGAATATCGCGAACAATTTCATCAGCGGCATCATCATCCTTTTCGAGCAGCCCATCAAAGTCGGCGACCGCATCGAGGTCGCGGACGTGGAGGGGGACGTCATCGAAATCGGCACGCGCGCCACCACCGTCCTCACCAACGATCACATCGCCATCATCGTGCCCAATTCGAAGTTCATTTCGGAGAACGTCGTCAACTGGAGCCACGTCGAACACCGCGTCCGCTTCCGAATTCCCGTCAGCGTGAGCTATAACAGTGACGTGAACCTCGTCGAAAAACTCCTGCTCGAAGCCGCCGACGAAAGCGCCAACGTCCTGCGCGAGCCCAAGCCCAGCGTCCGCTTCCTCGAATTCGGCGACAGCGGGCTGCAATTCGAATTGCGGGCCTGGAGCACCACGCTGCTGCATCGCAAAGGCCAGCTCACCAGCGAACTCAATTTCGCCATCCTCAAGAAGTTCCGCGAACACGGCGTCGAAATCCCCTACCCGCAGCGCGA
>CAZKXX010000120.1:0-9957 GCA_964556705.1 uncultured Acidobacteriota bacterium
TGGACCGCATCCGCGTGCAGCTTCACGGCGATTCCTCGAGCCGGCGCTACGACGCGAAGATTATCGGCACCGATAAGTGGACCGATCTCGCAGTCATCAAGATTGACGTGGATCGCGAATTGCCCGCCGCGAAGTTCGGCGATTCCGAGTCCATGCGCGTGGGCGACTGGGTGCTCGCTATCGGCAGCCCCTTCGGGCTCGATTCCACCGTGACCGCGGGCATCATCAGCGCCAAGGGACGCGACATTGAAGGCGGGCCGGAAGGGCAGTTCAAGCGCTTCCTCCAGACCGACGCCGCAATCAACCCGGGGAATTCCGGCGGGCCGCTGGTGAACCTGGCCGGGCAGGTGGTGGGGATCAACACCGCCATCGCGACGAGCCGCGGCACTTACGACGGCGTCGGGTTTGCGATTCCTTCCGATACAGCGCGCAAGGTCTATAACTCGATCATCGAGACCGGCTCGGTGCAGCGCGGCGCCATCGGAGTTACTTTCCTGAGTGACCAGAATCCGGCGCTGCTGCGCAGCTTCGGCGCCGATCACGGCGTGGTGGTCAATCAGGTGGCGCCCGGCAGTCCCGCGGACAAGGCTGGCCTGCGCCGCGGCGATGTGATCGTGGCCGTGGACGGCAAGCCGATCAAGCGCGGGGACGAGCTGGTGCAGATCGTTTCCGACACGCCCGTGGGCAGCAAGTTGCGGATCGAATACCTGCGCGACAAGAAAAAGCAATCCACGGCGATTGAAGTCGGCGACCGCAACGTGATTATCGGCCAGACGCGCGAAGGTCCCGAAAGCGGCCCAGGCGATGAAGGCTCGGCCGAGTCGGCCGGCATTCTGGGCGTCATCCCGCGCGGCCTGACGCGCGAGCAGAGCCAGGAACTGGCCCGCGAGCTCAACCTTGCGACGCCGCAAGGCGTGCTCGTTGCCGACGTCGAGCCGCGCAGCTTCGCCGCCGACCTCGGATTGATCCGCGGCGACATTGTCCTGGCCATCAACCATCAGGCGATCGGTTCCGTCGAGGACTTCAACCGCGTCCAGAACCAGCTCAAGTCCGGCGACGACGTGCTCTTCCTCCTCGCGCGGCGGCAGGGGCGTACGTTTACAACGGTTTACCTGGCGGAACGACTCCCTTGACGGAGCCGAAGCTTTTGCTGACTTCGACTTCCCGACGAATCCTTTTGTCTTTGCTTGCGCCGATGCTGGCGGCCGGCTTGGCGCTATCGCTCGACGCTTCGGAAGCGGTGAAAAAAGACGCCTCCGCAGAAAAGGCCGCGCCCGCCGTCAAGGCCGCGCCGAAGAAGAAAGCCAGTTCTTCGACTCGTCCTACCACGCGACGCCGCGCCCCGGCGCGGAGCTCGAGTTTCAAGCGCCGGATCGCGAGCATGCGGATCCAGCCCGAACGCGTACGAGAAATTCAGCAAGCGCTCAAGGATGCCGGCTATTTCGAGCCCGAGCCCCACGGCAAGTACGATGAAGCCACCCAGGAGGCGATGCGGCGCTATCAGGCCGACAACGGCTTTCCCGCCAGCGGCCTGCCGGAATCGCGAACCTTGATGAAGCTGGGCCTCGGGCCGCGTCCGCTGCCCGATGACGTGGACCCGTTGAAGATTGTCGCCGCGCGGGCCCTCTCGGAACCTTCCGAAGAAGCCGAGGCCGAAGAAGCCGCCGCCGCCGAAGAATCCGAGACCGAATCGAACGGGATCGCCCTGCCCGCCAGCGAGTGACGCGGACTGCGGTTTTCGGCCGCCCACCTGCGACGAACAACCCACGCCTACGTATCAATCTGCGCGCGTTGCAGACGGTCGCTGTAGTCCACGTACACGGACTTCCATTCGGAATAGAAATCGAGCGCGGCCGTGGCGGCCTCGCGGTGGCCGTTGCCCGTCTGCTTGGTGCCGCCGAAGGGCAGATGGGTCTCGGCGCCGATGGTGGGCGCGTTGACGTAGAAGATGCCCGTTTCAAGGTCGCGCATGGCGCGAAACGCTTTGTTCACATTGCGCGTGTAAATCGAGGACGACAGCCCGTAGATGACTCCATTCGAAATCTCGATGGCGTCGTCGAGGTCGTTCGCGGGAATCACGCTCACGACGGGCCCGAAGATTTCTTCCTGCGAAATGCGCATGTTCGGACCGCAGTCGCCGAAGATCGTGGGCGCATGGAACCAACCTTTGTCGTAGGCGCCTCCGGTGAGCCGCTCGCCGCCGCACAGGAGCTTCGCGCCCTCGGACTTGCCGATGGCGACGTACTCTTCCACCGTCTTCAATTGCGACTCGCTGATGAGCGGACCCACCTGCACGGTGGGGTCGAGGCCGTTGCCGACCTTGAGCCCGCGGGCGCGCTCGACGAAGCGATCCAGGAATTCCTGATAGACCTTCTTGTGGACGATGACGCGGCTCGCCGCGGTGCACCGCTGGCCCGTGGTGCCGAAACCGCCCCAGATCGCGCCATCCACGGCGAGGTCGAGGTTCGCGTCGTCGAGAACGATGATGGCGTTCTTGCCGCCCATCTCCAGGCAGCAGTGCTTGAAAGTGGACGCGCACGCTTCGGAAACTTTGCGGCCCACTTCCGTCGAGCCCGTGAAGCTGACGACGCGAACGTCCGCGTGCGTCATCAGTGTGTTGCCCACTTCGCCGCCGCCTCCGGTGACGTAGTTCACCACGCCGCGCGGAATGCCGGCTTCCTCCAGCGCCTTGGCCAGGTTCCACATCGAAAGCGGCGTGTCCGTGGCGGGTTTCATGACCACCGTGTTGCCGCAGATGAGCGCCGGCATCACCTTCCAGGAAGGAATCGCCATGGGAAAGTTCCACGGCGTGATCAGCGAGCAGACGCCGATCGGACTGCGAACCGACATGCAGAATTTGTTGGGCAATTCCGAAGTCGTCGTCTGGCCGAACAGGCGGCGGCCTTCGCCGGCCATGTAGAACGTCATGTCAATCGCTTCCTGCACGTCGCCGCGTGTTTCGTCGAGGATCTTGCCCATTTCGCGCGTCATCTGCTCGGCGAAGACTTCCTTGCGCTCGACGAGCAGGCGGGCCGCGCGGAAAAGAATCTCGCCGCGCTTGGGGGGCGGCAGGAGGCGCCATGATTTGTAAGCCTGCCGGGCCGCGGCAATGGCGTTTTCAACGTCCTGCGAATTCGATTTCTGAAAGATTCCGACCAGCTCATCGCGATTCGCGGGGTTGACGTTGTCAAACGTCCGCCCGCTGACCGATTCCACCCATTCGCCGTCAATGAAGTTCTTGAACACTTTCGGTGGGGCCATGAGGAAAACCTCCGGAGATGATTCCGTTTTGAAAAACCGCCTGAGCTCGATGCTCCCGGCGCCGAGCGGGAGAATATACCAAGGGTCGGATGCCTTCAAGCGAGCGGCGGGGAAGGGCCCAGGGCGAGCACGGCCTCACTTCGCGCCGAGATTCGACCGCGTTCGAGGGCTCTCCGCATCTTGACAAGGTTTGAACCAAGGACATAAAATAGGGGCAGCGTGGAGCCTGTAAATGATTGCAACTACGTATCTTAGTTCCGCATGGTGAAGGAAGCTAAACTGGGTGTCCGGCAACGGGAGATTCTGGCGACGGTGGTTCGCCAGTACGTCTCCACCGGTTTGCCTGTGGGCTCGAAAGTGGTGGCTGATCTTCTCGAGGAAGGCGTCAGTGCGGCCACGGTGCGAATCGCCATGGGGCACCTCGAGAAGCAAGGCTATCTCGATCAGCCGCACGTCTCGGCGGGACGCGTCCCGACCGACAAAGCGTATCGCCTGTTTGTGGATGGGCTGCCGGGCGGCGGCAAACTCGAACTGGAGACGGAGCAGTACATCAAAGAGTCTTTGACGGGCGACCCGGACCGGCCCGAAGCGCTCATGGCGAAGACCTCGCACGTGCTCGCGGAGGTCTCGCAGCACGTTGGCGTGGTTCTGGGCCCCAATTTCGAGGACAAAATTCTCGAGCACATCAAGTTCGTCAAGCTCCCCGGCGGGCGGGTGCTCGCCGTAGTGGTCTCGCGCCCGGACCTGGTGGAGAACAAAGTCATCCGGGTGGAAGAGGATTTTCCGCAGGAGCTGCTCGACCGCTGCGCCGATTTTCTGAACGAAGAATTCCGCGGCTGGTCGCTGCGCACGATCCGGCTGGAGCTGTTCAAGCGGGTCGAGGAAATGCAGGCCGTCACCGACCGCGTGCTCTCCACGATGGCGACGCTTTTCGTCGGGGGCCGGCTCGGGGATGAAGAACCCGGGCCGCTGTTTGTGGAAGGCGCGGCGCGGATGCTCGACCGGCCCGACTTCGACGACTTCCGCAAAGTCCGCGATCTGCTGGCGACACTGGAAGAGAAGGCCAAGCTGGCCCGCCTGCTTTCGGCCTCTCTCGACACCTCCGGAGCGGGCATCCGCATGGTGATCGGACGGGAGAATCCGCACGCCGAGATGCACGACTGCGCCGTGGTGGTGGCGCCTTACCATTACCGCGACCGCGTCGTGGGCGTGCTGGGAGTGGTGGGGCCGCTGCGGATGGAATACGAACGCGCCATCCGCACGGTGGATTACGTTTCCAACCTTTGCAGCCGGCTTCTCAGTTCCAATTGAAGTTTCGGGCGCGCGAGGCGAGCCGCGAAGCAGACGGCGCGAAAAGCGCCGTGGCCGGGCTGCGAGGAACGTTGTAGAATCGAATGAGCATGAATCAGGACAAGGACGCGCGCATCCCTTCTGAAGAATCGAAGTCCGGCCAGGGGAACGAAGGCGCCGCCGAAGCGTCCACCCCCGGGCCGACGCCGGCCGGCGGGACGGAAGGCCCCGTGGACGCGGCGGCTTTTCAGGCGCTCAAGGGCGAAAAGGACGAGCTTTACGAACGTCTGCTTCGCAAGCAGGCGGAAATGGAAAACCTCCGCAAGCGCGCCCAGCGCGAGAAGGAGGAATTTCTCCAGCACGCCACGGCGGACCTCATCCGGGCGTTGCTCCCCACCCTCGACGCCTTCGAGCGCGCGCTCGACCACCGCAATTCCAGCGTGCCGGAAGATTTCTATCAGGGTGTGGAACTGATTTACCGCGAAATGCTCGAAGTACTCCGTCGCGCGGGCCTGACTCCCATCGAGACGGTGGGTAAGACGTTCGACCCGCACCTGCACCAGGCGATCGAAGCGGTGGAATCGCCGGACCACCGCGACCAGGAGATTTTGGAGGAGTTGCAGCGCGGATACAAGCTGAAACACCGATTGTTGAGGCCGGCGGTAGTGCGCGTGGCGGTCCGATCGAAAGGGGCGGCGGCCCCCGGCGCCGGAACGGCGTCGGATTCCTCGGGGCAGGACTCCTCGGGGAACGCGTCCTGAACGGAACGCGGCGAAGCGTCCGAGCCGCGCACGGCGAGGATTGGGCTTGAACCACAAGCGGGATTATTACGAAGTGCTGGGCGTCGCACGCGGCGCCAGCGAGCAGGAAATCAAGAGCGCCTACCGTCGCCTGGCGCTCCAGCACCATCCTGACCGCAATCCGGACTCGAAGGAAATCTCCGAGGAAAAGTTCAAGGAGATTACCGAGGCTTACAGCGTTTTGGCGGACCCGCAGAAGCGGAGCGCCTACGACCGCTTCGGGCACGACGCCTTCCGCGGAGGCGGTTACCAGCCCGATTTCTCCTCAACGATATTCACCGATTTCGCCGACATCTTCGGCGACTTCTTCGGCTTCGGCGACGTGTTCGGGCAGACGCACACTCGGCGCAGCCGCGCGCAACGCGGCGCGGACCTTCGGTACGACATGGAAATCTCCTTCGACGAAGCCGCGAACGGGCTCGACACCAAAATCAAAATCCCCCGCTGGGAAACCTGTTCGGAGTGCGGCGGGCGAGGCGCGCGCAAAGGCAGCGAGCCGGTCACCTGTCCGCGATGCCAGGGACGAGGTCACGTCCGGCACCAGCAGGGATTTTTCACGATTACCCGCACGTGCCCCGATTGCGAAGGCATGGGCCGCGTGATCAGCGAACCGTGCCGCGCGTGTCGCGGCGAGGGCCGTGTCCGCGAGGAAAAGGTGCTGGCCTTGAAAATTCCGGCCGGGGTGGACGACGGGACGCGCTTGCGCGTGAGCGGCGAAGGTGAGGCCGGAGCCAACGGCGGCCCGCCCGGCGACCTCTACGTGGTGCTGAAAGTTCGCGAGCACCCCTTCTTCGAGCGGCGCGGCAGCGACCTCTTCTGCACGATCCCCGTCTCCATCGCTCAGGCCGCGCTGGGAGCGGACCTCAAAGTTCCTACGCCGAAAGGCGAGGAGAAACTCCACATTCCCGAGGGGACGCAATCCGGGTCGGTGTTTCGACTCCCCCGGAAAGGCTTCCCGGGCCTCGACGGGCACGGGCGCGGCGATCTTTACGTCACAATCCACGTGGTCATCCCCCGCCACCTGACCCGCGAGCAGCGGCGAATGATCGAGAGCCTCGCGAACGCCGTTCGAGTCGAGAATAAGCCGCTCGACCGGCGCTCGGCGGAGCGGGCACGCCACAACAGTTGAACGGCGTGTCCAGAGTCGAGCGTTGAAAGTCGAAAGCGACAGTTTTTCCCCGGAAGTGAAATCTCGAACCGGCCGGCGTAACCAAGCGGTAGCCTTCTGACCTTCAACCTTCGGCTGTCCGCTTTGAACTCGCGCCCCAGACCCGTTGATTCCGGCTCACGGTCTTCGCAACCAGCGGAATCCCACCGTCAGCATGCTGGCATTGAACCCGCGGTTAGGCGGCTCGATGCTGGCGTTGGACATGTGCGCGTAGCGGTATTCGAACACCAGGGCGCGCTGCGGCTGGAAGAAGTACTGGACGCCCGCGCCGGCCTGCGAAAAAAACTGAAGCGATCCGTCGAGTTCGATGACTTTCCGGTGGAGCGTCGTGTTCAGGACGCTCGATCCCAGATTGACGAAGGGAAGCCAGCGGCGGTTGAGCGGCGGAGTGTCAAAGTGAAAGAGCAGAGAATAGCCGGTAACGCGCCCGCCCGGGTGTACGGCGTTGCCGATCAAGCCCTCATTGATGATTTCGAATCGCCGAAACGGGCCTCGCTCCCAGTCCGCCACGATAAGCCGGAGCTGGGGCTGGGCAATGAGCAGGTTGATATGCGAGATGTTCCGCGGGATGGCGTTCTGGACAGCGTAGCCGAGCTGGAAGCCGTAATTCCACCGGCCGCGATTGGCCCAGGGCGGGAGCTCCTCAACTGAACCTGTCTCTGATTCTGCCGGAGGGGCAACGGCCGGTTCACCGGCTGTCTGCTGGGCGTGGAGGCTGAACGCCGGCCAGGCAACGAGAAGAACGCAGAGCGTTGCGGTCTGAAAGGGCGCAACACGCGAAGACAGCCGGATCAACAAAAAGCACCTTTAGCTGGAGAATGACGACGCGGTCGCCGGCGGATTATTCCGGGCCGGGGGAAGTCGCCGGCATCGTCGGCTGCCGCCAGACCTGAAAAACCGTCCAGAGAATTTTCGCGCCGGCGCGCAGCGACGCGCCGAACGAACCCGAAATCTTCGAGCGACCCGCGGCGCGACGCCGGTAGCGGACCGGCACTTCCGCGACGCGCAAACCGAGCCGCGCCGCTTTCGCCTGCATTTCGACCGTCCAGCCGAAACCGCGGTCGCGCATTTCGAGCCGCTCGAGCGCCCGGCGGGTGACGATGCGCATGGGCCCGAGGTCCGTAAACCGTACTCCCCAGAGGGAACGAATCAGCTCCGTCGTCAGCCAGTTTCCGAAGCGCTGGAGCGGCTGTAGCGCGCCGACTTCGGGCCCGCCCAGCACGCGGGAGCCGAGAACGAGATCGTAACCGCCCGATTCGAGCACATCGAGCAGTCGCGCCAGATCCTGCGGGTCGTCAGAGAGGTCGGCGTCCAGGAAAGCCACGGCCTCGCACTCCGGGGGGAGCTGCGAGAGCCCCGCGAGGCACGCCTGTCCGTAGCCGCGACGCTTCTCGGCCACGACGGTTGCTCCCGCCGCGCGCGCGGCCTCCGCGGTGCGGTCGCAGCTGCCGTTATCCACGACCATCACGCAACTGAACCGCCCACGCGGGAGTTCGTTGAGGAGTTCTGCGATCGTTCCTTCTTCATCGAGCGCGGGGATGATCAGTGCGCAGTTGAGCGCCATCACTGGGTCCGTCCGGCAAGGCGGCATATCTTAACAGATGTTCGCCAGCGCCGGCGGGTGCAGCGAAACGGCCCGACGCGACCTGCTGACAGGGGCGTCGAAAATGTGCTATAAAGAATCGACGCGGAGGCAATGGAACCCGGCCAACTCCTCGAACTCCGGACCCCCGAAAGCGCCCAGCCCTCCGGGAGGGAACGGAGCGGCTTTTTTGACGCCCGCTATTGGCTGCGCGACCTCCTCCTTTCGCTTCTGCTGGCCTTCATTGTCATCTTCTTCCTCTATCAGCCGGTGCAGGTGGAGGGCACGAGCATGCTGCCCCGCCTGAGCCCGCATGAGCGCATCTTCATCAACAAGATGGTGTACCACTTCGAGCCCATCCGGCGCGGCGACATTGTGGTGTTCCGCTATCCGCTGGACCCGGCCAAGTCCTACATCAAGCGCGTCGTCGGGTTGCCAGGGGAGCGCGTCAGCGTGCGCGGAGGTCGCGTGTATGTGAACGGCGAACCGCTGGACGAGCCGTATCTGGCGACCGGGGCGGCGGACCGGCAGAGCTATCCGGAAGCCGTCGTCGGCCCGGACCACTATTATGTGCTCGGCGATCATCGCGGCTCTTCGAACGACAGCCGAGTGTGGGGCACGGTTCATCGCAAGTTCATTTACGGCAAGGCGGTTTTCGTTTATTGGCCGTTTCGCGAGCTTGGGCCGGTCGAGTAAGCCGGCGGCAGACGACTCGGAGACGAGGCGGCCGCGAAGAATTACGACAGAGCGCCAGGAGACGGACTCAAGCGGGGGCGAAGAGCATGTCCGGCGCGGGAACCTCACGATCGGAGCGTGAATGGAGGCGATACTCGCCTTAGAAGACGGACGGGTTTTCCGCGGGCGCGCTTACGGCGCGCCGCGCGAGCGTTTTGGCGAAGTCGTTTTTAACACCTCTCTTTCCGGCTACCAGGAAATCCTCACCGACCCTTCCTACGCGGGCCAGATCGTTTGCCTGACTTACCCGCATATCGGAAATTACGGCACGAACGCGCTCGACTGCGAGGCCGCAAAGCCTTACGCCGAGGGGCTGGTGGTCCGCGAACTGAGCCAGCTCGCCAGTAATTGGCGGTCGGAAGAGGAAGTATCGGAGTTTCTCTCCCAGCACGGCGTGCCCATCATCTCGGACGTTGACACGCGCGCGCTGGTCCGCCACCTGCGCGCCCACGGCTCGATGCGGGGAGTGATTTCCGCGGCCGACCTCGACGAGAAAAGTCTGGTGGCCAAAGCCAAGGCCTCTCCCTCGATGGCCGGGCTGGACCTCGCGAGCGGCGTCTCGACCCCGACCCGCTACGAATGGCGCGAGCCTTCCGGAGATCTCTACGCCGAGGGAAAACAGACTCCGGCGCCGCGCTTCCACGTCGTGGCCTATGAT
Source organism: uncultured Acidobacteriota bacterium (assembly GCA_964556705.1). GTDB lineage: Bacteria > Acidobacteriota > Terriglobia > UBA7540 > UBA7540 > CAZKXX01. The sequence continues at coordinate 9,495 of CAZKXX010000120.1, forward strand.
TTCGGCATCAAGCAGAATATTCTCCGCAAGCTGGTGGACGCGGGCTGCCGCGTGACGGTGGTGCCGGCCAAGACGTCGGCTGAAGACGCGCTGGCGCTCAAGCCGGACGGCATCTTCCTCTCAAACGGCCCGGGCGACCCCGAGCCGCTTCAGTATGCCGCGAAGACCGTCCGCAAACTGATGGGCCGCGTGCCGATTTTCGGCATCTGTCTCGGCCATCAGATCGTGGGTCTGGCGCTCGGCGGGAAGACCTACAAGCTGAAGTTCGGCCATCACGGCGGGAACCATCCGGTGCTCAACCTCGAGACTCAGAAGGTGGAGATTACCGCCCAGAATCACGGCTTCGCGGTGGACCCGGACTCGCTCAACGCGAACGACGTGGTGCTGACGCACCGGAATTTGAACGACGACACGCTGGAAGGCTTGCGGCACAAGTCGCTGCCGTTGTTCAGCGTGCAATATC
>CAZKXX010000121.1:0-9656 GCA_964556705.1 uncultured Acidobacteriota bacterium
ACAGGGGCGGCACAACCATAGCCCCGCACTTCAATGCGGGGAAAGCCGCTGGCGCAGAGCGAAGCTCTGCGCGCCGAAGGCGCGATCCCAGGTTCAGACGGCGGCCGGCGCAGAGCCTCGCCGTTTGTATCTACCCGCTCGACCTGCTTTTCAGCGGCCAGTCAAGTCTTCGAGTGTCAGGTCCGCGTCCTGCAAAATGCTTTTCAAGACCTTGGGATGAAGAATCTTCGCCGCGTGGACGGGCACGGTCACGCGCCGGCCAGCGGGGTTCTTCTAGATCTTGTGACTGCCGCTCTGTCGCGCCAGCGAGAATCCTTTCTTTTCCAGAACCGAGATAATTTCACGCGCTGTGAGGCGGGGGAGTCTTGGCATCAGACCGCAACTTCGACTGTGGAGAGGCTCACCGAGACCGGCTCGGGCACTTCCTCGCCGTCCGCAAGGCGGTCTTCGATGTGAAGGCGGATGGCGTCTCTGATATTTTGCAGCGCTTCCTCGTAGGTGTCGCCCTGGCTGTAACAACCCTGCAAAACCGGACACCAGACGTAGTAACCGTCCGCGTCGCCTTCAACGACGATGGGAAGGGTCAGGGTTTTCATGCCCCGATGATAGGCCGCGCCGCGCTTACTGCCAACTGGTTCTCCGCAACGCGGCTGGCGCAGCGCCTCGCCGTTTGAAGCTCCGCGGCTTTCCTGGTTTTATGATGTTCCGTCCTTCCCAAGCCGCGGAGTCTGTGAAAAGCCAGACTCCTCGCTACCCGCTCACCAACCTAGTTCGCTTTGGCCAAGGAGAGATGATGGAACGCGCGGCATAGATGATTGGTAACACGGTCAACCCAGCGAAGTGCTTCCAATTGCGCCGACGCTGTCGAAGGATCCAATCGGCCGGCTGCGGTGGCGCGCAGGATTTGGTCACGCTGGCTTAGCCGAAACCTTGCAATCGCCTCAGAACTTTGTGCGCGCGCGCTTTGCTGCCGGGATTCCTCATCATCAAGCTCCCGGTCAACCGACTCCAACCCCTCGGCTAGTAATCGCACGGATTCAGCGAGCGCGGGTTCGGTGGCGAGGGTTCGAACCGGATTGCTGTCACGCATCGCTTGCACCATGCCAGCAAGATGATCCAGCGCGTGCAACGTTGATAGGTGCCGGTTGTGTTCGTCGAGCGTTTCCGGATCCGACCGGATGCGTCCGACAAACCGCCGCGTTTCCTCCAGCGCGTCCTCGACCCGCGTCACGGCCTCGTTCAAGGACTGCCTCGGACCGGGTCGGAGCTGTCCGCGCAGCGCGTCGGAGAGAGATGCGGCGACATCGATCAGGGTCAGACGGACGGCCTCGATCGCCACCGGCGCCAACTCCGCCACACTCGGATCGAGCCGCTGGGTCAAGACACGGCCGCGCTCCGGGATAATTCGCTCGATCCACCTTGCGAACTGCCGTATCCACGGCAGCAGCAACAGGACACCCAGCAGGTTGAAGGAGGTGTGGAAAGTGGCAATCGCCACGGAGGCATCCGACGTATCGCCTCGGGTCACAAGCTGCGCCAATCGGACGAACGCCGGCAGCAACGCGAACGCCATGAGGCCAGTTAGAACGTTAAACAAGATATGGGCTAACCCCGTGCGCTTTGCCGCCACCGATGCGCCCACACACGCGATGGCGGCGGTGACGGTCGTTCCCACATTCTGGCCAATGACGAGCGCAGCGGCCTGGTCCATATTGATGGCGCCCGCGTGGAGCGCGGTCAAGGTGGTTGCGACCGCGGCGCTTGAGGACTGCATCACAACCGTCATCACGACCCCTATGACAACCAGCAAGAGCCGCCCGGTCATCGTCCCTCCCGGCATTCGAGACAGGTCAAGCCGCTGCGCGAGCATTTCCATGCCTGCCTGCAAGGTATCGATTCCCACGAAGATCAGCCCGAAGCCCGCAATGGCCACGCCCGCCGAGGCGATGCGATCCCGGCCAATGAGTTTGATCAGCGCGCCTACCCCCACCGCGGGCAGCGCAACGCTCGAAACGCTGAACTTCAGGCCAAGCAGCGCCACGATCCAACCGGTGCTTGTCGTGCCGACGTTTGCCCCCAAAATTACCCCGATCGCCTGGGGAAACGTGACCAAGCCTGCGCTGACGAATCCGAGGGTGATGAGTGTAGTGGCTGTGGACGATTGCACTAGAGCCGTGACCGTCACCCCTGAAGCGAGTGCCGACACCGGCCCGCCTACAAAACGGGCCAGGACACGGCGCATGGCGTCCCCGGCGACCGCCTTCAGGCCGTCCGTCATCAGAATCATTCCAAGGAGAAACAATCCTATTCCGCCCAATATTCCAGGTAACATGCCATCGTTCTCCTTCAGTCTGGTCTGCTGGCGGGCGGCGCAGGTCCCGATGAGTTGAGGTCTGCGGCTTGGGTCTGAGGAACCTCCAAGAACCGCGCCAGAGTCACTAACCCTGTCTCAACCGCCTGCACCATACTACTGCGAGCGCCGGATTTTTTCGGCGGTCATCCCGACAGGAAAACGTCGGGACAGGCAGACCGCCGCTACAGCGAAGCCGCTGGCCGGCGCAGAGCTGCGCTCTGCGCCAGCCCGCGGTCAAAAGGCAAGGGGGATGAAGCGGCGGAGAGCTTTTTGTCTCTCGGCTGTCAACCGTCAACTGGCCGGTCCGAGGTGCGGAGGCTGAAAGCTGATCGCTGAGAGCTTGTCTCAAGCTCCGGACAACTCGTCCGTTCTTCGCTGGCTCCTGACTTCTGGCTCCTGACTCCTTCTTTTCCCTTATCCTCTGCATAAAAATTTCAAATTTTACATGGACAGGGACCGAGCCTAAGCTGAAGCTGTGGTTTTAGCCCCTGCGGGCGGATGCTGTCGCGGGCGAGAGCGAATCCATGGCGAACCCTTCGGTGTTAATTCGAGTTCCGGCGACGGTGGGCAACTTCGGCGGCGCGGCGAACTGCGCGGCGCTGGCGCTGGACGCGCCGCTCAACGTGAAGGTGACGCCGCGCCTGGACGGCCACGCCGGCATCCGCTACTTCGGCGTGAACGGCGAACGCGTGCCGCGCGACCGCTCGAACCTCGTGGTGCGCGCCATGGAAGCCGCGCTGCACCTGAAGCAGCTCGAATTCACCGGCGCCGACTTTGAAATCTACAGTTCGGTGCCCGTGGGCGTCGGACTGGGCTCGAGTTCGGCCGCGGTGCTCGCCGGACTGCTCGCCGCGGACCGGCTGTTCCGTCTGCGGCTGGATGAAAAAACTCTGTTCGATCTCGCCGCCATTTACGAATCGCGCCAGGACAACCTGCGCGCCGCGTGGCTGGGCGGCTTCGTCGCCTGCGCCGAGGACGGCGAAGGTCGGAGCCTGCAACGCACCGTGGTGCCCGAAAACTTCGTGCTGCACGTGGTGACGCCTGAGGCGCGGCTGGGGGCGCGCGAGGAGCCGAGCCGCAAGCAGCCGGGCGCGGGGGACGCGCAGGCTCACGCCGGGCGGGCGCGGGCGCTGGCCGAGTTCTTCCGGAGGGCGGGGGACGGAAAGGCGTTGAGGCTGGAAGAGCCGCTGCCGCCAACGGTTGAAAAGTCGGTTCCGGGGCTCAAAGAGGCGCTCAAGGTGCGCGTCGAAGGGACGCTCGCCGTCTTCGCCTGTGGCTCGGGGCCGGCGGTGGGAGTCCTGGCCCAGGGCGATGACGCTAGGACCATCGAGTGTGTGCGTAAGTGCTTTGAAAAGAAAGGCTTAGCAGTCTCCGTGGATGAATACCGGCCTACCAACGCCGGGGCGCGCGACTGGAACGCCCTCCAGCCGGACATTTCGCTGCCCCCGCTGCGGGGGCTGGGCGCTTCGCTCCACAAATCCTCCCTTTCACAGGTGTAAATAAAGGGGTTGACTTGGGGTGGGGGGCGTGGTAGCTTGACCTACCGACTGGTCGGTATCTCGGCCCGTCGCGTTACCCGGCAGCCCGTGAGACAGGGGAGACCACTGAGACAGTTGAGACCATGGCCAAGGTCGTAACCGGTTCCGAGATCCTGCTCGAAAGCCTCAGCCGCCAGAAGGTGGAAGTCTTCTTCGGCCTTCCCGGCGGCGCGGTGCTGCCGCTCTATGACGCGCTCTACAGTCACGGCATCCGCCACCTGCTGGTGCGTCACGAGCAGGCCGCGGCTTTCGCCGCCGACGGCTACGCGCGCGTCACCGGCAAGGTGGGCGTGTGCCTCGGGACTTCCGGCCCCGGCGCGACGAACCTCATCACCGGCCTCACTTCCGCCATGATGGATTCCATCCCCGTCGTCGCGCTCACCGGTCAGGTGCCGCTGCCGATGATCGGCAAGGACGCTTTCCAGGAATGCGACACCATCGGCATCAGCATGCCTTCGACGAAGCGTTCGTTCCTGGTGCGCTCGGCGGCGGAGATTCCCGCGGTGATCCGCGAGGCGTTCCGCGCGGCGATTTCCGGCCGGCCCGGGCCCGTGCTGGTGGACCTGCCGAAGAGCGTGCTGATGGAATCGGCGGCCGAGCCCGCGTATCCGCCGCCATTTGACGTTGAGCGGCCGGAGCGCGCGCGGGAGTGGAAAGATGAGGACATCGAGCGCGCCGCGGAATTGATCCTGGAGAGCCGGCGCGCGGTGCTTTACGTGGGCGGCGGCGTCATCGCGGCGAACGCCTGGAACGAGGTCCGCGACCTGGCCGAACTGACGCACCTTCCGCTGACCACGACGCTGATGGGCCTCGGCGCGTTTCCCTCCTCGCACCCGCTTTCGCTCGGGATGCTGGGAATGCACGGCTCGTACGCGACGAACCAGTCCATCTGCAACGCCGACCTTCTCATCGCTGTCGGCGCCCGCTTCGATGATCGCGTCACGGGGCGGCTGAAGGATTTCGCCACGGGCGCGAAGAAGATCCACATTGACGTGGACCCATCGGAAGTCAACAAGAACGTTCGCGTGGACGTGGGGCTGGTGGGCGACGCGCGGGAAACGCTGAAGGCGCTGATCAGCGAGCTTCGGCGCCTGGCGCGCGCGGGACGCTCGCCGGCGCACGAAGGCCGCGAGCAGTGGCTGCAGCGCATCGAAGCGTGGCGCGCCGAGCACCCGCTCACCTACGACAAGTATGGCCACACGGTAAAGCCGCAGCACGTGATCGAAACGCTCTCGCACCACTCCAGCGAAGACGCCATCGTTTCCGTGGACGTCGGCCAGCACCAGATGTGGGCGGCGCAATTCTGGAAATTCTCGCAGCCGCGCACCTGGCTCTCTTCGAGCGGGCTCGGCTCGATGGGTTATGGTTTTCCGGCGGCGATCGGCGCGCAGATGGCGTTCCCGGACCGCCAGGTCATCGCCATCGTCGGCGACGGCGGCTTCCAGATGACGCTGAACGATCTCGCCACCGTCGCGCAATACCGCATTCCGGTGAAGATCGCCATCATCAACAACCGCTCGCTGGGCATGGTTCGCCAGTGGCAGGAGATTTTCTTCGAGAAGCGCTATTGCGATATTGACCTGAACTTCGCTCCGGACTTCGCCAAGCTCGCGGAGTCCTACGGACTGCGGGGGATGAAGGTCGAACACCGCACCGACGTCTCCGACGCCATTCGCGAGATGCTCAGCGACCGCGAGCCGTGGGTGGTGGATTTCTGGGTGGACCCGGCGGAGAACGTTTATCCCATCGTGCCGCCCGGCGCTTCGCTGGCGGAGATGGTGGTCGAGCCGCCGCGCGTGCTCGTCGCGGAAGAGGAAGAAGCGCTGGACGATCTCTGGGCCGTCTGATTTCCGGCTCCGGAAGATTCAGCGCGGGGTTTCCCACAAGGAGCGCAACATGCAGTGGCTGATGTCTGTGGAAACGAACAGCGACCCGATTACCGCCTGCCGGCTGATGAACATCTTCCGCCGCAAGGGCGTCAAGGTCGTCACGCTCGCCATGGCCGCGCGCGAGAACGGCTATTCGCTCGTGGCGCTGGTGGAGACCGCGGAAAGTGACGCCGAGCACATCTACAACTTTCTTCGCGGCGTGGGCGGCGTCGAGCAAATCACCTACTACCGGCACGAACCGGCAGGCAACGCTTCTTTCCTCTTTGTGGACGCCGAATCCCACCCTTCGAGCGTGGCGCGGTTTTTGGAGAGTTTCCCGGACGCCAGGCTGGTCTTCGCCAGCCACGGCAAGTATCTGCTGGAAGTCCCCGCGGTGAGTCTTCCACGCGGCGTGGAAAAGGGGCTGGGCCAGACCGCGTTCCTGCCCTTCGCCCGCGTCAAGACCACGCGCAGCGTCCCGCAGACCGAATACGCGGCCGCTCTGGCATCCTGAATCCCGAACGAGGCACGCGGAAGGATGAGAGCTGAACGGGGAGAGTTGCCCCCGATTCTCGTTCCCCGTTCCGCGTTTCCTGTTCGATGCATGGAGAAAAATGATGGCTAAGGTTTACTACGAGAAAGACGGAGACCTGAACCTGTTGAAGGGCAAGACCGTCGCCATGATCGGCTACGGCAGCCAGGGGCACGCGCACGCCCTGAACCTGCGCGACAACGGCGTGAAGGTGATCGTCGGACTCGCGCCCGCGAGCGCCTCGCGCGAGAAAGCGAAGGCGCAGAAGCTGGAAGTGTTCGATACGGGGGAAGCCGCCAAGCGCGGCGACATCGTCTGCATGATGGTGCCCGACCCGCCGATGGCGAAGCTCTACAAGGAACACATCGAGCCGAACCTCGCGCCCGGCAAAGCGCTCTTCTTCGCCCACGGCTTTAACATCCACTACAAGTTTATTGTTCCGCCATCCACCGTAGACGTCTTCATGGTGGCGCCGAAGTGTCCCGGCCACCGCATGCGCGAACTCTTCACCGAAGGTGTCGGCGTGCCGGCGCTGCTGGCGGTCGAACAGAATCCCTCCGGGCAGGCCGAGCAGATCGGCCTCGCCTACGCGAAAGGCATCGGCAGCCTCAAGGCGGGCGTCATCCGCACGACGTTCAAGGAAGAGACCGAAACCGACCTCTTCGGCGAACAGTCGGTGCTCTGCGGCGGCGTCACGGCGCTGATTCTCTCCGGCTTCGAGACGCTCGTCGAGGCCGGTTATCAGCCCGAGATCGCCTACTTCGAATGCCTTCACGAACTGAAACTTATTGTGGACCTCATCTACCAGGGCGGTCCGAAGTACATGCGCTACTCGGTGAGCGACACGGCCGAATACGGCGACTACACGCGCGGCCCGCGCGTGATTGACGCGCACGTGCGCGAGTCCATGAAGAAGATCCTGGCGGAAGTGCAGAACGGCAGCTTCGCCAGGGAATGGATGGATGAAATGGCGCGCGGCGGCGACAATTTCAAGCGCCTGCGCGCGCAGGGCGCCGAGCACCTCATCGAGAAAGTCGGCTCCGAACTGCGCAAGATGATGCCGTGGATTCAGGGCTCGAAAGAAGAAGTCACCGCGGCGCAGGCGAAGGCGCGGGGTTAAATCCAGTGACAAGTGGCGAGGGACAAGTGACGAGCAGGAAACCGGGCGCCGGTTCGATTGGCGCTTGACTCGTCACCCGTGACTCGTCACCAGGAACTTGCTTTATGAAGACTGCATCCGAAACAACGCACAAGCGCACGCCGGCGGGGAAAGAATCCGGCATCCGCAAGCTCGCCGTCATCGGCACGGGAAAGCTGGGCGAAGGGCTGCTCTCCGGCATGCTCAGCTCGCAGTGGGTGCCCGTCAGCCGCGTCGTAGCGACCGTGGCGCACCAGCCGCGCGCCAACTATCTCGCGGAAAAGTACGGCATCAAGGCGCACACGGACAACGCCGAAGCGGTCTCGGGTGCCGACCTCGTGCTCATCGCGCTCAAGCCGCAGCAGGTGCGCGCATTTCTTCGCGAAGTGAAGAAACATCTTTCGAAGGACGCGCTGCTCATTTCGGCCGCGGCGTCAGTGACCACGGCGCACATCGAGAGCGAGCTCGGCCACCCGGCGCGCGTCGTCCGCGCCATGCCCAACACCCCCTGCCTGATCCGTCACGGCATGACGGCGCTGGCGCGCGGGCAGCATGCCTCCGACGAGGACGTGAAAGTCGCGCAGGAAATTTTCGCGGCCATGGGCCGCACCGTGGTCGTGGACGAGAAGCACATGGACGCCATCACCGGCCTTTCGGCGTCCGGCCCCGCCTACGTTTACATGATTATCGAGTCGCTCGCCGAAGCGGGCGTCAAGCTTGGCCTGCCGCGCGAACTTTCCACGGAACTCTCGGCGCAGACGTTGCTCGGCGCCTCGGCGCTCGTCCTCCACACGGGCGAACACCCGGCGAAACTGAAGGACGTCGTCACGACGCCCGCGGGCTGCACGATTGACGGTTTGCTCGAACTCGAAGAAGGCGGCCTGCGCGTGACGCTCATCAAGGCCGTCGTCCGCGCCGCCCAGCGCGCCAAAGAGCTTGTTGAAGGGCAGAACTCGTGAGCTGTGGGAAACGGGGGCTGTCCGCTTCCGCTTAGTCGTCGGGAAGCTGATCGACGAGATCCAAGCTCTCTTCCTGGATGCTCTTCGAGCGCGCTTCGATCATCGTGATCTGTGGATCCTGGTCTGCCAGGGCATCCCAGAATTCCTCTTTGCGGGGGTCGAGCGCGAGCACCTTCCGGACGCCTCGCTCGGCATCGCGGAGCATCTCCAGATACTCCTCCATCAGGCCCCTTAGGACATGGGTGTCGGGCACGGTAGCAGCCTTCCCCTTTTCTTGCGTATGCGTTAACCCTCAAGAAGTTGTTCCAACTTGACCAACCTTGCCCATGGAATGAGCCCTCGAGTAGCTCACCGCAGCAGGTCGTACGCGTGCAGAAAACGGTTTATGTGCCTTCCTGCGGCCTCGTTCACTTCGAAGTTCGGGCCACTGCGTTTGATATGGAACTCTAATTGGCCGCGCTGCTGCTCCTGCGAGAAGCGGACTTCCCTCAAAAAATCTTGGGGTAATACGAAATCGAATGTTTCACCAGAGGGCCTCCTACACAACGCGACCAATATGTCGATTTGCTCATTGGGCAGGCCCATCCACCATAGGTCGCCGCGTTTATCCTCACTCGCATAGCATATTGCAACGCGCTTGCCACTCTCCGTCCGGTAAAGTCTCTTCCCTCGGACGCCGTAAAGACTTATTCCCTCTGAGTGCAGCGTGTTCAGGAAATTGTGGCGTGTGCGTTCTGCATGACCCGCCCTCTCGCTCCTACTGGTAGTGTCTGACCGATGTTGAGCTGGCATTGCCGTCTCAGAAAGGATGCCAGCGTGCCCGACGAGAACTCGCCCCCTGTTCAGCGCATCCTTCAAACGCATGTAAACCTCCTCAAGCCGTTTTAGCTGCTGGCCGGCGGCCTCACACTCCTTTATTACCTGGATAAGAACGGTAAGTTCCTCGGGCGACTCGGATGATGCGCATTCACGGAGCTTCTTGCGGGCTTCAAGCAACAACCTGGCGAGCTTAGAGTCCAAATCCATATCGACTTCGTTCGATTACTACCTACGCCTACACCACACCATAACCACACCACACCTACGTTGTCAAGGCGAATTTCCCGCCGCGATGGGAACGGGACTTGGACAGGAGCTTATCTTTCAGCAATTTAAGTTGCTATCCTCAGCTTGGCTTCCGAGGGCTCTAAGTCCCTACCCCGTACTTTTCATCCCAAACGCAATTCCGCCCACGGTGACCTGGAGCAGGCGCAGCAGTTCGGGGCTGG
>CAZKXX010000122.1:0-9565 GCA_964556705.1 uncultured Acidobacteriota bacterium
CCATCGCCAAGAAGTACACGAACCGCGGCCTCCAGTTCCTCGACCTCATCCAGGAGGGCAACATCGGCCTCATGAAGGCCGTGGACAAGTTCGAGTACCGGCGCGGCTACAAGTTTTCGACCTACGCCACGTGGTGGATCCGGCAGGCGATCACGCGCGCCATCGCCGATCAGGCGCGCACCATCCGCATCCCCGTGCACATGATCGAGACGATCAACAAGCTGATCCGCACCTCGCGCCAGCTCGTGCAGGAGTACGGCCGCGAGCCGACCTCGGAAGAGATCGCCAAGCGCATGGACATCCCGGTCGTCAAGGTGCGCAAGGTGCTCAAGATCGCCCAGGAGCCCATCTCGCTCGAAACGCCGATCGGCGAAGAGGAAGATTCGCACCTCGGAGACTTCATCGAAGACCGCGGCGTGATTTCCCCTGCCGAAGCGGTGATCAACATCAACCTCAAGGAGCAGACCGAATCGGTGCTGAAGACGCTGACGCCGCGCGAAGAGAAGGTCATCAAGATGCGCTTCGGCCTCGACGACGGCAGCGAGCACACGCTCGAGGAAGTCGGCCAGAGCTTCGCCGTGACGCGCGAGCGCATCCGGCAGATCGAGGCGAAGGCGCTGCGCAAGCTGCGGCACCCGTCGCGAAGCCGCAAGCTGCGCGCCTTCCTCGACGCCACCTTGCGCGAGTAATCCGGACCGGCCCGCTCCGCGCGGGCCGCGCGCCGGGAAGGCAGGAGAATCCACAGCACCCCGAGACATCCGAGGCCGGACCGCTCATGCGCCAATGCCCCTACTGCGGCACCATGAACCAGGACAACGCTTGGGACTGCCGCTCCTGCCATCAGACGCTTCCCGAGCAGCGCGTTGAGGCCATCAAGACTCATTGGTTCGGCCCCGAGCGCGCCAAACGGCTGCGAGGGCAGATGCTCACCCTCATCGTTCTCGGCCTGATGATCAAGGTGTATTGGGGCGGCTACGGCCCCTGGCCCGTCATCGATATCCCCGTCGTCACCGATATCCGCCCGTGGCTCGAGCCGCTGCTGCTCTACGGCGGCGCCGTCGGCTACGTCGTCGGGTGGATCCTCAACTGGGTGTGAGAGCAGAGAGCAGAAGGCAGTCGGAAGTAGGCAGTAGGGAGAAGACAGTAGGCAGCCCGCCGGACCGTGTTCCCAATCACCTGACCAACCTGCCACGAAATCACCAGATAGCCCGGTAACCAGTCGACCGCGCTAGCGCGCACCCAGGAAGTGTTGCGTCGCGCGCAGAGCTGGAATTGTATTTCTTGGCGCCCTGGTGTCTTGGGGGTTCAGCTTCTCGGGTTACCAATACCAGCGCCACTTGAGGCCGAGGGCGCGCGGGGCCACGAGGCGCGTGCCCACAAACACGCTCTGAAAATTGTAGAGCGCGGTTTTGTTGGTGAGGTTCAAGACCTGGAACTGGAGGTCCCACCTGCGACGCCCTTCGTGGGATCGTTCGTAGCCGACGGCGCAATCGAAGATGGTGCGCGGGCGGACGCGCGGCGGGTCCGACTCGAGATTCACGTAGGGCAGCAAATCGAAAAAGTCGGGGTCCTGCGCCACCTCGGCCGGGTCGGAGGGATTCGAGACGAGCCCGCTGTCGTGGCGCACCGTGAGGCTCGACCAGAAATTCCGCCGCGTGCGGTACTGCGCGAGGGCGTGCACGCCGAGTTTCTGGTCGTGGTCGATCACGAACGGCCCGGAACTCAACAGATCCACGGCCGTCTGGCCGAGGAAGAGCCCGCCGGTGAAGGGCGGCGTGGAGATGGCGCGGAAATGCGTCAGGCTGACCCAGCCCGAAAGCCCGCGAATTTCGGGCGCGGTCAGACGCACTTCGGCGCCGTTGACGCGGATCTTCTTGAGCGTGGTCGGAAAGATGATGCCCGTATCGAGGAAGTTGTCGTTGTCCTGCTGGTCGGTCGAATTCTTGTGGTAGAAGGACGCGTCGAGCCCCAGCCGCCCGCCGAGCGACTGCTGCACGCCCGCTTCGTAAACGTTCTGCCGCTCGGGGCGGATGGGAATGAACGTGTTGCCGAGCGCCTCGCGGACGCTCGCCGGCACCAGCACGCTCGCTTCGGGCGAACTCGCGAGCAGCAGGTTTTCGTTCGGGGGCGTCTGGTAGTTGCGGTTGTAGGAAGCGCGGAAGACCGTCCCCGTTTCGCGCAGGTGAAAGGCAAGGCCGACCCGCGGCTGGAGCTGGTAGCCCTTGACGATCAGACGGTACGCGTCGTAGCGCAGGCCGAGCGCGAAACTGAAACGCCCCCGGCGGACGTTGTCCTGAACGAAAGTCGAAAGCAGCCGTCCCGTGCGCTCCTTCGAAAAGAGGAAGAGCCGGCCGCCGCGCGAGAGGTCGTAAGGCTCGAGAGATTCGCGGAAGCCTGGCGAATCAGGCGCGTTGAAATCAGGGTCCGTAATCCCGAAGGTGAAACTTTCGCTGAGCGGGAAGAACTGCGCGTCGGCTCCGCCGCGCAGGACGTGCGCCCCGCGCGCGACGTTGAGGCGGTTTGCGAAAGTGACGGTGGAAAGGTGCCGCGCCTGCGAGGCCGTCACGGGAGTGTCTCCCGCGCTCGGAAAAAGCTGCGCAATCGAGGCGCGGTAGGACGCCGTGAGGTCGTAAGTGGCCTCGGGCGTTAGCGAACGGACGTAGCCGAGCCAGACGGCCGAGTCGCGCAGGAGCTGGCGCTGGTCCTGGCCGCTGGCGTGCTGCGAGCGCAGGTTCGCCAGCTCGAACGACGACCGGCCGCCCATCAGGTGAAGGCGCACAAAATCCTTCGACGAGGCCTGATAATCGAGGCGCGCGTAGGCGCGTTCGGCGTTGCCGCCGTTGTGCAGGTTGTCGAGCGAGACCTGGTCGAGGAAGCGGTGGCTCTTGACGAGAAAGACCGAAGCGAAGTAGCCGAGGCGGCCGCGCTCGCCGCCCATTTGCGTTGAGCTCGCGAGCGTATCGAAGCTCGCGGCGCTCACTTCCGTCGAGCCCGTGAAGGCGCGGCCCGTGCCCAGCCCCGAGCGCGTCGAGAGGTGCGCCACGCCGGAAACCTTGCTGCCGAACTCGGCCGGCACGTTGCCGGTGAAGAGCTCAATGGTCTGGACGATGTTGGGGTCGAGCGAACTGGCGAACGAGCCCGTCAACTGGTCGCTGATGGGCATGCCGTCCACGAGGTAGGTCATCTGGTTGTGCGCGCCGCGCGGATGAATGGCGCCGTTGGCGTTGGGCGCGAACCCCGGGAAGCTGGCGAGCATCGCCTCGAGACCCCGGCTGCCGACGGCGATCGGCATGCGCTCGAAGCGCGACGTCTGGAGCGTAGTGCGCGTGCCGGTGGCTTCCACGTCAACGAGCGCGGCCACTTCGTGCGCGCTCACCGTGATGCGTTCGGATTGCGCCGCGAGGCGCAGGGCGATGGCGAGCTCGACGGGGACGTTCGAGCGCAGGGAGACGGTGCGGCGGCCGGGCGCGAACCCGGGCGCTTCAACCTCCAGTTCGTACTGGTGGAAGGGAACGTTCGTGAAGAAGGCGAGGCCCGCGTCGTCGGCGAGGGCGCGGCGTTCGAAGCCCGTGAGGCGGTTGCGGAGCGTGACGCCGGCGCCGGAAACGGCTCCGCCGTCCGGGTCCACCACTTCCACGCGCAGCGTGGCGACGGTCTGGGCGTCCGCGGCGAGGGCGAAAAGCAAAATCGCCGCCCCGGCTGCCCGCGCGGCCCGCTTCCCTAAGTTCATGTTCCGTTCCGCCCTGAGAATTAACTTCGGTTAACTAAGCGAATTAGCCTAAGTTAATTCCCGGGAGAAAGTCAAGGTTTAGTTTTGCAGACTTCCGGCCGTGCTCAGTTCAGGGGCGGACGGCCACGGCGCGCTGGTAGTTCATCCGAAAGAGCTCGATCACGTTGGCCACCTGGGCGGCGGTGCGCATCGGCGCCGTGACCCAGCCCGAATCGGGGAGGACGTGATGCGGCCGCGCCCGGCCCGAAGCCACCAGCTCGTCGCGGATGCGTCGGGGAAAGGGCAGGTCGGCGATGAAGGCGTGCAGGTGGCCCAGCTCGCGCCGCCCCACGCGGAATTCGGTCCCGCCGAAGCGGTGCAGGTGAACGCTCACGCCGCGCCACGACGAAACTTCCTGGAACACCGCCTCGTTCGCTGCGGCGGGGTTCATCGGTTGAGTCTCAGCCTCCGTGCCGCCCGGGGGCACGATGCCGTCGAAAATTTGGCCCGTCAGCGTTGCGGTCGGTTCGTTGCTCATGGTTTCTCCTTTCCTGATGTCCGGCGTTCGATACGTCTCCAGCCTCCGACTTCAAGTGCACTTGAAGTCAAGCGAAAAATTCGCTAGTCTTGTTGAATGAAAGAAGTCCTTACGATTGGGGAAGTTGCGGAGCGCAGCGGGGTCGCAACCTCGGCGCTGCGGTTCTATGAGGAGCGGGGCTTGATCCGCTCGGAGCGCAATCGCGCCGGGCATCGGCGCTACCCGCGGGCGGTCATCCGCCGCGTGGCTTTCATTGTCTTCGCGCAGAAGGTGGGACTCTCGCTCGAGGAGATCGCGGCAGAGCTTGCGAAGCTTCCTTCAAACCGTGTCCCGGAGCGCCAGGACTGGGCGAAGCTTTCGGGGAGCTGGACGCGCCGGATTAACGAACGCATCGCGGAACTGGAACGCTTGCGCGCGGGACTGACCGAATGCATCGGGTGCGGATGCCTTTCGCTCGATCGCTGCCGGCTCTCGAACCCTGGGGACCGCGCGGCCCGCCGCGGCCCCGGCCCGCGCTACTGGATCGGAGACGCGCCCATCCCCCCTGCGCCGCGGGGCCGGTGAGGCGCGGCCGGGCCCGGGGAGCGTGGCGCGCGGAATACAATTACGGTACACTGAGGCCTGCGATGACTCTTCCGAAACCCCTGGTGACGCGTTCGGACGAGGTGATGAGCGGGGCCGTGGTCTTTACGGGCACGCGGGTTCCCGTCCAAACGCTCATTGACTACCTCGAGGAAGGAGATACGCTCGACCATTTCCTCGAAGACTTTCCGACGGTGAGCCGCGAGCACGCTGTCGCGGTGCTGGAGCTGGCTAAGGAATCGGTGCTCGCGCATGCGAATCCTTCTCGATGAGTGCGTCCCCCGCCGGTTTCGCAGGCAGTTATCCGAACACGAAGTTCGAACCGCTCCCGAGATGGGATGGGCCTCGTTCAAGAATGGGGACCTCCTTGCGGTGGCTTCGCGCAATTTCGACGTGCTGGTCACTACGGACCAGCGATTGCCTTCCCAACTTGATCTCTCGCATTTTGAAATTGCAGTCGTCGTCCTTGTGGCGCGCCGAAACAAGCTAGAGTTTCTTCTGCCACTCGTCCGTGAACTTCGGAGCGTGCTCGCCGAGGTCAGGCCCGGAGAAGTCCATCACGTCGGCGGCTGACCCGCCTCGGCCTGCGGCGGCTGTCCGGCGCTGAGTCATTCGCCGCGGCCGAGCAGCGTCTGCTCGAACTGGACCTGAAAAAGGATTCCCCGTCGGGGAGTCGCATCGTTCAAGCCCAGTGGAAGGGCGACGCCGATTTCGAACAGTTTGCCTTTCCGCGTCAGCAGGCCGTAGCGGATTCCCGGAGCGAAAAGCGCCGTTACTTCGCGAGCTTTGAGGGCGCGGGCCTTGGCGCGCTCGAGCGACTCCTCCCGTCCCACTCCGAATTCCAGGAAAGCGTGCACGTCGTGGCGCGAGGAGCCATGTCGTTTTTCAAGTGGTCGCAGACCCACAGCGAATGCGCCGAAGAGGTTGTGGAGATTCAACGAGCGCGAGTCGAGGACCGCCGCGTCCCGCACCGAAGGAATCAGACCGTAATTCGCCGAGGCGAACAGGAACACCGGCCCGCCCCAGTCTTTCGCCGCGGCGACGTCCCAGGCGAGGCCCAGACGGTTCGAGCCCCTGCCGAATGGCGGATCACCCGTGGGAAGAATGAGCTGCGGGCCCATCGTGAGCGTGAACGGCGCCGACGATTCCTGAAGAAACCGGTAGCGCGCGCCGAAGACGGCGTCGCGGGCGGCGAAGTTCGACCCGAGCAGGGTTGAGCCCGCTTCCCGTCGCTCGCCCGCGCCGGCAAACACGAGGTCGAGTTCCCAGCGGTCCGTCAACCCCCACTCGACGCGCACTGCTGTGTCGAATTGCGAATGTCGCAGCAGTGTGCCCTCGAAGTCCAAACTCCTCCGGGTGCGGAGATGCGACCCGATGAGCTGAATCTGCCCCTGCCGTTGGGTGTAAGGGCCGCCCGTGATGAACGCAAAGTCGGGCTCCTCGGGTCCGTCACTGGCCTTCGACGCTCCTGCGGAAAGTGCCAGCAGAAGGATTGCGCAGAGACCTGCTTTCAGCGTTGAAATAGGCATGACTGGGAAGGCTCCCCCTTCCGGACCGGACGGGTCCGAAATGGCGAGGGAGACTCCTGGGTCCGTCCTGGCGAGGAAAGGGGCCCGAGCGAGGGGGCGGAGCGGGATTTCAAATCCCGCTCCGCACGAGGCGAAGGTTTTAGAACGTAAACTTCACGCCGGCGTTCATCTGGCGGAAGAGTCCCGGCTGGATGCCCTGCGGGGCGCGCGAAGAGATGTAGAAATTGTTCCCCAGGTTTTTGACCGCGAAGTAGGGCGTGATGCTGACCCGCTCGCGCTGGTGCGTGTAGTCGGCGGTGAGGTTCCAGAGCGAGTAGCCGGGCAGCAGGCCGATCGTCCCGTCCGCGGTGGGCTCGACGGTCATGTTGTTGTCCCCGAACTGGTCTCCCACATAATTCGAGTCGAGCTGAACGCCGAAACCCTGCCGGGCGCGGAAACCGACGAGAAACGCGAAGATATTCTTCGGCGCGTAGGGCAGCCGGTTGCCGAGGAAGAGCGCGTCGCGGGTGAACCTGGCGGTGGGGAGATAGGTGTAGCGGATGTCGGTGTAGAGGCTGAGCGGCGACTGCGTCAGCTCGCCCCAGTCCACACGCACGCTGGTCTCGAGACCCTGGTGGAGCGTCTCGCCGGCGTTGACGAGCGTGGTGGTGGCGCCGCCCGACTGCGCCGCGGGAATGATCTGATTTTCGAAGTCCAGCCGGAAGAAGGTGACTTCGCCGGTCACGGCGCGCGAGGGCCGGAAGCGCGCGCCGACCTCGTAGTTCCAGCTCAGCTCGGCGTCGAGGTCGAGCGGCACGCCGTCGCCGGCGATGGCGTCCTTGGTGCGCGGCGGAGCGAAGCCGCGGTGCAGGCCGGTAAAGAACGTCAGCTTGCTGTTCACGTTCACGGTCAGGCCGAGGCCGGGAATCAGTTTGGTGACCAGATCGTCGGCGCGGCGGTCCACGTCCGTGGGGACGCCGCCCACCGGAATGCGCTGGATGTGGCGCGTGTAGCGGTAGCGTTCCAGGCGCACGCCGGGCGTGAAGATGACATTCGAGGTGAGAAACATGCGGTTCTGAACGAAGGTGGAAAACGCCCGGCCGAAGCGGTCTTCATCGGAGCGCAGCGAACCCGAAGTGGCGTCGAAACGCGAGCCGTCAATCTCCTGGTCGTCGGCTTCCTCGTACACGTAGCGGACGCCGGCGTCGAGTTTCTGGCGCAGCCCCGCGGAGCGGTGCTCGAGGCCGAACTGCGTCTGCCAGCCGGCGACCGTGAAGGCGCGATTGCGGTGGCGGTTGGAATCGAGCAGATAGACGGCGCCGCCCGGAACGCTCGGGTCGCCTTCGACGGCGAGGTATTCGCGCCCGCGGTCTTCGCGGTCGAAATTCTGCCGGCGCCAGTTGCGGACCGTGTTGTAGGCAAAGACGTTCGTGCTCAGGACGGCGGCGGGGTTGAAGACCATCGTGTGTGAAATCGAGGCCGATTTGCGCTCCAATTTCAGCAGGTCGCTCGGAACGACGTTGTCATTCGGGTCGCGCTCGAACTGCGGCGTGGTCAGGCCCAGGTAGGTGGAATTCGAGCGCTCGTCGTAAACGCCCAGCTTCAAGCCCAGTTGGTGCTGCTCGCTCGGCTTCACGCTGAGCTTCGATTGCAGGTCGTTGATGTCGAAGAAGAATTTGCGGAAGCCGTCGCCCTGCTTGCGCAGGAAGTTGATGAGCCATCCGGCGTCCTGGTCGCGCGTGCTGCCGCCCGCGGAAGCCTGACCGATGAACAGGCCGCGCTGGCCGCCTTCAAGGTCAAGTGAGCCGCGCGTCGAAGGGGGCGGGTCGGGCGTCAGGAAATTCACCACGCCGCCGATGGTCTGCGGGCCGTAGAGAATCTGCCCGCTGCCTTTCAGCACTTCCACGCCGCGCATGCGGTCGATGGGCGGAGAGTAGTACATCTCCGGCTCGCCGTAGGGGGCGAGCGAAATGGGAATGCCGTCTTCAAGCACCAGGATCTGGCGGCTGCGGTCCGGGTTCAGGCCGCGCAAGCCCACGTTCAGCCGCATGCCGACCGGGCCGGAATCCTCCCGAAGATTGACACCCGGCACGCCGCGCAGGACCTCGTTCGCGTCCATCGGGCGGCGTTCTTCGAGCTCCGCCCGGGAAATCAGAAACGCCGAGCCGGGAATCTCCTGAAGGAGCTCCTGGGCGCGTCCCAGGACTTCGATGGAAGTGGTCACGGTCCGCGCGCGCTCGAAGGTCAGGTCATGATTGACGATGTTGCCGGAAACCTTGAGCGCAACGGAGACGCGCTCGAAGTCCTCGGAAAGCGCGACGACGGTGTATTCGCCCTGAGGAAGCTGCGGGAAAGAGAAGTGGCCGGCAAAGTCCGTGGTCGAGCGGCGAACCAGATTGCCTTCCTGGTCGTGCAGGCGGACGATGACTCCCGGCACTGCGCCGCCGGTGGGATCCAGGACGCGGCCTTCCAGCTTGGCGGCAGGGGATTCGGCGTACGACGAAGACACGAAGAGAAGTAATAGGGCTGCCATGAATAGTACGGGCCCGGAAGCTGACCGAGACTTGTTGTTCGACATAAAGACCTCAAATTCAGCTGGCGGCCGCGGTGGACGAGGCCGAGGCGTGCAGCGGGGTGTGAGTGGCGAGGGGTTCGGTGCCAATAGTTGCAAATCATTTGCATCTGAGAATAATCTTCGCCACTCCGATTTACAAGATTGCGTTGTCATTTCTTTGAAATACTCTTGGCTTACTAGAACTTACTGCAACTCAATTGCATGTAATATTCCGATTAAAACCGCACCCGGGGTTCTCTTCCAGGTGCGGTTACAGCTAGTTGCAAATCTTTTGCAACTAGCGATGCCCACTATAAATACGACCTTGATCTTTGTCAAGCCAAAAAGCTGCGAATGGCGCGCTGCAAAGACTGGGCGGCGCAAGATGCGGACTGAATGGTGCGACGGGGATGTCTCATCTGAATCGAGGGGCAAGCGGTCCAAGTCGCCCGTGTCCTGTAAGAAATTTGCAGGAACGGGAGGTCGGGAGCTCGCAATCAGCCCTGCCGGGCGGAGCGTGAGGAGGGGCTAATGGAGGAAATTCTCGCCCCCGAGCGCCACCTCGGGCGGGTCGAAGGACAAGACACGAACGGCGAGGCCGCGCTCTTCGGGTTTGACCAGCGCGGGCTCGACGCGCACCACCTCAGCGTCACAGGACAGCCTCATCGCATACT
>CAZKXX010000123.1:0-9526 GCA_964556705.1 uncultured Acidobacteriota bacterium
ATCTAAATGATCAGACAGTAGAAGGATTTGAACACAAACACGAACCGGTCTTCTGCGTGCAATATCATCCCGAAGCCTCTCCCGGCCCGCACGATAGCGATTACCTCTTTGCAAAGTTTGTGAAGATGATGGAGGAGTTCAAGGAGGGAGCGCGTTGACCCAATGCGTGCGACGTGCTAAATTGTGTGCATGGCGAACACACGGACCAAAACTGTCAGTATCCGCTTGACACCGAAAGTGAAACGCCAGCTTTCCCGTCTGTCGAAATCCACGGGGCGAAGCGCCAATTACCTCGTTGCCGACGCCATCCAGTCCTACGTCCAGGAGCAACAGCGGCAGATCGAGTCCATCCGTCGGGGATTTAAAGAAATCAATAGCGGCCATTACATCAATCACGAGGCGATGAAGGCCTGGCTTCTGTCTCTTGGCACGGACCATGAGTTGCCCCCGCCGAAGTGTGTTTGCGGGAAATCTCACAACGAGCCAGACTTGTGAGGATCACCTGGGCTCCCGAAGCGAGGCGGCAGATTCGTGAGATTTGGCACTACATCGTGCTTGACGACCCTGCCGCTGCGGACCGAATGGTGACTCGGCTGGTCGTGGCCGTCGAAAAGCTGCTTCGTTTCCCGCAGTTGGGAAGACCGGGCCGGGAAGGCTCCAGAGAGCTGGTGGTGGGCGGCACTCACTTCGTCGTCGTGTACCGTGTCGAGGGAGAGGAAATCAGGATCGGGAGCGTCGTACACGGGGCACAGCGCGCGGGTGAATAGCCGGGCCGGAATGCCGGGCGGGCAGGAACGCATGTTCGAGACACGGCTGAAGAACCGCCAGGAGACGGCCCGCACGATTCGGCGTACCTGTTCGAGCGTTTCGTGAAGATGATGGAGGAGTTTTCGAAGAAATGATGAATTGTGGATGCTGAATTGTGATGATTCCCGCGTCGGACGCGGGACAGGGCAATTCAGAATTCAGAATTCAGAATTCCCAACATGCCCAAGCGCACCGATATCCACAAAATTCTGATCGTCGGCTCGGGGCCGATCGTCATCGGCCAGGCCTGCGAGTTCGATTATTCCGGCACGCAGGCCTGCAAGGCGCTCAAGGCGGACGGGTACGAGGTGGTGCTCATCAACTCGAACCCGGCGACGATCATGACCGACCCGGAGATGGCGGACCGGACTTACGTCGAGCCGCTCACCGCCGACTACGCCGAAGCTGTCATCGCGCGCGAGCGGCCGGACGCGCTGCTTCCGACCGTGGGCGGCCAGACGGCGCTGAACCTGTCGGTCGATCTCGCCGAGAAAGGCATCCTCGACAAGTACAACGTGCAACTGATCGGCGCCTCGCTCACGGCCATCAAGATGGCCGAAGACCGTCTGTGGTTCAAGGACGCGATGCGCAAGGTCGGACTCGACGTTCCGCGCAGCTCGCTCGTCAACAACGTCGAGGCGGCGCTGAAGACGGCCGAGGAGCTGGGCTTCCCGCTGATTATCCGCCCGTCGTTCACGCTGGGCGGCACGGGCTCGGGCATCGCCTACAACCGCGAGGAGTTCGCGGAGAAGGTGCGCTTCGGCCTTCAGCTCAGTCCGGTGCATGAAGTCCTCATCGAAGAGTCGGTGCTCGGGTGGAAGGAATTCGAGCTCGAAGTGATGCGCGACCACGCGGACAACGCCGTGGTGATCTGCTCGATTGAAAATTTCGACGCCATGGGAGTCCACACGGGCGATTCGATCACCGTGGCTCCCGCGCAGACGCTGACCGACAAGGAATACCAGCGCATGCGCGACTGGGCGTTCGCCGTCATCCGCGCCGTGGGCGTCGAGACGGGCGGCTCGAACATCCAGTTCGCCGTCGAGCCGCAGACGGGCCGCATGGTCGTGATCGAAATGAACCCGCGCGTTTCGCGCAGTTCGGCGCTGGCTTCGAAGGCGACGGGCTTCCCGATTGCCAAAATCGCCGCGCGGCTCGCGGTCGGCTACCGGCTGGATGAAATTCCCAATGACATCACGAAGAAGACACCGTCCTGCTTCGAGCCGACGATTGATTACGTGGTCGTGAAAATTCCCAAGTGGGCGCGCGAAAAATTTCCGGACGCCGATCACACGCTCGGCACGCAGATGAAGTCCGTCGGCGAAGTGATGGCCATCGGGCGGACGTTCAAGGAAGCGTTAATGAAGGGCATCCGGTCACTCGAGACGGGCCGCAAGACGCCCGCGCCGCCCGAAGATCCGGGCGAGCTTCACCAGCGGCTGGCCATTCCGCACCCGGACCGCCTGTGGGATATCTTCTTCGCTATCGAGGCGGGATACAGTGTCGAGCAATTGAACGAAATCACGCACGTGGATCCTTGGTTTCTCGACCAGCTCTGCCAGGTGGTCGAAATGAAGCGGGAACTCGGGCGCTTTTCGCTTGGGACCGTGCCCGCGCCCGTGCTGCGTGAGGCGAAGCGACATGGGTTCGCCGACCTCCAGCTCGCCGAGCTCTGGGGTGTGATGGGCGAGGCGGTGCGCGAACGCCGCCGGAAACTCGGCGTCACTCCGGTGTTCAAACGCGTGGACACCTGCGCGGCGGAATTCGAGTCGTTCACTCCGTACCTCTACTCGAGCTACGAATCCGAAGATGAGGCCGAGCCGACGGGCCGCAAAAAGATCATCATTCTCGGCAGCGGCCCGAACCGCATCGGGCAGGGGATTGAGTTCGACTACTGCTGCTGCCACGCCGCCTTCTCGCTCAAGGAAGAAGGTTTCGAGACGATCATGGTGAACTGCAATCCCGAGACCGTTTCGACCGACTACGACACTTCCGACCGCCTCTACTTCGAGCCGCTGACGTTTGAAGACGTGATGGCGATTGTGGATGAAGAGAAACCCTGGGGCGTGATCGTTCAGTTCGGCGGGCAAACGCCGCTGAACCTGGCCCGCCAGTTGAAGGCCGCGGGCGTGCCCATCCTCGGGACTTCGCCCGAATCCATCGACCTGGCCGAGGACCGTAAGCACTTCGGCAAGCTGCTCGAAGAGCTGGGAATTCCACAGCCGCCGAATGGCGCGGCGATGAACGTGGAAGAGGCGGCTGAGATCGCCGGCCGGATCGGCTATCCCGTGCTGCTCCGTCCTTCTTACGTGCTCGGCGGGCGCGCGATGGTGATCGCCTACGACGAACCGACACTGCGGGAATACGTTCGGCAGGCGGAGGAGCTTCAGCGCGCCTTTCCGATTCTCGTGGACCGATTCCTCGAGAACGCTACGGAAGTGGACGTGGACGCGCTCGCCGACGGCCACGACGTTGTGATCGGCGGGATTATGGAGCACATCGAGGAAGCAGGCATCCACTCCGGCGACAGCTCCTGCGTTGTGCCCTCCGTCGGCCTGAACGAGGAACTGCGCGCGACGCTCCGCGATTACACCGTCCGTCTGGCGCGAGCGCTGAACGTGGTCGGGCTGATGAACGTCCAATACGCGATTCAAGGCGGGAAGGTCTTTGTTCTGGAGGTCAACCCGCGCGCGTCGCGGACCGTTCCTTACGTCAGCAAGGCCACGGGCGTGCCGCTGGCTAAGGTGGCGGCGCGGCTGATGGCCGGAAAGAAGTTGAGCGATTTCGGCCTTCCGCCCGAACTTCCCGTGAAATCTTACTTCGTCAAATCGCCGGTGTTTCCGTTCCTGAAGTTTCCCGGGGTGGACACGATTCTGGGCCCGGAGATGAAATCCACGGGCGAAGTGATGGGCGTCGCCGACAGCTTCGGTCTGGCGTTCGCCAAGGCGCAACTGGCGGCGGGACACCGCATCCCGCTCAGCGGGCGCGTGTTTGTTTCGGTCAGCGACGTGCACAAGAGCCGGATCGTGCCTCTCGCCCGCGACCTGGTGAGGATGGGTTTCAAGATCATCGCCACGCGCGGCACGGCGGAGACTCTACGCGCTGCGGGAATCAAAGCGGAGCGGGTGTACAAAGTGAATGAAGGGCGCCCGAACGTGGTTGATCGCATCAAGGACGGCAAGATCGACCTCCTGATCAACACGCCGCTTGGCCGCGCTTCGCGGTTCGATGAGAAGGCCATCCGCCGCGCGGCCGTTCAGGCCGGGCTCACCTGTATCACCACGCTTTCCGCCGCCGCGGCGGTGGTCAACGGCATCGGCGAGCAGCGCGAGAAGGGAGTTCAGGTCTCAAGCCTTCAGGAATTGCACGAGACGCTGCGGAACAACGTGCAGGCGTCGAAAGCCGTCCAGAGCAGCTGAGACCGCGAATTTCAAATGGAGAAGCGCCAGCCAACCAGTGCCCGACTTCGCGGAATCCTTTCGCCCGTCGTCACTCCTTTCGACCGGCGCGGCGAAATCGACAAGCGGGGATTCCGCCAGAACCTGGGCCGATACGCCGGCTCGGGGTTGGCCGGCATCGTCGTGGCGGGTTCGACCGGAGAGGCTCCGTACCTGACCGAGCGTGAGCGGCTGCGGCTGACGGAGATCGCGCGCGACGTCGTCCGCCCGCCGAACTTGCTGATGGTCGGCACGGGTCTGGAGAGTACTCGCGAAACCCTCCGGCTGAGCCGTGAGGCTGTGCGGGCGGGCGCGGACGTTATTCTGCTGCTGACGCCGAACTATTACAAAGCGCGAATGGACGGCGCCGCCATGTTGCGCCATTTTCGCGCGCTGGCGGATGCGCTCACAAAGCCCGTCGTGATGTACAACATTCCGCAATTTACCGGAATCAAGATGAGCCCGGAAACCATCGGGCGACTTTCACGGCATCCGAATATCATCGGTCTCAAGGAGAGTTCGGGCGACTTACCGTACGTGAAGGAGATTCTTCGAACGGTGCGGCCGGGCTTCCGAGTGCTGATCGGCGCGCCGGCCATCTTTCTGGACGGCCTGCGCGCCGGCGCCGCGGGGGGAGTCCTCGGCCCCTCGACTTTCGCGCCGGAAATCTGCGTGGCCCTTTACGAGGCGTCTTTGCGGCGACAGTGGAACCTGGCGCGCGACCTGCAACGACGACTGACCCTGCTGGTCCAGCGGATTGGCGGCCCGTTCGGCGTGGCGGGCATCAAGGCGGCGAATGAAGTCCGCGGGTTCGTGGCGGGGCCGCCGCGCTCGCCCCTCGCGCTGCTGGGTCGAGCCGACCGCGCGGCGATTGCGGCGGCGCTTCGCGAGGCTCGGGACGGCCTGGAAGTCTGAATCGTCCTCCGAACTTCCGCATCTAACTCCCCACCGCTTGCCGGCCCACACGCAAAGCCTTCAGCGCCGGCCGGAAATGCGGGTACAATATCATTTCAGATGGATTGCCACTGCATCCCCCACAACCGCATCCCTCACTCGAGCGCGCTCTTTCTCGATTACCTCTATCAGCACGACCGGGTGGCGGGTTTCTACAACGGCTCGCCGTTCGAATCCGCTTCTTACGAGCGCCTGGCCGGGGAGTTCCAATTTGCGCCCGAAAAGCGGCGTGAACTGGTCGCGATACTTGAGCGGCAGAATCGCGCTTTCGGCTCGGGCGCGGCAAGCTTGGCGAACGTCGCGCGACTCGCGGAGCCGGATACGTTCGCCGTGGTCACGGGACAGCAGGCGGGGCTGTTCTCGGGGCCGGCGTTTACGCTCTACAAGGCGCTCACGACCGTCAAGCTGGCCCAAAAGCTCACGGAAAACGGCATTTCCGCGGTGCCGGTTTTCTGGCTGGCGACCGAAGACCACGACCTCGAAGAAGTCTCGCAGGCCGCCATTCTCAACGACGCGTACGAACTCGTGCGCCTCGCGGAGCCCGGTGACCGTCCCGCGCCGCGCTCGCCGGTGGGCGCCGTGAGGTTGACGGCGGGCGTGACAGAACTGATTGGACAGATCGTTTCCAGCCTGAGCGGAGCTTCCGGGCTCGCCCGTTTGACAGACGACCTGCGGGCGAGCTACCAGCCCGGAGCAACCTGGGGTGAGGCGTTCGGCAAACTGATGGCCCGGCTGTTCGAGCCTTGGGGCGTGGTCCTGCTCGATCCGCTGGATCGCCAAGTCCACCTCCTCGGCGCAGGCATTTATCGCCGCGCGCTGGAAAATGCGGCGGTCTTGCGCCGGAAACTCCTCGAACGCTCGCGGGGTCTGACGAAGGCCGGATATCACGCGCAGGTTCATCTCTCGGAAGACGCAACACTTGTTTTCGGAACGGACGGCGGCAACCGCGTCCCGGTTGTGGAACGCGACGGAAGATTTCGTCTTGACGAAGGCGGTGAGATTCCCGCGAAAGATCTGATCGCGCGGGTGGAAAACGAGCCACTCGAATTCTCGGCCAACGTGCTGCTGCGCCCCGTCGTTCAGGACAGCATTCTCCCCACGCTCGCTTACGTGGCCGGGCCGTCCGAGCTGGCCTATCTCGGTCAGGCGCAGGTGCTCTACCCGGAGTTCGGCCGCCCGCAGCCAGTGCTCTTTCCGCGGGCAGGCTTTACGCTCGTTGAGCGCAAGGTGCAGCGCCTGCTGGAAAAATACAGGCTCGAGGCGACGGACGTCTGGCAGGGAGAGCAGCATCTGACGCTGCGCATCACCGCGGCCGGTTTTGCCGAAGGCTGGTCCGAGCGCTTCGACCAGAGCGAACGCGAACTGGCCGCAATGCTCGAACGGCTGCGGAAAGACATCGAAACTTTGGATCCCACGCTCCTCGATACGCTGAAACACACGGAAGAGAAGATGAAGTACCACGTCGAGCGCCTGCGCGCGAAGGTGAGCCGCTCGGCGCTTCAGCGCTCGGACCTGCTGGCCCGCCACGCGCAGACTTTGCTGCGCTTCCTTTTCCCCGCGAAAGACCTCCAGGAACGCCAGGTGTGCGGCCTGTATTTCCTGGGCCGCGCCGGCTATGACCTGCTCGACCGTCTGCTCGCGCAGATTCAGACCCTCTCCTCCGACCATCAGCTGGTTGTCTATTGAGTGACATTTCCTCTCCGATGGATTCGCGCGGGCGGCGGAACGCGCGGGTTTGCTATAATCACCGCACAGGGCGCCGCCCGGCGGGGCGGGAGACGGCGCGGGGGATTTTCCGAGCTTCTCTCCTTGAGAGTGGTGTTGGACGAAAGGGGGGGTGACCATGGCCACGGAAGCGGGCAAGCAAGCTGTCACATCACGGGCCCGGGCTTACGCGCTGCAGGTTGAAACCCGCATGCGAGTGGAGTTCAAAGACATTACCGGCCTGCTCCAGAAACTCGTTGCCGAGTCTGGCGCGCAATCCGGCACCTGCTTTCTCTTCGTCCCTCACACGACGGCGGCCATCCTGATCAACGAAAATGACGACCCGGCGCTGGCCAAGGATTTCGACCAGTTCCTGAAGCAGCTCGCTCCGCAGGACCGCGACTACTACCATAACGACGGCAACTGCGACGCCCACTTGAAGGCCGCGGTCATCGGAAATTCCAAGTGCTTGTTCATCGAAAACGGCCGCCTGGTGCTGGGGCGCTGGCAGGGCGTCTATTTCTGCGAATTCGACGGCCCGCGTCGCCGCGACCTGCGCGTGAAGATCGTCGCCGACTAGATCCTCCGGGTTCCTGACCTCCAATGCCGAGACCGGGCCTTTACATCCAGATTCCTTTCTGCGAGTCGAAGTGCAGCTTCTGCAATTTCAGCTCGCAGGTGGCGCGGCGTTCGCTGATCGCCGACTACGCGGAGGCGCTCGTCCGCGAAATCGAACGCGTGGGTGAAATGCGGGATGAAAGCTCACCGTTTTTCGCGAAAGCATCGGACTCTCTCTATTTCGGCGGCGGTACGCCGCCCATCCTCGGGCTTGAATGTTTCGAGCGGCTCGTTCAAACAGTGAGGCAGCTTTTCTGTTGGGCGCCGGAGGCCGAGTTCACGGTTGAAGTGACGCCGGGGTCGGCTGACGCCGAGTTCCTCCGTGCCGCGAGTCGCCTTGGCGTTAACCGGCTGAGTGTGGGCGCGCAGTCGTTTGACGATCGGGAACTCCGTGCCGTGGGTCGCTTGCACACCACCGATGAGACCTGGACGATGGTGCGCGCCGCGCAGGCGGCGGGGTTTGACAACATCAGCCTTGACCTGATTGCAGGCCTGCCACACCAAACATGCGATTCGTGGCTTCGCTCGCTGGAAACAGCCATCCATCTCCGCCCGCGACACGTGTCCATTTATCTCTTCGAAGTGGATGAGAAAAGCCGGCTCGGGTCGGAAGTGCTCCGCCACGGCTCGCGCTATCACGCGGACACCGTGCCGGATGAGGATTTTATGGCCGAAGCGTACGAGACGGCGCGTGTCGTGCTCCAAGAAGCGGGTTACGTTCAGTACGAGATTTCGAATTTCGCCCTGCCCGGGTTTGAATCGCGCCACAACCTGAAGTACTGGCGGCTCGATCCTTACCTTGGATTCGGCGCCGGCGCACATTCTTTCGACGGGCGACGGCGCTGGTCGAACGAGACTTCTCCCGAGGCTTACATCGGCAAGGTCAGAGCTGGAAAGTCCGTCGTTTCTGATCTCAGGGAGCTGTCAGGTGAAGAATTGCGGGAAGAGTTCTTCTTCCTGGGACTGCGACAGCGAGAGGGCGTTGACCTCTCAGTCGCCAGCAATCGGTGGGGCTACGCGGCCCTTGAACCATGGGGGGAAGTCATCGCGCTGCTTGTCCGCGACGGGCTTCTCGAAAGGGAAGGTGACCGCGTGCGCCTCGCGGAAAAGGCTTACCTTCTTTCGAACGAGGTTTTTGAACGGTTCGTCGGTGTTTGAAGCTTGGGATGGGTCAAGTGGAGGTAGCATCGTGAGTCAGAAGTCGTCGCGGCGGGATATCTCCGTAGTAAATTTGGCGGGAAAGTTTTCCTCGTTCAGCGAACATTGGAGCCCGAAAATCGCGGGAGAGGTGAACGACTCCTGCATCAAGCTGGTTAAACTCCAGGGCGAGTTCGTCTGGCACCATCACGAACAGGAAGATGAGCTTTTCCTGGTTGTCAAGGGCAAGCTGCTCATCAAGCTTCGGGACCGCGACTTGCACATTAGTGAGGGTGAGTTTGTCATCATCCCGCGCGGCGTGGAGCATATGCCCGTGGCTGACGAAGAAGTCCACGTTGTTCTCGTCGAGCCGAAGTCCACTTTGAACACGGGTAACGTCCGGAACGAGCGAACGCTGCCGCAGCTCGAACGAATCTGAAGTCGCAGGATGAATTCATGGCGGATTATATTGTTGACCTTCGCAGTGACACCGTGACACGGCCGTCGGCTGCCATGCGGCGGGCGATGGCCGAGGCCGAGGTCGGAGATGATGTTTATCGCGAGGACCCCACGGTGAACCGGCTCCAGGAGCGCGCCGCGGAAATCTTCGGCCGTGAGGCGGGACTGTTCGTTCCCTCGGGCACGATGGGCAACCAGGCGGCTATCAAGGTGCATACGCGCGCGGGCCAGGAAGTAATTTGCGAGGAGCGCGCTCACATCTACAACTACGAAATGGCGACCATGGCGGCGTTCTCGGGCTGCCTGGCGCGGACGCTGCGCGCGGAGGACGGAATCCTGACGTGGGAGCAGATTTCGCCGCACGTTCGCGGGCGAACGGACCATCGCGCTCGAACGGGACTCGTTTCGCT
>CAZKXX010000124.1:0-4977 GCA_964556705.1 uncultured Acidobacteriota bacterium
GTGTCCACCTGGAGGGCACGCGCGACCTGGAGGCTGCCGAGAAGGCCTGGGAGCGCCTCCGGAAGCTCAATCCCGGCTATCGCGGGCTGGATGAAATCCGCAAGTCGCTCGACCAGGCGCGCGCTTCTTCGGTGGCCGGTGTCGGCCGCTGAGGCCGCCGCTCCCCTGAGGCTCTATGGGACGGTTCTTCGTTTACCTCCTGAACCTGATTTTCGTCGTCTTTCTCGGGTGGGTCCTGAACCGCCTGCTGCGCGCCGCCTTCGGGCAGCAGAATGCAGCGAAAGTCCGCGCTTCCCGGCGCTCCGCGGGGCGGGCCATCCGGGGCGAGACGGCGCGCGACCCGGTCTGCGGCATGTTCGTTTCGACGGAAGTCTCGCACCGGCTCTCGCGCCATGGAGAGACGCTGCACTTCTGCTCCCGCGAATGTCTGAAACGTTACGAAGCCGATGCGCGCAAAGCCTGAGCCCCGCCGCGCGCACGGCCGCGCGTTTCTCGCCCTTCTGGCTGTGGCCGGGTGCGTCTCGATCACGAGGGCGGGCGACGACAAGGTCCTGCTGGTCCGCAAGTATCGTCCCGGCCTGCGGATGGTTTACGACACTGAATCGCACACGCGCTCGACCGTCCGTTCGGACCCGCCCGCGCTGAAGGAATATCTGCCGCCGCTTCCGGACGCCTTCCGCACGCGGCAGCGCACCACGCTGACGGTGCGGTCCGTCGCCGAAGACGGCTCGGCGGAGATAGAGGCGCGCTTCGAGCGTTTCGAGCTGGAGTCCTGGTTCGCGGAGGGGATTCCGGAAGAAGCTCGGGAGTCGCTGAAGATGGCGCAGGAGGATTTTGCGGCGCGGCTGAACGGCCGCTCCATCACGGCGCGGTTCGACCGCGACGGCCGCCTGGCGGGCCTGGAGGGCGCCGAAGAACTCCTCCAAGGACTTGACCCGACCATGCAGGATACGATGCGGCAGGTCCTGCGGCTTTCTCTCGAACAGATGGGCGGGCACGCCGCGTTCCCGGACCACCGGGTCGCTCCCGGCGAGGAGTGGACCCGCCGGCAGTCTTCCGAGCCCCGGGAGGGAATTCCTTTTTCCGTCGAGGGTGAAAGCACGCTCAAGTTTGTCGGCCGCCAGCGCTTTAAGGGAATTCGCGCCGCCGCCCTCGACTTCCGCTTCCAGAACAAGCTGCGTCCCGTCCTCACGCGCCTCCGCGACGCCGAGGCGATGGACCAGTTGCAGGCGCGCGGGATGTCGCTCGACATCGAAATTTCCGGGCGGGGCGAAGGACAGATGCTGGTGGCGGAGGAGGACGGCCGAGTGCTGAAGACCCGCGCGCGCAGTTTTCAGACCCTGACGGCCCGGATGGACGGCCTGCCGGGTGTCCCCTTGCCGACCGAGGAACCGGTGACGCTGGAGGTGGATTCGGAGACCGACCTCACGGTCGAGAGTCCCGGCCGCGGAGCCCGCTGACGGCCTTCTTGCCTTGACAGTGAACCTCGCTGAAATCTTTGTTGACAAGGGAGAAGGCAATTTTATAATCGCTGGAAGGGCGCCAATGCGCCGAGGACTTCCAAGACTTAGATGAACAACCTGCCTCCGGCACCGCCGGTTGTGCTGACGATTGCGGGGTTCGACCCGTCGGGTGGAGCGGGCATCTCCGCCGACCTCAAGACCATCGCCGCGCACAACTGCTACGGAGTGGCCGCCATCACCGCGCTCACCGTCCAGAACACCTTAGGCGCCCGTCGGGTGAAGCCGCTCGACGCGGCGGTGCTGAAGGAATCCGTGAATTGCCTGCTCGAAGACGGGAGGATTCGGGCCATCAAGGTCGGCCTGATCGCCAACGCTTCGAACGCGCGCGCCATCGCCGAGATCCTGGCGGAGAATTCCGCGCTGCCGGCCGTGCTCGACCCCGTCGTGCGCTCTTCGAGCGGCCTGTCGCTGCTCGAACCGGAAGGGCTGGAATTTCTGAAGAAGAAACTGCTCGGAGGCGTGGCCTTGGTCACGCCGAATCTGGACGAGGCCTCGGCGCTGACGGACCTCAAAGTGGAAAACATCGAGGGCATGAAGCAGGCCGCGCGGCGGCTGGTGGAAATGGGAGCGCGCGCCGTGGTGGTCACCGGCGGCCATCTCGATAAGGCGATCGACGTTTTCTTCGACGGCAAGGCCCTCGAGACGTTCGTCGGCGACCGCATCAAGCCGGACAACACGCACGGCACGGGCTGCACCTTCTCCTCGGCCATCGCCGCCAACTTGGCGCTCGGCCGGCAGCTTCGCGATTCCGTCATGCTCGCCAAGGCTTACGTGACGGAGGCGATTCGCAAAGCCTACGCCGTCGGCCCGGGCCGCGTGCCGCTCAACCACCTCTACCGGATGCAGCAGAACCCGCGGCTCACTGATCACGCCCCTTCGGTCCCCGAGCCCGTCCACTGAACGGGCCGTTCATTTTCCCGCGCCTTGCTTGACACCCCTTTGTTCCCGAACGGATAATGCCCGCTCCCGCTGGTCCAGTGTGACGTTCCCGAGTCGCACGGCTCGGGAGGAGGGTGAGCCACCGTGGAAGACCCGCGCGAAATTGTTGAATTCAACGTGCGGCGCGCCGGCGCGCGCCTCGGCCTCGGCGAGGAGTTGATGACGCTGCTCAATATGCCCTTCCGCGAGGTGCGCGTGGAACTGCCCCTGCGCATGGACGATGGCTCGCTGCGCGTTTTTGTGGGCTATCGGGTGCAGCACAGCGGCGTACGCGGGCCCGCCAAGGGCGGCATCCGCTATCACCCGATGGCGGACCTGAACGAAGTGCGCGCTCTCGCCGCCGCCATGACCTGGAAGACCGCCCTCGTGAACATCCCCTTTGGCGGCGCCAAGGGCGGTATCAACGTCAATACCAAGGAGCTTTCGGAATCCGAACTCCAGCGCCTCACGCGCGCTTATATTCGGCGCATTCACCTCCTGCTCGGCCCTTACCGCGATGTGCCCGCGCCCGACATGAACACTAACGCCCAGGTAATGGCCTGGATTTTCGACGAATACAGCGCGCACCACGGCTACGCACCCGCCTGCGTCACCGGCAAGCCCGTGGAGCTGGGTGGCTCGCTGGGCCGCGAGGCGGCCACCGGCAAGGGGCTGTTCTATACGACGCAGGCGCTGATGCAGGACGCGGGCATTCCGCTGAAGGGCGCGCGCGTGGCGGTGCAGGGGTTCGGCAACGTGGGTTCGAACGCGGCGCGATTCTTCGCCGAGGGGGGCGCCCGGATTATCGCCGTTTCCGACGTTTTCGGCGGAGTCTTCAAGGCCGAGGGGCTGGACCTGCGCGCCCTCTTCGATTACGCGCGCACGAAACGCACCGTCAAGGATTTCCCCGGCAGCGAAAGCATCTCAAACGAAGACCTGCTGACGCTCGATTGCGAGATCCTGGTGCCGGCGGCGCTCGAGTGCGTCCTCACGAAAGAGAATGCCGGGCGCGTTCGCGCCAAGCTCGTCGCCGAGGGCGCCAACCTGCCCACGACGCCCGAGGCCGATGAAATCCTCTGCGGGCGCGGCATCCACGTCCTGCCGGACATTCTGGGAAACGCGGGCGGGGTCACCGTCTCTTACTTCGAATGGACGCAGAACCTGACCCAGATTTTCTGGGACGAAGACCGC
This sequence comes from uncultured Acidobacteriota bacterium, assembly GCA_964556705.1. Taxonomy (GTDB): domain Bacteria; phylum Acidobacteriota; class Terriglobia; order UBA7540; family UBA7540; genus CAZKXX01. The sequence goes on from CAZKXX010000124.1 coordinate 3,633, forward strand.
GTGGACGCGGAGATGAAGAAAATCATGCTTCGCGCCTACCAGGAGACGGCGGACAAGGCCGCGCTTTCGAAGACCACGCTCCGCGACGCGGCTTACACCATCGCCGTCGAACGCGTGGCCCGCGCCGAGCGGCTGCGAGGAACCTGACCCCCGGCCGGCTTCGGCGCGGCGACTCGACGGGCGGCAGGGGAGCAGACGTTGACTTCCGCCGTCTTCACCCACCTTTTCGGCCGCCTCGCGCTCGCGCCGCACGAGCATGTCGCGGTCCTCTACCGCGGCCGCGAGGCGTCATTCCAGACGGCCGCCTTCCTCGCCGAGGGATTGGCCAACTTCGACACCTGTTTTTATCTCGCGCCGGCCGCCGACCACCGCGAGATGCTCGAGCGGATCAAGGCGGCGGGCGTTGACCCCAAGCCCTACGCCCGCTCCGGCACGCTTCGTTTGCGCGCGGGCGCGTGCAGCCTGCGGGAGCTGGAGGCCGAAGCGCGGGACATCTTTCTCGACGCCGAGCGCGTCGTCGCTCCAGGCGTTCGCTGGCTCGAAGACGGCGCCTGGCCCGCCGCCGCCGGTTTCTCCGGCGAACAGTTCTTCGATTTTCACTCCACGCTCAACCTCCAGGTCAAACATTACCCGAGCGTGGCGGTCTGCCAGTACGACCTGGAAAAGATTCCGACCGAGCAGTTACTGCGCGCCATCGCCGTCCATCGCCATCTCGTCGTCGAGAATACGCTCGTGCGCGACAACCCGTTCTACATTCCAGCGGAACGGTTCCTTCCGCTTTCCCACGAGGAGCGGGACCGGACGCTCGCGGAATCGTATCGCGAGGTCGGATTCGACTTGACCAAGCTCCTCGAAACGCTGAACGGTTACGGCCGAATGGTCTGAATTCGCGATGCTCTTAGCGCCACGGGTTGAACTTTTCGCATCGCAGAGGGAGTGGGACAATATGCCCCTTCCGACTGGCATGCGAAGTGCTGAAATATTGGGCGGGGGTGTGTCCCAGCACACACAAGCGGCCTGACTCGCGGCGCCTGACGCCGCGCCCCGACTTCCGAAGGAATCGGAGAGAGTCCTATGAGCGCACCGAAAGTCACGATTGACGGCAACGAGGCAGCCGCCTACACCGCCTACCATCTGAACGAGGTCATCGCCATCTACCCCATCACGCCGTCCTCGCCGATGGGCGAGTGGGCGGACCAGTGGTCGTCCGAGGGACGCCCGAACCTGTGGGGAACGGTGCCTACCGTGATCGAGATGCAGAGCGAGGGGGGCGCGGCGGGCGCCATGCACGGCGCGCTGCAAGCCGGGGCGCTTTCCACCACCTTCACGGCCTCGCAGGGCCTGC
>CAZKXX010000124.1:4987-9373 GCA_964556705.1 uncultured Acidobacteriota bacterium
TGATCCCCAACATGTACAAGATCGCCGGCGACCTGACCTCGATGGTGCTGCACGTTTCGGCGCGCACGCTGGCCACGCACGCGCTCTCCATCTTCGGCGACCACAGCGACGTGATGGCCACGCGCGCCACCGGGTTCGCGCTGTTGGCCTCGAACTCGGTCCAGGAGGCCATGGACCTGGCGCTCATCGCGCAGGCGGCGACGCTCGAAGCGCGCGTCCCCTTCCTGCACTTCTTCGACGGTTTCCGCACTTCGCACGAAGTGGCCAAGGTCGAACAGCTCACCCTGGAGCAAATGCGCGCGCTGACGGACGACTCGCTCATCCACGCGCATCGCGCGCGGGCGCTTTCTCCCGACCGTCCGGTGATTCGAGGCACGGCGCAGAATCCCGACGTCTTTTTCCAGGCGCGCGAAACGGTGAACCCTTACTACCTCGCCTGCCCGACCATCGTCGAGAACGCGATGACGAAATTCGCTGGCGTGACGGGGCGCGCCTACCGGCTCTTCGATTACGTCGGCGCCCCGGACGCCGAGCGCGTCCTGGTGCTGATGGGTTCGGGCGCGGAAGCCGCGCAGGAAACGGTGGAGCACCTCGTCGCGCGTGGCGAAAAAGTCGGAGTGCTGAAGGTCCGTCTCTACCGGCCGTTTTCGGTCGAGCACTTCGTCGGCGCGCTGCCGGCGAGCGTCAAGACGCTCGCCGTACTCGACCGCACGAAAGAACCCGGCGCCGCCGGCGAACCGCTCTACGTGGATGTCATCACAGCGCTCACGGAAGCCGTGGCGGCCGGCCAGGCGCCCTTCAAGTCCATGCCGCGCGTGGTGGGCGGGCGCTACGGGCTTTCCTCGAAAGAGTTCACGCCCGCGATGATCAAGTCGGTGTTCGACAACGCCGCCGCGCCCGCGCCGCGAAACCACTTCACCGTCGGCATCGTGGACGATGTTACGCACACGAGCCTCGACTTCGACCGCGAGTTCTCGACCGAAGACCCGCAGACGGTGCGCGCGCTGTTCTACGGCCTCGGCTCCGACGGTACGGTCAGCGCCAACAAGAATTCCATCAAAATCATCGGCGAGGAGACCGACCTCTTCGCGCAGGGCTATTTCGTCTACGACTCGAAGAAGGCGGGCGCGATTACCGTTTCGCACCTGCGCTTCGGCCCGCGGCCCATCCGCTCGACGTATCTCATCACCCGCGCCAACTTCGTCGCCTGCCACCAGTTTTCTTTCCTCGAACGTTTCGACATGCTCAGGGCGGCGGAGCCCGGCGCGACGTTCCTTCTCAACAGCCCCTTCGGGCCCGAGGAAGTCTGGGACCGGCTGCCGCGCTCGACGCAGGAGCAGATCCTCTCCAAGAAGCTGCGCTTCTTCGTCATCGACGCCTACCAGGTGGCCAGGGAAGCCGGCATGGGCCAGCGCATCAACACCATCATGCAGACGTGCTTCTTCGCCATCTCGGGCGTGCTGCCGCGCGAGGAAGCCATTGCCTCCATCAAGCACGCCATCGAAAAGACGTACGGCAAGCGCGGGGAAGCGGTGGTGAAGAAGAATTTCGCCGCCGTGGACGCGGCGCTCAGTCACCTGCACGAAGTGAAGGTCCCGGACAGCGCGACCAGCACCTTCGACATGCGCCCGCCCGTGCCCGCGCAGGCGCCCGATTTCGTGCAGCACGTGACGGCGCGCATCATTTCCGGAGACGGTGACCTGCTGCCCACCAGCGCCTTCCCGGTGGACGGCACCTTCCCCACCGGCACGGCGCGGTGGGAGAAGCGCAACATCGCGCTGGAAATTCCCGTGTGGGACGAAGACCTCTGCATCCAGTGCGGCAAGTGCGTGCTGGTGTGCCCGCACGCGGTGATTCGCGCCAAGGTGTACGACTCCGCGGCGCTCGAAGGCGCGCCGGAAGGGTTCAAGTCGGTCCCGGCGCGCTGGAAGGAATTCAAGGAGCTCCGCTACACGCTCCAGGTGGCGCCGGAAGACTGCACGGGGTGCGGGTTGTGCGTCGAGGTGTGCCCGGCCAAGAGCAAGACGGAAGTGAAGCACAAGGCCATCAACATGGAGCCGCAGCCGCCGCTGCGCGAGCCGGAGGGCGCGAACTGGGACTTCTTCCTGGGACTGCCGGAGATGGACCGGCAGGCGTTGAACCTGGGTCAGGTGAAGGACGTGCAGTTGCCACAGCCGCTGTTTGAATTCTCCGGCGCCTGCGCGGGTTGCGGAGAGACACCGTACATCAAGCTGATGACGCAACTGTTCGGCGACCGCGCGCTCATCGCCAACGCCACGGGCTGCTCTTCGATTTACGGCGGGAACCTGCCGACGACGCCCTACACCTTCAACACCGAGGGGCGCGGTCCGGCGTGGTCGAATTCGCTGTTCGAAGACAACGCCGAGTTCGGCCTGGGCATGCGGCTGGCAATGGACCAGCAGGCGCGCTACGCGGAGGCGCTGGTGGGGCGGCTCGCCTCGACGCTCGGCAGCGAACTGGCCCGCGGCCTGCTCGAAGCCGACCAGTCGAACGAACGCGGCATTCAGGAGCAGCGCGCGCGCGTCGCGGCGCTCAAGGAGAAGCTGCGCGGGCTCGACTCGCTCGAGGCGCGAGACCTCCTGGCCGTGGCGGACGCGCTGGTGAAGAAAAGCGTCTGGGTCATCGGCGGCGACGGCTGGGCGTATGACATCGGCTACGGCGGGCTCGACCACGTGCTCGCCTCAGGCCACAACGTCAATATCCTCGTGCTGGATACGGAGGTCTATTCGAACACCGGCGGGCAGATGTCAAAGGCCACGCCGCGCGGCGCCGTGGCCAAATTCGCGGCGGGGGGCAAACCCACCGCCAAAAAAGATCTGGCGATGATGGCCATGACTTACGGCACCGTCTACGTGGCGCGCGTGGCGATGGGTGGCGGAGACCAGCACACCGTCAAAGCGTTTCTCGAAGCCGAGGCGTACAACGGCCCTTCGCTCATCATCGCTTACTCGCACTGCATCGCGCACGGCTACGACCTCGTTTACGGGCTCGAACAGCAGAAGGCCGCCGTGCAGTCCGGCTACTGGCCGCTCTTCCGCTATCATCCCGATCTGAGAAAGCAGGGCAAAAACCCGTTGCAACTCGATTCGCGCGCGCCGAGCTTGCCGCTCGAAAAGTACATCTACAACGAAACGCGCTACACGATGCTGGCGCACAGCAATCCGGAAACCGCGCGCAAGCTGCTCGAGCGGGCGCAGGAAGACGTCGAAAGCCGCTGGCGGCTCTACGAACAGTGGGCCGCCATGACCGTGCCGGTTGAGGCCAAGGAGGTGAAGTGATGGCGGACCTCTCCACGACCTATCTGGGGCTGAAACTCGCGCACCCGCTCGTCGCCTCTCCCTCTCCGCTCACCGAAGACCTCGACAACGTGCGCCGCCTGGAGGACGCGGGCGCGGCGGCGATCGTGCTTCATTCGCTTTTCGAGGAGCAGATCACGCTGGAGAGCACGTGGCTCGACGAGCGCCTCTCCGCCGGCACCGAAAGCTTCGCCGAGTCGCTCACTTATTTCCCCGACATGACGAGTTACAACCTCGGTCCCGAGGGCTACCTCGAATGTGTGCGCAAAGCCAAAGCCGCGGTCGGCGTTCCCGTCATCGGCAGCCTGAACGGGACTTCGGTGGGCGGCTGGATTGACTACGCGAAGAAGATCGAGCAGGCGGGCGCGGACGCGCTCGAGTTGAACATCTTCTACATTCCCACGGACCCCGAAATGACCGGCGCCGACGTCGAGCAGCGGTACGTGGACCTGGCGGCGAAAGTGAAGGCCAGCGTCAACATTCCCGTCGCCGTCAAGCTGGGGCTCTACTTCAGCTCGCTGCCCAACATGGCGCAGCGGCTCGATGAGGCGGGCGTGGACGGGCTGGTGATGTTCAACCGCTTCTACCAGCCCGACTTCGACCTCGAAAACCTGGAAGTTTTTCCGACCCTCATCCTCAGTTCTCCCTACGAACTTCTGCTACGAATCCACTGGGTGGCGATTCTCTATGGCCGCATTCGCGCCGACATGGCCGTGACCGGCGGCGTGCACTCCGGCCTCGACGCGCTGAAAGCCATGATGGCCGGCGCGCGCGTGGCGATGATGACCTCGGCGCTGCTGCGCAACGGCATCCCGCACCTCGCCAGAGTCCGCGAGGAACTGGTGCGCTGGATGGAGGAGCACGAGTACGAGTCCATCCGCCAGATGCAGGGGAGCATGAGCCAGCGCGCCGTCGCCGACCCGTCGGCGTTCGTGCGGGCCAACTATATGCGCGTCCTCAGCTCGTACGCGCTGCGGACACAGCGGCCGTAGCCGCGGCGCGCGTGCCATTCTGCCCTGTCTGTAAGATTTTCTGTTGAAATTTGGGGGAAGAAGAAAGAGGGTGTCTC
>CAZKXX010000125.1:0-8888 GCA_964556705.1 uncultured Acidobacteriota bacterium
TGGACTCGCCTTCGACGGGGCGAAGCCTGCCCAGGCACCTGAGCGCCGACGAGGTGGAAAAGCTGCTCGCTCAGCCGGATGCCTCCGTGCCCGCCGGCCTGCGCGACCGGGCGATGTTCGAATTGCTCTACGCCACGGGACTGCGGGTTTCCGAGCTGGTCAGCATTTCGACCAGCGACCTGGAAGCCGACCTGGGAGTCCTGCGCTGCCGGGGCAAGGGCGGCAAGGAGCGGTTGGTGCCGGTGGGGAAGTCGGCGCTTCGCGCGGTTGAGGCCTGGCTGCGCGAAGGCCGGCCAAAGCTCGTGCGCGGCGATGCGCCCTGGCTCTTCGTCAATCAGCGCGGGAGAAAGCTGACGCGAGTCGGCTTCTGGAAGATCCTGAGATGGCATGGACGCGAGGCGGGGATCCGCTCACCGCTCACGCCGCACGTCGTACGTCACTCGTTCGCCACGCATCTGCTCGAGCGCGGCGCCGACCTGCGCTCCATCCAGTTGATGCTCGGTCACAGCGATATTTCGACGACGCAGGTCTATACCCACGTCCTCAAGGAGCGGTTGAAACAAGTCTATCAGTCTCATCATCCGCGGGCGTGAGGACGACCTGAAAGGATGAAGTGTGAAGGCTGAAGTGTGAGACTGGCCGTGCTGCCGGACCCGGCCCCTTCTTTTTTCCTTCATCCTTTACACTTCAAACTTCTTATGAGCGACTACAACTTCCTGATGGACACGCGGCTCTCGCCGGAGCAGTTGCAGGTCGTCAACACGCTGAGCCGGCTGGCGGCGGGACAGATGCTGAACCTGTACCTCGTAGGCGGCGCGGTCCGCGACCTCACCTTCGGCCAGCAGATCATCCGCGACCTCGACTTCGCGCTGGAAGGGAGCCCGCAGAAGGTCTTGAAGCAGCTTGAGGCGGCGCGCGGCGGGCGCCGTGCCGCGCCGGAGGCGCTGCGTCTGGCGCACGCGCGCTACAATTCCCGCTTGGAATCCGCTGATTTGGTTTTTTCCAATGGCGTGCGCGCTGAGCTCGCCATGTGCCGCTCGGAGTTTTATCCCAAGCCCGGCCGCCGGCCGGAGATTTCTCCCGCGCCCATCTTCGACGACCTCAAGCGCCGCGACTTCAGCGTCAACGCCATGGCCGTTTCGCTTCACCCGAACTCGCGCGGCCTGCTTCTGGATCCCACCAACGGCGCCGCGGATATCGAACGTCAGGAGTTGCGCGTCCTTCATACTCGCAGCTTTTCCGAAGACCCGCTGCGCCTCTACCGCCTGCTGCGCCTCGGCCTGCGCCTGGGATTCAAGCCCGACGAGCGCACGGCCGGGCTGTTCGCCAACGCCATCGAATACGGCTACTGGACGCGCCTCGACGCGGACCAGCAGGCGCGCGAAATTCAGGCCATCCTCCACGAGGAAAATCCCGCGCGGGTTCTGAAGGCGCTCAGCGAGCGCGGCCTGCTCAAAGGGCTCGACCGCAAATTGGCTTCGGTCCCGCTCAATTACGACCGTTTCGCCAGAATTCGCGCCGCCGCCCAGAGTCTTCCCGGCGCGGACCCCTTTCTCCTGAACTTCCTCTGCCTCACGGAGAAATTCGGCGGCGGACTGCGAAAACGACTGGCCAGGCGAGTCATCCAGGACCCGCGCGAAGCCAGGTTCGCTCTGGCGCTCGAAAAGGGCGCGAAAAAGCTCGCGCGCCTGCTTTCCAGCGGCAAGGCCTCAAAGCCCAGCCAGGTCTATCTCCTGCTCGAGGACCAGCCCCGTGTGCTGCTGCTCTATCTTCTGGTGCACTTTCCGCAGGCCAAGGTCCAGACGCGTCTCAAGGCGTACCTCAACAAGTTCCCGCAAGTGCGGGCGCGCATTCCGCGCGGTGAAATCCAGGCGCTGGGCATCGAGCCGGGACCCAAACTTGAGAAGGTCATCGAACAACTTTTCCTCGATACGCTCGACGGAAAAATCAAAACGCATCCACAACTGCTGAAGGCCGCGCGAGCGATTGCCGGCATTCCCGAGCCCAAGCCCGAACCGAAGCCCAAACCTAAGCCCGCCCCCAAGAAGTCCGAGCCCAAACCCGCGGCAACGAAGGCGGAAGCGCCTGCGCCACAGGCTGTAGCCGCTTCGAAGAAAAAGGCGGTCGCCAGGAAACCTTCTTCGGCCAGAAAACCTCGGGCGAAGCCGCAGGGGAAGACGAAACGTAAGCCAAAGAAAGCAGCGGGGAAGAAGAAGTAGCGGTGTTTCGGGCCTTCCCCACCTTTATTTCGGCAACGTGGGTCGCTCGCTGGGGCAACGACCACTCCTTCCCGGTGTCGTGAGTGGGATCGGGCGCCTCGGCGTTGAGACCCTTGCCGTTGGGCCGCCTCGGAGAAGGCCAGCGGCGCTGGTCATTGGTCTCAGCTTGTGAACGCTGTGGATGGCTGTGAGATCAAACAATGCGCGAGATGATTTGACTCCAGCCATTTGGCCCTTGAGGTGAGGGGAGGTACTCCGGGACAAAAACCCATCCTTGACGATTTCCTCTTTGTGGAATAGATTTCACGGTATGAAAAGGGCCAGTTCGCGGCGACCTGCTTCCTCAACGGCTTACACGGTTAAATCTCTGGTCAAGGCGCTGACGCTCCTTGAGACCCTGGGCGAAGGCGATCGCGCCAGCCTGACGCTGACGGAGCTCTCGCGCCGCGTGCACCTGCACGTTTCGACGGTTCACCGGCTGATGGTGAATCTGCTGCGCCAGGGGTTCGTCGAGCAGGACCCGGTGACGGGCGGCTACCAGCTTGGGTTCCGAGTTCTGCGCATGGGGCTGCGCGTGCTTGACCGCATGGACTTCCGGCGCGTGGCGGCCCCGCTCCTGCGCGAGCTCAACCAGAAGACGCAGGAGACGATTCACCTGGTCGTCCTGAGAGGCGACCGAGGCGTTTCCATCGAAAAGATCCTCAGCCCCCAGCCGGTGGCGCTGGACGCGCCGCTCGGCGGACAAATTCCGCTGCACTGTTCGGGCGTGGGCAAGGCGCTGCTGGCTTACCAGAGCGAGGACTTCGTGAGCGCGATTGCCCGCTCGCCCGGATTCGAACGGTACACGGCGCGCACGCTGACCAGCTTGCCGGAACTGCGCAAGGAACTCGCGCGCATCCGCGAACAGGGCTATTCGGTGGATAACGAGGAGATCGTCGAAGGACTTCGCTGCGTGGCCGCGCCGTTGTTCGACCACACCGGACGCGTGGTGGCCGCCTTCAGCGTCGCCGGTCCGTCGAACCGCATGCTGCCCGAACGCATTCCCGAGATTGCGCGCCTCGTCGTGGAAACCAGCCGCGAAATTTCCCACCGGCTCGGACACCGGCAGCGGTGAGCGCCAAGTCGCTACCGCTCAGGTCCGACCTATTGCTGCGTCAAAGCACTGCGGACAATCTTTCCTCTGCGTTCTCCGCGTCTCTGCGGTGAACTTCGCATTCCCTCCTCGTCGCGCGAAGCGGAAAAAGCTATGCGCTGACTCGGGCGCAACTTTCCCGAAAGGTTTTGCGGTACAATGCCCCGCGTCGGGGCGCAGGCCGAATCACACGCGGAGATTGAAGCATGGCGGGGCAGGGGATTGACCGGCGCGAAGTGCTGCGCATCATGGCGCTGGCCGCGGCGGCGTCAAAATTTCCGGGCTTCTCGCGCTGGGTGTTCGCGCACGACCACGCGCGGGCCGCGTCACAGCAGACGGCGCCGCCCGCGGAGGCCTATCCGCCGCAGTTCTTCAATCCCCACGAATACGCGACGGTCGAGCGACTCGCCGAACTCATCATCCCGAGCGACGGCTCTCCGGGCGCGCGCGAGGCGGGCGTGGCCGAGTTCATTGACTTCATGACGTTGAGCGATCCGAAGATTCAGTTTCGCTTCCGCTACGGGCTGGCCTGGCTCGATGCACACGCAAAGCGGCTGTACGGCGGTTTGTTCCGCGAGCTCACCGAGCTACAGCAGACCGAAATTGTCGAACACCTCGGTTACAGCGAAAAGTTCCGCCCCGGCGAGCAGGAAGGCCGGCAATTCTTCCGCCTCATGCGGGAGTACACCATCATGGGGTTCTATACGACGCGCATCGGGATGGAAGAGCTGGGCTGTCCCTGTTTGGAGCTTTATTCCGAGTCGCCGGAGTGTCCGCATGTGGACGACCGCGAACATCTCAAGCTCGCTGAGGATTTGAAATGACCCGTAAGATTTACGACGCGATTGTTGTCGGTACCGGGGCTGGCGGGGGCATGGCGATCAAGGCGCTGTGCGAAGCGGGTCTGGAAGTCTGCGCGCTCAACTCCGGGCGACGGCTCGATCCCGCGAAGGATTTCCGCAATCACCGCAAGTCATACGACATGCAGTACCGCGGGTTCGGCGACCCGAAGCGCCGCGACCAGTACTACACCGTCGAAAGCGAATACACGGACGGCCTGTGGGAGCACGGCATCACCTACACGACGGCGCCGGGAACGGTATGGGAATGGCCGCGTTGCCATGCCGTGGGCGGGAAGACGAATTTCTGGGGGCGCTCGTCGGCGCGCTTCGCGGAGATGGACTTCCGCGCCTGGGGCATGGACGGCACGGTGCCCGAGTGGCCCCTCACCTACGGAGAAATCGCGCCCTATTACAGTCGCGTCGAACGACACATCGGCGTGGCGAGCACGGTGCAGAACCGGCCGTGGAATCCCGATGGCGAATACCTGCCGCCGATGAAGTTCCGCTGTCTGGACCATATCCTCGCGAGCGCCGCCGAAAAGATGGGCGTCCCCTACCTGCCGGACCGCATCGCGCAGCTCACCGTGCCGCACCACGACCATCCGCCCTGCCACTTTTGCGGACACTGCACGCACGGGTGCGACACGGGCTCGTTTTTCTCGACACCGTATTTCTTTCTGCCTGACGCCGAAAAGACCGGCAAGCTCGAACTGCGCGAAAACGCCGTGGCCAAGAACGTCCTCGTGGACGAAAACAGCCGCGCGAAGGGCGTGGCCTACGTGAACCGCAAGACGAAGCAGGAAGTGGAGGTGTACGGCCGCGCCGTGGTCCTGGCCGCGTCGTGCGTCGAGACGGCGCGCATCATGCTGAACTCGAAGTCGCGCCACTGGCCCACGGGCATCGCCAACTCGAGCGGCGAGCTGGGGAAAAACCTCTGCGACCACCTTTACGGCACTTCGGCGGCCGGATTCCTAATGCGGCTGCGCGGCGCGCCGCCGTTTCCCGACAACGTCTCCAACAGCACCATCGCCTGGATGCCGCGCTGGCAGAACCTGCGCGACCCGCACGAAGAGAATTTCATCGGCGGCTACGCGGTTTATCCCGGCGGCGGCTGCGGCGACTTCCCGTGGTTCGCGCGGCACCTGGAAGGTTTCGGTTCACACCTGAAGCGCGAGATCAAGCGCTACTATCCGACGCCCGCGAGCTTCACCTGTCAGGTGCCGTCGCTGCCCAGCCCCGCGAACTTCGTGGACATTGACCCGGAGGTGAAAGACATCTTCGGGATCCCCGTCGCGCGGATTCATTTCCAATGGGGACCGAACGAGCTGCTGATGTGGGAGCACTCGAAGGAGGTCTGCGGGGAAATCCTGCGCCGCGCGGGCGGCGAGCCGTGGGCGTCGGTGCGGGCGCGCGAGCCGGGAGAAATCATCCGCTACGGCGAGCCCGCCGCCGTGCCGCAAACGCCCGGCTTCAGCCTGCACGAGACGGGCGTCTGCCGGATGGGAAACGATCCGAAGAAGTTTGTCACCAACCGCTGGGGGCAGTGCCACGACGTCCCGAACCTTTTCTGCTGCGACGCCAGCGTCTTTCCGTTCTGCACCGACAAGACGACCACGCTCTCCATCATGGCCTTCACGCTTCGCACCTGCGAATACCTGGTGGAGCAGATGAAGAAGCGCAATATTTAGCGGGAACTCGGAAGCGCTGCGAGGTTCTCACGCGCGGCTGAAGCCCGCGATCTCGTAATAGCGGCTGCTGGGCGGATCTTCAATCAGCATGACCAGGTTCTTGCCGCCGCAAGTAGAGCATCGAAAGAATTTCTGGACGCCGTCGCTCTCGGGCTCGACGCCAGGGTCCTGCATCACCGTCGTGCCGTCGTCGTTGCGCAGCACGCGAAAAAGCAATTCGCTGCAATTCCGGCAATAGATTTCCTCTTCGGCCGCCATCGCGGTCCCTCCCAGCTTGAATCTTGCGCTCAGACCTGGTCCACCTGCGCCAGAAAGAAACGAGTGTGCCCAGATGCGGCCGCGGACGCAAGTGCGAAAACAAAGCCTCGTTGACGCGGGTCGTCCGCTACGGCCTCCATGCGGTTTGATATACTTCTCCTGAGCGCGTGGAGGAGAGGTGAGGCGGAGCAAGCTCGCGCAGTTCGTCGTTGTTGTCCTCGTTGCCGCGACGGTCAGCGCCTACGTCGCGTACCGCGTGGGAGTGAGCCGCGGCGCGCGTTCGGCGGCGGAAACCAGCCCGCTTGCGCCGGCCGCCGAGCCTTGGGAAGAACCCGTCGGCTGCGTGGACTTCCGCGACGCGGGGAAGTACGTCGGGCGCGACGCTTGCGTGACGGGGCGAGTCCTGCGCGTCGCAACCTCGCGGGCGGGACATACCTTCCTCGACTTCTGTCCCGACTATCGCACCTGTCCCTTCTTCAGCGTGGTTTTCGCTTCCGACCGCGAAAAGTTCGGGGACCTCGGAGTCCTGCGCGGCCGCCAGGTGGAGATTCGCGGGTTCATTCAAACCTACGAAGGCCGCGCCGAGATTATTCTCAATGATCCCAAACAAGTCCGGCTGGCGGAATAAATCGCGCGGACGCAACGGCCGCACTTTGTGCCGGCAGGTCGCGCGAATCCTCGTGCCGGCGGTTTTCTCCGTCTTTTTCTGCGCGTCGAGCTTCGCGCAGCAGCGCACGGCGGAAGACGAGGCGTTTGTTCTCACCGAGCGCGGCTACTCGATGCTGGCGACCGGCGACGCTGCCCAGGCCGAGGAAACTTTCCGCGCGGCGCTCGCCGTGCACCCCACATTCGCCGAAGCGCAGCACGGCCTGGGAATGGCGCTGGCGCGCCAGGGGCGCGCGGGCGCGGCGTTGCGCAGCTTCGAAGCGGCCGTGCGTCTGGCGCCGGACGACCCGATTCTTCAGACCTCACTCGGCCGGCAGGCGTGGGAATTGAGCCGTTCTGCTTCTTCCGCGGGCGGGGAAGCGCGGCTTTCTGCCTCCGACTATCGCGCGATGGCGCTGGAAGCTTTTCGTCGCGCCGTCGAGTTGCGGCCGGAATCCTTCGAGTTGCGCTTCGAACTGGCGCAGATGAGTCTCGAGGCGGGGCTGGCGCAGGAGGCCGTCAAGCACGCCGAGGAGGCCGTGCGGCTCGCGCCGAGCGGCGAAGAACAGTCCGCGGCGCGGGTGCTGCTGGGCCGCGCCATGTTCCAGACGGGCGAGGAGGAAAAGGCGCGCGCGGAATTTCGGTCGGCGGAAGAGGTAGGCGCCGGCACCGGCGCCGCCCAGTCTGTTTTCGAGCAGGGCGAACTGCTGCGTTTTCAGCGTCGCTTTCCGGAAGCCCTGGAGCAGTACCGGCGCGCCGTGGAGCTGCGTCCGGAATTTGCCCCCGCGCACGCCGCGATGGCTGAAGTCCTGCTCGAGCTGGGGCGTCCGGCGGAGGCGCGGCCCGCGCTGGAGCGCAGCGTTGAGCTCGATCCGAGCGACTGGCTCAGCCGATACCGGCTGGGCCTGTTGTTGCTCGAAACGCGCGAAGCCGAACGCGGGCTGAGTTTGATTGAAAGCGCGGCGCGCGCTTTGCCGGACTTCCTGCCGGCGCGCGAGCAGCTGGGCCTTGCCTATCTTCGTCGCGGCCACGTGGACCGCGCCGCTGCGGAAGCCGAACAGATGATGGCGCGACAGCCGCAGGCGGCCGAAGGCCACCGGCTTCACGCGCTGGTCGAGTGGCGGCGGCGCGACCCCGAATCGGCGCTGGCGGCGGCCGCGCAGGCGCTGCTGGCCGAGCCCAACTCCGTGGCGATGCTGACGCTTCAGGCCCTGGCGCTCTGGCAGACCAACCGGCGGCGTGATGCGCGAAACGTTTACGAGCAGGCCGGAAAGATGTCGCCGCAGGTGGCGACACCGGAAGGCGTCTGCCGGCTGATCTACTGCGACCTTCAGGACATCAGCCTGGTGCGCGAATTCGTGCGCAAGAACCGCTGGGTGCTCGTGCCGCGGGCGGGACACTGAACGAAATCCCGCGGGACGCGTTCAAAACGCCCCCTGGTCGCGCGCTTCGCGGGCCTTGGATTCGTCCACGAAGGCGAGCAGGATGAGCCCGGCGACGAAGAACACGATGAGCGAAACAATCGCCAGACGCGCCGTGCCCGCCAATTGACGGATCACCGCCAGGACCAGCGGTCCCCAGATGGCCGAAAACTTGCTGAACACGGTGTAGAAGCCGAAGAACTCGGCGCTCGCTTCTTGGGGAATCATCGAGCCGTAGAACGAACGGCTCAGCGCCTGCGAGCCTCCCAGCACCAAACCCACGCATACGCCCAGAGCGAAGAATTGAGCCGCCGTCTGGATAAAATAGGCGCCGATGACGATGCCCGACCAGAGGACAAGCGTCGCCATCACCGCGCGCTTGGCGCCGATCTTTGAAGCAACGCGGCTGAAAGAGAGCGCGCCCACCGTGGCCACAGCCTGAATCACCAGCAGAGTCACCATCAAGGCGGTCGGTGAAAGTCCCAGCTCGTCGGTGCCGTAACTCGACGCCATCTGAATTACGGTTTCGATGCCGTCGCTGTAAAGCATGAAGGCGAGAAGAAAAAGCACGAGGTGCCGGAAGCGCCCGACGCGGCGCGTCGTGGACAGCGTCCGCGTAATCCCGATGACGGCATAGGCGAGCGGACGCGGCCAGGAACGGTACTTCTCCGGCAGCGGAGTTG
>CAZKXX010000126.1:0-8874 GCA_964556705.1 uncultured Acidobacteriota bacterium
CCGCTCGCGCCAGTCGCGGCCGCCGTCCGGCGCGTATTCCATCGCTCCGCAGAGAAAGGCCAGCATGCGAGTTGCCCGTCGCCGGGTATTTTCGCCGCAGGCGGGGCGGGATGCAACGGTCAACGCGCGAGGCGGTCGCCGCCTTCGGACTATCTCATCGCGGTGGCGTAGAAAACGTTCCGGCCCAAGCGCAGGTCCTTGCCGTAGATGAAGACCGCTTCGAAAGACCCCATCACTCGCACACGCAGTTGGGCGCCCGTATCCCACAGCCACTTCTTCGAGCCCAGCGCGTCCGACGAGTCGTAAATCCGGCCGACATCGAGGAACGGCCCGGCTCCGAGAGAAACCACCGGACCGGCGAAAAGCGTCTTCTCGAAGGACGTGTCGGCCAGGAGGTAATTCCGGCCGAGCGGCGCGCTGCCTTTGCGGCCGTCGCGTGTCCCCCGGTGGCCGCGTAACCAGAGTTCGTTGTCGCGTTCGACGCCCAACTGGAAAAGCTCGTCGAAGGGAACCCGGCCGAACGTCCTGCCGGCGCGGAAGCGGGCGGTTGTCTCGAAATCGTCGCCGCGCGCCCGCGGCAGCCAGCGCGCCGCCAGCGACCCTTCGAGCGTTGAATACGGTCCGCGCCCCTCCCGAAAGACCTTGCCCGCCTGCCAGCGCGCCGCCGCGCGCGTCGTAAAGCGATGCTCGGGAACTCGCAGGAGGTCGTAATCCACCCGGGCGCGAGCCTTGAGCCCAAAACCTCCCGCCAGAAATTCCCTCGCCCACGGCTCGTCGAAGCCCGAGTGCCGGAAGCTGCGGTGCGAGGCGAGCGCCGCGCTCGACCATCCCCAGCGGGCGACCGGGCGCGATTCGATTTCGATTCCGGCTTCCGACCTCCTCAGGTTCAGGGCGCCGACCGGCGCCCCGGAACCCGCGAAAGCCTCGCGCAGGTCCCAGTTTTCATTCCGCAGGTCCGCGTGTAGCCGGTAGCGCCACGCCGCCTCGCCGGCCAGCGGCGCCGAGAACGCCGCGAAGGCGCGGCGCTTCTGCGCGTCCCAGCGCAGCAGCGATTCGAAGTTCCTCGCCTTCTGCCCAAGGTTCGCGACGTCCAGATAGACGGTCTGGTAAGGCAGGCCGCGCAGCGCGGGAAGGAGCGTGCCCGCCAGGCGGTTGTCCCCTTCGGCCCGTTCCGCGGAGCGGAAGACCACGTCGAACTTCTCTTCCCGCGCGGGCTCGAGGTCGAAGCGGTAGCGGCGGAATACGCCGAGCAAATCGAGCCGCGCCTTCGTGCGGCGGAAATCTTCGAGACGCAGGACTTCGGCGGGCGCGAACGCGAACGCCCGGTCGAGGAGCACTGCGTCCACGGCGGGTTCCGGCTCGGCTCGAACCTCTTCGATTTCCGGCTTCCCGGCGCGGTTCCAGTATTTCAGCGCGGCTTCCAGGTTGTCTTCGAGCAGGTAGAGCGTGGCGAGAAAATCGTTCGCATAGGCGTCTGTCGCGTCGAGCGAAAGCGCGCGCCGCAGCGCTTTTTTGGCTTCGGAGGGTTTCTTCTGCTTGAAGGCCACACCGGCCAGTTCAATCGAAAACCTTTTGTCGCGAGGAGCTTTTCGCCGCCCGCGCTCGAAGACCTGCCGCGCTTCCCCCCAGCGCTCCAGCCGCGCCAGCGCCAGCCCGCCGAGATAATCCACTTCCGCGGGCGCGTCGGGCGATTCCCGCGCCAGCCGCGCGAGCTCTTCCCAGCGCTTTTCGTCGTGAAGCTGTCGGGCGAGAGAAACGGTGTCCGGCTCGCCGGCGGCGAACAGGGAAGGAAGCCACAACAAAAAAATGAGCGGCGCGGCGGCGCGGAGGGCTAGCGGTCCTCCGCGGGCAAAGCCAGGAGCGTCCAGGAGTCTGCGGCGTTCCATTCCTGCTCGAAGGCCCGGCGCCGGAATTTGGACAGCTTGCGCCGGGCCGGGTCGTTGGCCAGGACCAGACCTCGCTCCGAATCGAGCCCGGCCACCACCACGTAGTGCCGGGAATCTTCGCCGCCGGGCTTCAGACAGACGATCAGCGGCCGCCCCTGTTCGAGATGCCGCCGCAGGTCGTCCCACTCGCCTCGGAAGGCGTGAGTCTCGAAGCCGTGCTCGCGCAGATAACCTTCGAGCCGGCTGGCCGGAGTGCCCCGGGCCTCCGGGGAGAAAGTCTCCGCGTGGATTTTTCGCGCCTCGGCCTGGTCCGCCGGAATGTAATACCCCTCGCGGTGCCAGTACTGCATCACCATGGCCACGCTGGCGGCGCCGCAGCCGTCCTTGACCTGACGCACGAAGGGCACGTCCAGCCAGACCGAGGGCGGCTGAGCGGCCAAGCCGAGGCCGGCGAGCCCCACCAAGATTACGAGACCTCGCACCCACGCCCGCGACATGAGTCCTCTATTTCAAAACCAGGACGAGGACGGCCGCCGCCAGCGCGATGACGATGTACGTGAGATGCAGGTTGGAAAGCGCGCCCGCGGCAAAATCACGCTCGACTCGTACCGTGCGCTGGGCCAGCCGCGCCAGTTCCTCGTCAGCGAGCGATGCCGCCGCGCGCTCAATCTTTTTTGGCTCGACGCCTGCTGATTCGAGCGCGCGCTTCGCGGGCCCGGAATTGAAGAAGTTCCGGACTTGTTGGAGGTTCGCTTTTCGCGCTTCGCTGGCGGTTACGATTTCCTTCCGAAGCTCGGCCGACGTTACAACGTGCGTCTCAGTCTCCCCGGCCACCAGACCTTGCGGGAGAATCAGGAAGATTGCCAAAGGCAGCCACAAGAGCCGACGGATCATTCGAGAATCGTTCAGCATGCAGTTCACCTCATCGTCATAGGCTGGGGAAGTTGGGTGCACGCCACTTGCCAGCGTCTTGTCTCGATTTTAATGGTTCTCCAGGGGGTTCCCGGAAGCTCCTGAATCGCGGCGGCGTCTTTGTAATCTATTGTAATCAATCGACTTAGCTAGATTTCGAGGAAGAATGCTGGAGAGTAATTCGAGACTTCAGAACGTTTCGTTCCTTCAGGGTTACCCAGAGACGGTATGTAATAATTGCACGGACAAAGGCTGCAATCAGGAGGGCTCAGCCCGTAGCTCATTGGCCGGAACTATCATTCCAGTACAAGCACGTCGTATTCACCGAGTTCCGGAACTGTGAGGCTGGCGTAACCGCCGTCGCGCGAGATGGGAAGGTTCCGGTTCAGCGTCACCGACCGCGCGCCGCGGAATTCGCCGGAAAGGGCGAGGCGAATATCGCGCATGGAAATCGGCACAAAATAGCCCGTCTGCGAATGGCCCGAGAGGTTCACGAGATGGACGAGTGTGCGATTGCGGCGCGGCTGGCGCATCACCGTGATTTCGACCAGAGGATGCGCATCGGTCTTCAACTGCCTGCCCTGCGGCAGCAGGTGGTCAATCAGGTCCGTCACCAGCCCGGCGTGAGCCTCCGAGCTGTGGCGATAATACAGCCCGCCGACATCCCACGGAACGTAGGCCACTCGCCCCCGGCCGAAATCCGCAAGCAGCAGGCCGGGCTCTTCGGTTTCCACCTTGTCCACCCAGACTTTTTCGGGCGGGCCGAACATGGCCGGCGGAATCAGCGTGAGCAGGGGCTTGCCGGTCTTCACGAGCGCGACGTACGGGCTGTCGAAAAAAATGACCCGCGTGTTTCGCAGCGAAGGAAAGAGCGCGTGGTCGCGCACGCGCCAGTAGCCCTGCGTATGCGGGCGCTGCTCGAGCACGCCGGGCAGCGGGAAGCGCGGCGCCGCTCCCGCGGCGAGCAGCCGCCCGCCGCGACGGACCCAGTCCTCCAGTTCCGCCGGCGCGCCGTCCGGAGCGATCACCAGATCAAACTCGCGCCCGTCTTCCAGCCACTTCAGGTTGTCGGAGACGGCGAACGGAATGTGCTGCTCGCTCAGGAGGCGGAAGAAGCCGCGGTAGCTCGCCTGGCGCGCTCCGAGCAGCAGAACGCGCGCCGCGCTCTCCTGCCCGACGTACAACTCCTCATGACCGGCGTGCCACTCGAAAACCGGCCTGGCGGCAATCAGCGCGCTCTCGTCCTCCTGGTCCATCGTGCCGTGCATATTCAGCAGAACGCCCGAGCCATGCGCCATGCTTTGGTAAAGCCGCAATCGGATTTCCGCCTGCGGCACCGTGGCGAAGCGCCAGGGATAATCCACGAAACTCATACAGAGGTTGAAGGCCATCTTCGACGGCTCGGAATTGCGCGCCCGATTCACGTTGTCGCTCGCCGAGTAGGGCCAGAGCGGCAGCGGCCGGCCGACCGCCGTGTTCGATTCCGACATGATGCCGTCCGTGTGCTGCTGGATGTAGGTGAGGAACGCCGCCTTCGGCCGCCTGGCGTGGATGAGTTCGGCGAGCATCGCCGCGACTTCGCGGGCCGATCCGGACATGAACTCGCGGTATTCCTCGTCCGCCGTCGCGGGGACGGGCCGCCCGTAGCGGGCGCGGAAGCGCGCCTGGCAGCTCTCGCAGTGGCACGGCCCCATGGGGTTTCCGCTGTAATCGTGCGACGGGTTGCCGAACATGTTGAAGAACACGCCGTCCACGTCGTACCGCGTGAGCGCTTCCGCCAGAATCTTTTTCGCGTGTTCGCGATAGTACCCGCCGTTGATGCAGGCCGAATAGAGTCCGTTGTAAACGGCCGGCTCGCCGCTGGCGCGCTTGAAAAACCATTCCGGACGCGCGTCGTAAACCGCTTTCTGCGTCTTGCTCAAGTCGAACCTCCCGATGACGCGGATTCCGCGCGCGTGCGCTTCCTCGAGCATCTCCCCGAACAGGTCGCGCCCCGGAGGCAGATGCGGGCTGGCGTAGTGAAACTCCACGCCGGTGGGATATTGCGCCACGATGCCGCCCAGGTTGAACAGCAGCACGTTGGCGCGGAATTCGGAGAGTTGCCGCCCCAGCCGCTGGACGTCCAGCGTCGAATCGGTCTCGCGCAGGTTGGTCTGAATCAGCCGGATCGGTTCGTCCATCCACCAGCGCTCCTGGCCGCGCAACGCCGGCGCCAGCAGCAACACAAGAAGAAGCAGCCGGAAGGTTTTCATGCCCGCCTCCTGGGGAGTCTGCCCGCCAGTCTATCCCACGAGGGGCGACTTGCGCAGAGAGTTACAAGCTGGCGCAGTGTCAGTTTGCTCGACGACGCACCCGCTCGGCAGCCGTGCTGTCGCCGGAGAGCGCACCCTCTCAAGCCTGAAACCAGGCCTGCGCCGACCCGCGCCCTGATCGCTCCGCTCGCTCACGATCCGCTTTCGGCGGTACAATCCGGGCAATCTATGCCGGAGGCCCGACATGAAAACTCGAAGCGTACAGCGTGGTAATGGGCGGAGATTGTCTGCGCGAGCCTTCCCCCTCTCCCTGGCCGTCATCACGCTGACCTTCCTGGCCGGTGGGATCGCTCCGGGCCGGTCCGGCTCCCGGTCTTCTTCTGCGAACCCGGCGGCAAAGTTACAGTCGCTGAAAGTGACGATCCTGTCCACAATGCTCGCCGACGATGGCATCGGTGAATGGGGTTTCGCAGCTCTCGTCGAAGCGGACGGGAAGAGAATTCTTTTCGATACGGGCGCACGACCCCAGACCGTCCTGGAAAACGCCAGGGAGCTGAAGATTGACCTGGGTGGCGTCGAGGACGTCATCCTCAGCCACTTTCACGCGGACCACACGACGGGCCTGATGACGCTGCGCCGCGATCTCTCCAGCAGCAATCCGGCCGCTCTCTCGCGCGCCCACGTGGGGAAGGGTATTTTTCTCGAACGGCGAGGCCGCATGCACAATTCCATGACGGCTGTGAAGAAAGAGTTTGAAGCCACGGGTGGAAAATTCATCGAACACGACAGGCCCGCAGAAATCATGCCCGGCGTGTGGGTGACAGGCCCCGTGCCGCGTTTGTATCCCGAGAAGAACTTCCCTGCGGGCATCGAGGTTGCAAAGGACGAAGGCTGGGTTGAAGATGATGTTCCCGAGGATCTCTCGCTGGCCTTCAATACTCCGCGCGGACTCGTTCTGTTGGCGGGCTGCGGCCATGCCGGGATCATCAATACGCTGCAGTTCGCGAGAAAGTTCATCCGCCCTGCGCCCGCGAACGCGGTGCTGGGCGGCTTTCACCTCTTCAACGCCAAAGATGAACAGCTCGATTGGACCGCGGACAGGCTGAAGGAGTTTGAAACTGCGCAAATCCTCGGCGCGCACTGCACAGGCATCGAGAGTCTCTACCGGTTGCGGCAACGCCTTGGTCTCAGCCGGCATTCCTGCGCCGTCGGTACCGTCGGGGCGGTCTTCGATCTGAAAGACGGTATTCGCACTTCCTTCTACTGACGGGTCAGCCACAAGGTCCCATCGCCGGCGTCGGCGTCGACACTGGCTCCGTCCGCCGCAGCCTGTTGGAGAGTCGCACCGCTTTCTGGCTTCGCCGGTGGCGCGGACATCGCAATCGGATGTCTGCGGTTCAAGGAGCGCAGAGCCTGCGCAGTTAGCTGCTGACTGCTCGGAAACACGCGATCAGATATAATGTCACGGTGACCTTGCCCGCCGGTGCGGTTTCGTCTCCGGCCGGGGGGCAAAGGCCGCTGAATCGGACCCGCTTGAATATGGAGTCCAGCCGCACGGCACAGGAGAATTCTCGTGAAGCCCCCGGATAAGTCGAGTGAAGAAGTGTGGCCGCGTCTTCCTCTCGAAACCTGGGCAGATACCTGCGCGACGTTGCACCTGTGGACCCAGATCGTCGGCAAGGTCCGCCTGGCCCAAAGTCCCTGGGTGAATCACTCCTGGCACGTCACGCTCTACGTGACCGCGAGAGGGCTCACCACTTCGCCGATCCCGTATGGCGTTCGGACTTTCCAGATTGATTTCGACTTCATCCGCCACGAACTGAAGATCGAAACCAGCGACGGCGGAGTCGAAAGTCTCCCGCTCGTGCCGCAGTCCGTCGCAGCCTTCTACCGACGGTTCACGGAAGCGATGGTAAAACTCGGCCTTCACGTGAAGATCCACCCCGTAGCCAACGAAATCCCCGAGCGGATTCGCCTGGACCGGGATGAGTCTCACGGCACCTACGATGCAGAGTACGCGAATCGTTTCTGGCGAATCCTGGTGCAGGCCGACCGCGTCTTCAAGCGCTTTCGGGCGCGCTTCATCGGGAAGTGCAGCCCGGTCCACTTTTTCTGGGGGGCTCCCGACCTCGCGGTGACCCGCTTCTCCGGACGACGGGCCCCAAAACATCCCGGCGGCGTCCCCAATCTGCCGGACCGCGTGGCGCACGAGGCCTACTCGCACGAGGTCAGCAGTTGCGGCTTCTGGCCGGGCGGCGGTCCAATTCCTTACGCGGCGTTTTACTCCTACGCGTACCCCGAGCCGGCGGACTTTGCGGAAGCGCCCGTCAGGCCCACCGCAGCGTTTTATAGCGGCGAGCTGCGGGAGTTCATTGTCCCCTACGACGCCGTTCGCAAGGCCGAGTCGCCGGATGACGCGCTTCTTGACTTTCTCCAGACGACGTATGAAGCGGCTGCGAATCTCGGAAAATGGGACCGGCACTTTCTGGAATGCGGATGAACCTGACGCTCACCCCTCAGAACGCCCAGCCGAGCGTTCCGACAAGCTGGTTACGGCTGAAGGCGTAACGGGTAAAGTCGGCGCCGAAGAAAAAGTTTCCCCAGCGTGAAGGATAGAAGCGCGCGCCCGCGCCGGCGTTGCCGAGAAAGTTCCAGCGGCTCGGGCAGAGGTCCTCGAACCCCTGGAACCGGCACACGTCCTGAAACTGGCCGAGGAAATTCGGCAGCTCGAACCGCGTCCGGTTGCCCGTCAGCGCGCCGCCGTAGCGCACCACGAGGTCCACGCGCGGCGACTGCACGACGTCGAAGCCGAGCGTGGGATTGACAATCAGGATTTCGTCGCGGAAACGCGCCGGCGAGCCGAGCTGCTGGTCGAAATACTCGATCGTCGAGACCGGAACATAATCGAAGGCAAACTGAACGCTCAGGCGGCGGATGCCCGGCCGGTCGATCGGGTGATAGATTCCGCGGAAGCCGCCGGAAAATTTCGTCTCTTCCAGTTCCTGCTGTCGCAGACCCTGTTTCCAGTGCGCGCCCAGACGCAGTTCGACGGAACCGCGGCCGGAACGCTCGAAGCCGGTCAATTGCGCCGCGGCCTCGCGGCCCGAGGCGACAGTCAGAAGTAACGTCACTACGGTGATGATTCTCAACATGGAAACTCCCTGCCACCGAGATCGCCCGCGCCCCGGCCCGGCCGCCACCAGCGGGTTGGATGCCCTCGCCGCCGGCAGCGCCGCCTCTGGCTGGATAATCCGTTCCCCGCGAGTTGCCGATCCAACGTCACCGTTGCCGACGGCCGCCGTCCCATTCAACGTCAAACCCTCCGCGCACGTTGCCGACCTGCATTATCCCGTCTAATCTAGGAGAGGTACGGGCAAACCAGCCCGGGAACGCTCCGGACGGGAGGCAAGTCTCATGATACACGCTTTGATTTCGCGCTTCGAACCTTTCGCCCTGGCGCTGATGCGCATCGTGGCCGGGTTTCTCTTTTCGCTGCACGGCTTTCAGAAAGTCCTCGGGCTGCTGGGCGGCATGGGCGGCACGGGCGCCGCGGCCGAGTTCCTTTCGCTCGCCTGGGTCGGCGGCTTCCTCGAGCTCGCGGGAGGACTGTTACTGATGGCGGGCCTGTTCCGCCGCCCGGTGGCGTTCATCGTGAGCGGTGAGATGGCCGTCGCCTACTTCATGGCGCACTTCCCGCGCGGCTTCTGGCCCATTCTGAACGGCGGCGAGCTGGCGGCGCTCTATGCGTTCGTGTTTCTTTACCTCTTCGCGGCGCCCACCGACCCGTGGTCGCTCGACCGCGCGCTCTTCAAGCCGCGGAAGAC
>CAZKXX010000127.1:0-8730 GCA_964556705.1 uncultured Acidobacteriota bacterium
GGGGATGATCTCCATTCTTACCGACTTCCCCATGACGCCGGACATGGTGAGCGAATTGAAGGTGCTCACTTCCAGCTACGCGCCCGAATACGGCTCAACGCTCTCAGCCCAGATCGTCGTGGAAAGCAAGGCCGGGACGAACGAGCACCATGCGGGAACGTACTGGTACCACCGCAACACGGTCTTGAACGCGCGGCAGTTCGGCGCCGACCAGCGGCCCAAGAACATCGAGCACGACTTCGGCGCCTACGTCGGCGGCCCCTTCCGGCTTCCGGGAGGCCAGAACGTTCCCTGGTTCAACACCGGAAAGCGGCGGACCTTCTTCTACACCAACCTGGAAGCCTACCGGATCTCGGGCGGCGTCAGCCGGCCGACCCTGACTGTTCCGACCGTGCGGATGAAGCAGGGCGATTTCACCGAGTGGCCCTTCCCGATTTACGAGCCCGGCGACCCGAACAATCCCAATGCGCCGCGTCCGCAGATCTCCTGCAACGGGGTCCTGAACGTCATCTGTCCGGACCGCATCCAGAATTCGCTGGCTCTTCAGTGGCTGCAGTACATGCCCGACCCCAACACAGCGGGGACTCAGAACGGGACGCTGAACAACTACCTGGCGCCCACTCCGGTCCCCGACGTCCTGCTGGCCAAAACCAATTACCTCCTGGTTCGCGGCGACATGTACTACGGGGATAAAGATCATTTTTACGTCACGGTTTGGTACCAGGGGGCGAGGCCGAACTTCAACACACTCCTGCCGGTTGAAATCGCCAGCGAATCGTACACGGACCCTCAGTTCTCGTTCGTGGACCGCTTCCGCTGGGACCACACGTTCAGCCCCACCGTCCTCAACCACTTCGCGTTCGGTTACCTGAACCGCAACGAGGGCTACGGCTCGATCAACTGGCTGCTGGCGCCCAACGCCCTGCCGCGCGTGCCGGGTGTCGTGAACTCCGAGGTCCCGCCGGTTGTCACGCTCTCCGGCTACCCCACCATGGGCCATCCCAATGGCAGCGGGCCGGACAACGAGACGGACCGGCAGACCTACATCTTTCTGAACACTCTGACCTGGGTGAAGGGCCGGCACACGTTCAAGTGGGGTGTCGAGTACCGCAAACTCGGACAGAACATCCGCAACATCGGGAATTCCGGCGGAACGTTTAACTTCAGCAATGCCACCACGGGTGTCCCCGACCAGACGAGCGGAAACGCCATCGCCAGCTTCCTGCTGGAGGCCGTGGACTCTGCCAGCGTGACGGCGCGCGCCATCACCGCCCGCTATCCCCGCTCGGACTTCTACATCGCCCACTTCGGCGACACGTGGAAGGCCACCAACAAGTTGAGCATCAACTACGGGCTGCGTTGGGACACCATGACGCCGGCGCGGGAACTCTACGACCACCACTCGTTCTTCGACCCGCACGGCGCCAACCCGGCGGCTGGAAACCTCCCGGGCCGGCTGGCCTTTGCCGGAACCCATTCGCTGGCTACGGGGCTTTCCTACGGCTCGGCAGGCTTCGTCCGACGCCATCCGGAGGAAACGTGGTGGAATGGTTTCGCACCGCGCCTGGGAATTGCCTACTCCCCCGACACGAGGACCGTCATCCGCACCGGCTACGGGATCTTCTTCACGCAGGCGTTCTATCCGGGCTGGGAAGGCAGTGTCGCCACGGACGGTTTTTCCGCGTCGCTGAACGCTTCCAGCCCGCACCCCGACGGGATCATCCCGGCCTTCCAGTTCAGCGACGGCTTCCCGATCAGCCAGTTCACGCTTCCGCCGTTCATTGATTCCGCGTACCGGAACGGACAGGATCTCCACTACAAGCCTTTCGACGCCAACCGCCGCGCCTATTCTCAACAGTGGAACCTCTCGATTGAGCGGCAGTTCGGCACCGACTTCACGCTCAACCTCGCCTACGTCGGCAACAAGGGGACGCGCCTGCCCACTCGCATCGCGCCGCTCAACGCGCTCGATCCCCGCCTGTTGAGCACCTACGGCGAAGATTTGCGGCTCGTCTTCACTCCTGGACAGACGGTGATGGCGACGCAGGGAGGCGACGTTCCCATCCCCTACGCCGGCTGGGTCGAGCAGATGACGGGGTGCTCGGCCTCGGTGGCTCAGGCCCTGCTTCCCTTTCCGCAGTATTGCAGCTCACTCCAGGGAATCAACGAGAACGCGGGAAATTCGTCTTACCATTCGTTCCAGCTCAAGGCGGAGAAGCGCTTCTCGCGGGGCATGTTCATCCTGGGGTCCTACACGCTGGCGAAGCTCATCGGCAGCGCCGACCAGACGCAATCCGAGGCCATGATCTGGAGCGGCGCCCACGGCGTCATCTCACCCTTTGAGCGCCATCGCAACAAAGCCCTCGCGGTGGATGACGTCCCACATACCCTCTCCGTGGCTTTCCTGTACGAACTGCCCTTCGGCCAGGGAAAACGTTATGCGAGCGGCAGCGGCGTGCTCGACAAGATTGTGAGCGGCTGGGAAGTCAGCTCGGTCTTCCGGGCCACCTCGGGGATCCCCTTCTTCTTCCGCTCTGGCACCTGCAACGTTCCCGGCGAGTTCCGGGTGGCATGCATTCCGGCGCTCGTCGAGGGACAAAGTCCCTGGGCGCAGGACAAGGGCAACTTCGATCCCAACCAGCCCCTCTTCAACCGGGACGCCTTCGAGCCTCAAGGGGCCTTCACGTCGTTTGGCTACTACGGCCAGGGACCGCGCATCAGCAACCTGCGCGGCTTCCCCTTCTACAACCAGAACATCGGGCTGATTAAGAACACGCGAATCACCGAGAGTCTTCGTTTCCAGATCCGGGCCGAGTTCTTTAACGTCTGGAACTGGCACGCGTTCGCGACCTCAGGCACATGGGGATTTAACGTTTTCTCAACGGACGTCTCGAGCGGAGACTTCGGCATATGGAACGGAGGCGTCAGCCAGCCGCGGAACATTCAGGTTGGCGCGCGACTCGAGTTCTAGCCCTGCTTCTTTGTCGCTCTTTCAAGCGCCATCCCGACGGTGTCGGGATGGCGCTTTTTTGGCTCTCCCCTTTTTCCGCCTTCTCCGCGTGCCGGCACCTTGAGGGCTACCCGTCGCGCCAAGCTCCTCGCCGTCCACGTTCCCAAGCGGTTCGCATTGCCGTCGAGGCTTCTCTGCGGTATCGTAGTCCCAGCCAGCGGGCTCCAGCCGCGGGCACGCCTGGACGGCCCCGAGCTTGCTCGGCGTATCAGCTATGGCGCGAGAACAGCCCGGACACGATCTGCTGAAGGCGATTCCCTCCCCTTCCACTCGTCTGTGGATCGGCCTCTGTATTACCCTTTCCATCTTCGGTGTTTTCGCTTTTTATACTATCTATGAAATCCGATGGCTGGAAGATTTCCAGCACAACGTCGTGCAGGCCAACCGCAAGGCCTCGCTCCAGTTGTTGCGGATTCAGAACAACGCCTACCAGGCGGCCGTTTCGCTCCGCGACATGACGGCGCCGGAAAGCCGTTACCCCATCTATTACTGGCGAGGGCCGTTTTCAGATTTTAGGCGGGACATGGAAGAGGCTGTCCAGCTCGAAGAGGAGTACGCGGTGCGCACGCCGGGCGGCGATGAGAAGCGCCACCAGCTTCGCTTGGTGCTCGAAGATTTCTGGGAAACCGCCGACCAGGCCTTCGACCTCGCCGACGCGGGACACGAGGAGACGGCACGCTACCTGATCCGCTCGCAAATGGAGGAGAAATGCGAGGTCGTCACGCGCCTCGTCGGCCAGCTCCTCCAGATGAACGATCAGGCTCAGGCCGAAGCGGGCGAGCAGGTCAACCTGGTGTACCTGAAGGTGCAGCGGAACATCCTGCTGGTGATCGGCGTGCTCTTTCTGGTCGCCCTCGGCACGGGGCTTTACACGCTTCAGGCGAACCGCAAAACGTTCGAGCAACTCCAGCACCTGGCGGAAAAACTCCAGATGCAGAACCGCCAGCTCGCGGCGCTTTACGACGCCATTCACGTGGTTAGCCAGGAACAGGAAACGCGCAAAGTGCTTCAGGACGCCTGCGAACAACTCAGCCGCGCGCTGGGGCCGGAGAGCGTGGCCTTCCTGCGCCATTCGCCGGAGAGCGGGCGTTTCCACGCCGAAGTCATCAGCGGATTCGGCGAAGGCGACGCGGAACTCGACCGGCTGGAGAAGGCGCTGCGCGAGGCTCCTCGCGCCGCGCAGGAAACGGCGCCTTTCCCCGTCGTCCTGCCCGCTTCCGCGGAAGACGACGGGAAGGAGATTGGAACCGAGGCGAACTATCTGGTGCTACCCCTTCGGCTCGGCGCGAGCCTCGTCGGCGTGTTCGCGTTGCGCCTGGAACGCGGCGAGACGCTCGGCGAGGAAGACTTGAAGCTGGCCTCCAAACTCGTCGAAGCCACCGTCGGGCCGCTGAAGAACGCCCGCCTGCTCGAGCGCCTGACGCTGCAATCCGAGCAGCTTCGCAAGCTCTCCTGGAAGCTGATCGAAGTTCAGGAAGAGACGCTGCGCCGCGTGGCCCGCGACCTGCACGACGAGTTCGGGCAGATCCTGACGGCCATTGGCGTGATGCTCAACCGCGCCGGGCAGAAGGGGCTGCCTCCCGACTCGCCCTTCGTTGAAGACGTGGCGCGCGTCAAGAAGATCGTGGAAGAGACGCTGCACAGCGTCCGCGACAGCTCGCAGATGTTCCGGCCGGCGATTCTGGACGATTTCGGGCTCGAGCAGACGCTCGCCTGGTTCATCGAACAGTTTTCCCAGCAGACGGGTGTCCGCGTCCACTTCGAGCGGCAGCTTCTCGACGGTTTCTTCCCGGGTGAGGACGCCGTGCACCTCTACCGCATCGTGCAGGAAGCGCTGAACAACGTGGCGCGGCACTCCAAAGCCCGCGAAGCCTGGGTGACGCTGAAGGAATCCCACGCCGCGCTCGACCTCGAGATCCGCGACGAGGGAGCGGGCTTCCGGCTCGACGGCGAAATGAACCGCGCCGCGGGCGAAGGCATCGGCCTGATGGGCATGCGCGAGCGCGCCGAGCACCTGAACGGTACACTAACCATCACGTCGGCCCCGCACCAGGGCACGGTGGTGCGCGTTCGCATCCCGCTCAAGCGGCCGGCGGCAGAAAGGGTGAGCTGACCCATGGCATCCAATCCTCCTCCCAAGCAGATCCGGGTCTTCCTGGCCGAAGACCACACGCTGGTCCGGCAGGGCTTCCGGCGCATCCTCGAAGACGACCCGCGCATCGTGGTGGTCGGCGAAGCGAGCACCGGCCTCTCCGCCATCGAGCAGTGCCGCGAGCTCAAGCCTGACATCATCGTCATGGACCTTTCGATGCCCGAACTGGGCGGCCTGGAAGCCACCGCGGAGATTTTGAAGACCAACCCCGGGACCAAGGTCCTTATTCTCAGCATGTATTCGAACGAAGCCTACGTGCGGAAGGCTTTCGAGGCGGGGGCCAAAGGCTACATCCTCAAGAACGCCATCGAAGTGGACCTGACGCGCGCCGTGCTGGCGCTGGCCGAGGGCGGCGCCTATATGAGTCCGGGCATATCCCATCTGCTGATTGAGGGCCTGAAGACGGGTTCGTTTGCGGATACCAGCCAGGATTCCTACGAGCGTCTGACGCTGCGGGAAAAGGAAGTCCTGCAACTGGTGGCGCAGGGGAAATCCAACAAGGAAATCGCGCAGCTTCTGAAGATCAGCGTCAACACGGTGGCCGTGCATCGCGCCCACGTCATGGAGACGCTGGGGCTGCATCGCACGGCGGAGATCGTCCTCTACGCGGTCAAGCGCGGGCTCATTCATCCCCAGTAGCGCGAGCCGCGCCTACTTGACGTACGCCACGCCGTGGAACCGCCCGGACGTGCCTTCCGAAACCCACACGATCCTGCCCTTCGTTTCCACCGGCACCTGGTTGTCGGCGAAGGGCAGCGTGATGAACACTTCTTCCCCGACGCCGAAGCGGCTGCTGCTGAGAAAGCAGAGGCCGGCTTTGGAAACGTCGCGCGTCTGGGCGATGGCGCTGATGCCCCAGGCGTTGCGGATGCGCACGCGCATGACGAGCTTCAGCCGCCGGACCTTCCGGGTGTCTTTCGTAAACGCGGCCGGCTTCGAACTCGAAATCACCTCCGCGGTCGCGATCTGCTCGCTGGGTTTCCACCGTGTCGTTTCCCCGCAGCGGTCGCAATGGCGGGAGATGAGGCCCGTGGAGAGCAGCACTTCATATTCGATGGAAGAGAGCGGGCTCTGCGCCGCGCGCTTGCACGCCGCGCATTCGATGAGCACTTTGGGTTGAATTCCTTCGGAGGGGACGCTGAACTGGATTCCCCAGACCTGGCTCTCCGGGTTGAGCGCTTCCACTCCCCACTCTCGGCGGTCGCCGAAGACTTCCTGAAACACGCCGACGACGCGGAACTCCTCTTCGATTCCGTTCTCGCGGTTCAGGATCAGGATGATGTCGTCAGGCAGGAGCGAATGGGTCAGGCTGATGCGCGCCCCCTGCTGGTTGAAGCTGACCGTGACGGTCTCCTCGGCGAACGCCACGCCCGAGGCGTCGTTGCCGATCACGCGGATGCGAATGGGAGCGAGGATGCGGTCGCTGCGCCGTCGGGAGGTCTGCGTTGTCGTCTCGTCTGCCATGACCGGGAGGGATCACGTACCCTGGAGGCGCTCGGACCGGCTCAGGCCTCAGGTCCCGTTGGCGCCTTCTTGGCCCGGCTCGAGCGCGCGGCGGGTCTCGGAGGCGCAGACGCCGAATCCGCTTTGCGGACGGCCTCGACCGCCGCGCCTTCGTTCTCAACGATCAGAAAGAACTGCGAGAGCTGTACGCCGTCCAGAACTCGGCGAACGTGGGTGTTGACGCTGGAAAGCGCCAGGGTGATTCCGGCATCTTCGGCCGCCGCGCGCGTCCCGGCCAGAAATCCCAGGCCCGTCGAGTCGATGTAAGGAACGTCGCCGAAATCGATCACCAGCTTCCGCGTGCCTGCCTCGATGAGGTCCGACACTTTCTGACGAAGGAACGGTCCGTCGCTTCCGGCCAGGAACTTTCCGCTCAGGCGAATAACGGCGACCTCCTCGTGGAAACGGACTTCAATCCTCACGAATCACCCTCGCTCGGGAATCTCCCGCCGCGGACCTCAGCTTTATCTCGCGGTGATCGGCACACGCGCCGGCCGGATCCGGGTCCTCCGGCCGTTCAGGAGAATCTGCGAACGCGCGTCCGAGGGTCATGCTAAAAGACCCCTGCCGGTCTGTCAAGCGCGGCAAGTTTCCGCGGGCGCTGCGCTCCGGCTCGATCAAATCCACCGAGCACAGGGCGAGCATCGTGCCACCGGCTTCGAGCGCCAGGCAGCGCGCATCGAGGTCATCGTGGACTCCTGTGGCGACTCGATTGTGACCGAAGCCTGCAAGGTACACCGTCTTGCGAGCGACATCCGGCGTGATGATCGCTCTCGCGGCGCCGGCGCGAAGAGTCGTCGCCGCCACGGCCTCAGCCGGGCCCGGCAGCCCGAGCAAAAACACCACCACGCCGATCCAACAACGCTTGGCCATGGGAAGTTCGATTCGCGAAGAATGATTATATTCAGACAGGGAGGGCGAGCAGAAGCGTCGAAACGCTTCCGCCGGCCGCCTCACACGCGCTGCTCGATCCGGTTCACCACTGTTTTCAAGGCCTTGATCCGCGCCCACCACTTGTAGTTGCCTTCGATGATCGTCCACGGCGCGTGCTCAGTATCCGTCTTCTCGAACATGTCCTCGAGAGCTTCCATGTAATCGTCCCACTTTTCGCGGTTGCGCCAGTCCTCGTCGGTGAGCTTCCAGTTTTTCCACGGATCTTTCTCGCGCTTTTTGAAACGGTCAAGCTGTTCTTGCTTGGAGATGTGGATCCAGAACTTGATAAGGATCATCCCGTCGTCCGCCAGCGTCCGCTCGAAATCGTTGATCTCTCGATACGCGCGCTTCCACTCTTCCTTTTTGGCGAATTTCTCGACGCGCTCGACCAGCACGCGGCCGTACCACGTGCGGTCAAAGATCCCGATTCGTCCGCGGGGCGGAAGCCGCAGCCAGAACCTCCGCAGCC
Organism: uncultured Acidobacteriota bacterium; assembly: GCA_964556705.1. GTDB lineage: Bacteria > Acidobacteriota > Terriglobia > UBA7540 > UBA7540 > CAZKXX01. Next base: position 8,068 of record CAZKXX010000127.1, read on the forward strand.
AGTGGTGGCTTTTTTCGCCCGCTCCGGGAGCGCCGATGGGATGCACTTCGTAGCCGCGCGGGTCCAGGGATTCGGTCAGGCGTTTGATGTTTCCGCCCTTCCCGGACGCGTCCGCTCCTTCGTAGGCCACGCAGACGGCGATGCCCTTCTCGATGATTTTCCTTTGCAGTTTCAGCAGTTTGAACTGGTAGGATTCAAGCAAATCTTCATATTCTTTTTTCGACTCCAGCTTTTTCTCGAAGTCCAGCTTGTCGAGATACCCCATGGCCTCTCCTCCTCGGAATTAAGCCTGCGTTCCGGCCAGACTCTGGAAATGAACCGGGAAAACCGATCGGACCGACTCTGGGCGCGGGATTCTACCAGAAGCAACAGGACGGCGCAAAACGAAATACCCGTCTTTTGCCCTGACCACTTGCGGCCCGGCGCACCCGCCGTTATCCTCCCGCCACACCGGTCTTCAGCCGGATCCGAATTGACCGGTCGGCAACTTTCAAAATGTCTGCTGGATTCTCTCCCACTACCCGCAAGGACGACCCGAAAACGATTTTCGGCTGGTGTATGTACGACTGGGCGAACTCGGCCTACGCCACCACGGTCCTCGCGGGGCTGCTGCCCATCTATTTCGCCCGTCATATCGTCGGGCCGGACGGAGTGACCATCGGC
>CAZKXX010000128.1:0-8688 GCA_964556705.1 uncultured Acidobacteriota bacterium
CCGCTCGGGGTCGGTGACGAAGTAGGGCGAGAGGTAGCCGCGGTCAAACTGCATCCCCTCGACCACTTCCAGCGTGGTCTCCATCGTCTTCGATTCCTCGACGGTGATCACGCCGTCCTTGCCCACCTTCTTCATCGCTTCGGCGATGATCTGGCCGATCGTGGAGTCGTTGTTGGCCGAAACCGAGGCCACCTGGGCGATCATCGAACTTTCGTCCACCTTCTTCGAGAGCTTCTCGAGCTCGCCCTTGACGTGCTTCTTCGAGCCGTCCTTCTGCGTTTCGTCGTAGCCGCAGACGGTCCGCACGGCGGTCTCGATCCCGCGCTTGATGGCCATGGGGTTCGCCCCGGCCGCCACCGTCTTCACGCCCTCGCGGAAGATGGACTGGGCCAGCACCGTCGCGGTCGTCGTGCCGTCGCCGGCCACGTCCGAAGTCTTCGACGCCACCTCGCGCACCATCTGCGCGCCCATGTTCTCCAGCGGGTCCTTCAGTTCGATTTCCTTCGCCACGGTCACGCCGTCCTTGGTGATCGTGGGCGAGCCGAATTTCTTGTCCAGAACGACGTTGCGCCCCTTGGGGCCCAGCGTCACCTTCACGGCGTCGGCCAGCTTGTTGACGCCGCGGAGGATCGCCTGACGGCTCTCCTCACCGTGTACGATCACTTTCGCGTTTGCCATCTCGATTTCCTCCCGAATCTTTATCCGCTCCCGATCCCCTGCCGGGCGGAGCGGGGAATTTCCTCAAAACTCGTCGCTGCGCCATTGCGGTCCGGTCAGCCCGGACCGCCGCCGCGGCCGCTTACTTCTTGCCGGCGGCCGCCTTAGCCGACTCGATCACCCCCAGCACCTCGTCCTCGCGGAGAATCAGATACTCCACGTCGTCAATCTTGATTTCGGTGCCGGAGTACTTGCCGAACAGGATGCGATCGCCCGCCTTCACGTCCAGAGGAATGACCTTCCCATCTTCGGTCTTCTTCCCCTTGCCGACGGCGATTACTTCGCCTTCCTGCGGCTTTTCCTTCGCCGTGTCGGGGATGATGATCCCGCCTTTGACGGTCTCCTTTTCCTCGACACGCTTGATGAGAATGCGGTCATGCAGAGGTCTGACAGTCATCGCTTGCCTATCTCCTTTCGTTCGGTTTCTCTCCCCCGCCACGCTCGGACGGTCCCAACGGGTCCGCTCCAAGGCCGCGGGTTATTTGATTCAAACCCTTGATTTTCAACTGAATGAACGACACCAGCGAAAACCCTTCAGACTGATTAGCACTCGCTTAGCGAGAGTGCTAATTTACCCGAGACGCTGCCCATTGTCAAGAGGGAAGTAGGGCTTTGTTCGCCCAGGACCCACTTTTTGAGCCTCCCTTGATCAGGCCGGCCTTTCTTGCGCTGCGATACGGGATCTCCCGGGACCTCTCCCCAGACGTTTCGATTGTGGTTAACTTGTGCCGATTTTTTGGTCAGGGAGTAAGGTTGACAATGGAAGGCCGAAAAGCCACTAGATATCCTGAAATCAATAACATAGTGGCTTTCGCGACGAACATTCAATTTCCAGCTTCGAGTTTCCAGTTTCCCCCAGGGCGGCCCGCAGACCCCCTTCCCACGGCCCACGGACTAACGGGCAACACCTGTTCCCGTCTGCGGATGGCGCGACGGCGGGGCCGGTGGCGACATGGCCGCTCGCCCCATCCGATGTGGTCTATAATCGAGCCTTCTCATGGCTCTCAACTTCACGATGGCTCGCGGCAGTCTGTCGAGACGCAACCTGCGACGTTGGTTCCTTCTGGGCGCGCTGGGGGCCCTCGTCCAAGCAGCCACGGCGCTTTCCGGCTTCGCGCAGGCGGAGCCGCAGCCTCGACGGCCAATTGATGACGACGCGGACCTCGTCGCCTTCCAGGCTCAGGAAGCGGAGGCGCGGCGGCGCGTGCGCGAGGAAGCCCTTGCCGCCACGCGGCCGGCGCTCGCGGCGATCACCCGGCCGGAAGCGCGCGCCGTGGCGCAGGCGCTGGGCGCGGTTCTCGAGGAAGAGCTGACTTCCGCTTCCGAGCGGCGCGGCATCGTCACTTCGTTCGCCGACCTCGACCGCGACGGCGTTCCCGAGCTGCTCTACCAGCGGCCGCGCGGGCTGCCATCCGCGTCTGCGGGAAAAGAGACTCCGCTCCCCGCCTGGGCGCTGCTGCTGCTCTCCTGGGACGGCGCCGCGTGGCGCGCTTCGAGCCTGCTGGAAGGCGACGGGCTTTTCGAGACACAGGTCCTCGGCGGAGGCGGCCTGGACTTCGCCGTCACCGTGATCGAAGGCGCCGACGAGATTCCTTATCCGGTCGTCTTCCGTTTCCGCAACCACGCGGCCGAACTCGTCTGGGACTCGCGTTCGGCGGAGAGCTCGTACCAGGGATACGTTCTCGGCGAAGTGGAATTTGTTCACGACGCCGCGGGCGGCGCGCCGAAGCTGGTGGTCACCGGCAAGGCGGATACGGGCGCGATTCGTTTTCCGCGCCTGAGCGTCCGCGGGTTTCTGGCGCGCGGGACTTACCGCTGGGACGGCGCGGCGTACGTTCCGGAACAAATCGAATTTGGCGTGAACGAGGACTTCACGCTTCACCGGTTTCTCGCTGCGCTGCGCCTGCGCGATTTCGCTTCCGCCTACGCCGCCATCGAGCCCGCGCAATTCCTGGAAAGCGACGAACCGACGCTCGAAATGTTTCGCGAGCGCGTGGCGTCGGTCTATCCCGAGTTTCTCGGCGGGCACGTGTTCGACGCGCGGGACGCGGGCGAGGAGAAGGAAGAGGACCGCTCCTTCGAGCTCGAGCGCAACGGGAAGCTTTACGTTTATCGTCCGCGGTTCGACGGCCCGCCGGGGTTTCGGCTGCTTGGCATCGAAAGAAGGGAAGAGAAATTGAAAATGGATGATTGATGATTGCCGATGGAGGATTGGCGGGCCGTCGGGAATGACTTCAGGAGCTGGCGGATCGTTTGTGGAACAACGGCTGAAGGAATTTTCGGGATTTGTACTCGCCGGAGGGCGCAGCCGCCGCATGGGGCGCTCGAAGGCCGCGCTGGTGATTCGCGACGAATCGATGGTGGCGCGGCAGACGCGGATGGTCGGCCGCGTGTGCCGCCGGGTGGCCGTGGTGGGTCCGGCGGGAGATTTGCCGCGCCTCGAGGTTCCCGTGATCGCGGACGAAATTCCGGGACGCGGGCCGCTGGCGGGACTTTACACGGCGCTCGGACACTGCCCGACGGAATTTGCGATGGTTCTGAGCTGCGACCTGCCGTTTATGGAGCCGGGATTTCTTCGTTATCTCGCGCGGCGCGCGCGCGCTTCCCGCGCCGACGCCGTCGTTCCTGAATCGCGCGAGGGTCTGCTCCAGCCGCTCGCGGCCGTTTACCGTCGCCGGCTGCGTCGCCTGCTGCGCGTGCGCCTGGAAAACGGCGAGAACAAAGTCCGCGATTTTCTCGCCAACCTTCGGCTGGAAGTTCTTCGCTGGCCGGAGGTTGCCGCGGCGGGCTTTCACCCCCAACTGTTTGCTAACATGAACACGCCGGAAGATTACGCGGAGGCCGTACGAAGAGCGGAAGCGTGAAGGGTAAAGGGCAAGGTGTGAAGTCTGAAGGCTGAAACGGAGGGTGCTCGTGGACCTGCGCCTTCTATCCTTTACACTTTAACCTTTTCCGATTACCCGGGGCGAATGAGCTGAAACGCATGGCCGACCCTTACATCCAATTCGTCCACGTCTCGAAAGCGTTCGACGACCAGCCGGTCCTCCTGGACGTGAGCTTCGAAGTGCGCCGCGGGGAAATGGTGGTGGTGCTGGGGCGGAGCGGCGTGGGCAAGAGCGTGACGCTCAAACACATTCTGGGATTCCTGCAACCGGACGAAGGTGAAGTTTACGTCGCCGGGCGCGACGTGACGAAGATGAGCGAAGCCGAACTGACGGACGTGCGGCGGCGCGTGACGATGGTGTTCCAATCCGGCGCGCTGTTCGATTCGCTCACCGTGGGCGAAAACGTGGCGTACCCTTTGCGCGAGCGCCAGGAGCGCGGGCTGGAAGTGGACGAGGACGAGATCGAGGCGCTCGTGGACCGCGAGCTGGCGCGCGTCGGGCTGCTCGAGATGCGCGACCGCATGCCGAGCGACCTCTCGACGGGCATGAAGCGCGCCGTGGCGATCGCCCGCGCGCTCGCCGCCGACCCGGAAGCGATTCTCTACGACGAGCCGACGACGATGGTGGACCCGCTCATGGCGCTCAGGGTGGGCGACCTGATTCTGAAACTCAAGCGCGAGACGGGGCTCACTTCGATCGTCGTGACGCACGACATGAAGCTGGCGCGCAAGCTGGCCGACCGGATCGTTTTCCTCGTGGACGGTCGCGTCGCGTTCTTCGGGCCGCCGCAGGAACTCGACGAGCAGCCCGAACCCGTCATTCGCGACTTCATCCGGCTGGATGAAGTCTCGTTTCTCGCGCCGCGAGGGCAGTGGTGATAGATCCGGTTGGGCAGCCGCGAGCGCGGGCCGCGAAGGCTGCGTAACGTTTCCGCCGGGGAGGCAGAGATGACGCCAAAACGAATCTGCGCCGTTCTTCTCGTCGTGCTGGCCGTGGCGCTCGGCGCCGCCCGGGCGCAGGAGGACCCTCCCGCGTCTTCTTCGCCGCCTCCGGGCACGCCCACCCGCGGCATCCTGGACGTTCAGGTGTTGGACCAGGAAGGCAACCGGCTGCGCGAGGCCACGGTGGCCGTCCCCGGCTATCGCTCGACGACGGGCATTGCCGGCAACGCGCGCTTCAGCCTTCTGCCGGGACGTTACTCCGTCCTTGTTTCGAAATCCGGCTATCGCGGACGGCGCGTCTCCGCCGGCGTGCGTCCCAACGAGACGACGGAGCTCAAAGTCGTGCTGGAAAAACTTCCCGCAGGCAAGAAGGATGTAGACTAGGGCCGGGGGAGTGCCCTTTTCTTTTGCACCGAGGCCGCACGAAGGGGCCCATCTGAGCTTCCGACCCCCGCCCTGCTGGAGTCATGGCCACGGTCTCCCCCGACAGCTTCTGAAAAATTTTCTTGACAAAGGGGCCCTCTTTGACTATAGGAACGCTATATATAGGCGGACACAACGATGGTTCCCCCGGGCATCAAACGCGGAAGCACCGAACTGACCATCCTTTCGGTCTTGGCGGACGGGCCGTTGCATGGCTACGAGATCGCGCGGCGCATCGAGCGCGAGACGCGCGGCTCGCTGGGGTTTACCCTGGCTTCGCTCTATCCGATGCTCTATCGCCTCGAACGGCGCGGCTGGCTGAAGTCGGCCTGGGAAGAAACGCACTCTGGCCGCCGCCGGCGCCGCTATCGAATCACAGCCGCCGGACGAGCGCGGCTGGAAGCGCTCCGCCGCGAGTGGCGCGCCTATTTTCGCGCGCTCAATCGGATCCTGGAGGCGGTCCATGCCTGACTGGCAGCAACTCGTGCGGTTGCGCCTTGGGCCGCTGGGGCTCGAGCCCGCGCGGGAAGAGGAGATTGTTCACGAACTCGCGCACCATCTCGAGGACCTTTACGAGGAGTCACTTGCGCACGACTTGACGGAACGCGAAGCCGTGGAGAAAGCGCTCGCCTCCGTCGAAGATTGGTCCGCTGTGCGGCGCAACATTCGGCGGGCGGAGCTGGGACATCCGGCGGCGTTGCCCGTTCTTGTCCTCGTGATCCTGCCTGTGTTACTGGTTGCGGCCGATTGTTCCTTCAGAAGGTTGCTGGATCCTTCGCAAACACAACTGGCCAGTTTCATCACGGTGGCTGTTGTTGGGGCCTTGCTGGTTCTTGTGAGCCGTGTCGCCGGTGGCCGCCCTCGGGACCAAGTTTTTGCTGCCTTGCTCCCCATCGCTTCAATTGCCGCAATCCGTTTCGCGTCGTCGCTTTCGGTGTCGTACATCTATGACGGCTCACTAGGCTTTTTGGCGAGCGTTCGTACGCTTTGTGCCGAGCTGGTTGTACCTTGGTTGGCGTTGGTTGCCGGCGGAATTCTAGGATCGTGCTTCAGTTTCCTCTGGGTTGAACCGGCTCCAACCTGTGCAGCCGTCTCGGGCATGTGCGCAGCTCGAGACACAGGACCGGCATACCCGCACCCCTTCTCTTCTCGAGGGGGGCAGTCCGTCTCTGCCATGGCGGCGACTGGTGTTCCGTGGGTCCGCCTTGCCTTCGCGCTGCCTGTCTTCTTCATTTCCCTCGGGGCCCTCGACGACTGGCTCCACGGCCCCGCGGCATTCGCTCGCGTTTATGTGGGGCCGCTCGAGGTCAGATTCTCGGTTCTGCAGTTGGCTGTGGTGTTCCTCTTAGGAATCTTTATTGCCGCTCCGGGATTCCGGTTAGGTGGGGATCACCCAGCACAAATGGCCGTGGCGTTGCTTCCGCCCACTTGGTGGTTCAGTTTGCTTTTGTTCTGGGCTCTTAATTCGTTGTTGCAAATAGGTCGCCACCTATCGTGGGTCTCGCTGTTAAGTGCCATCGCGTCGACCGTTGTTCTGCCAGCATTCGCAATGTGCCTCGGCCCTATGATGGTGACTCTCGGTAGGCGGTGCCTCAGGTTCTCCTTATTGGAACCTGCGAGAGGGAGTTAAATGATTGTTCGGTGGTGTGGTCCCGACTTGTCCGGTGCTCGGGATCGGCTCTTTCAAGCCTATTCGCGCCATTCCTTGATCAATGTGCGGAGGAGGTTCGAAAATGGATAGCATTCGCCGTAGGATTCTGCAGAGCCTTTCCGCCCTTGCATGGTTTGGGCCTGAGTTGGTCCGCAGTGCGACTGAATGTCTCGCGACAGGGTACGCCACTCGCGAAATGGCGCTTGATGCTGTGCGCTTGCTCAATACGCTAGAGTTGACCCACAAGCTGAAGCAAGGAAGATACGCGTCAAAGGCCGACCTATTCATTTCCGAGACGGTGTGGAGGTTTCAGGGATGGCTGGAGAAAAATAGGAATAAGATTGGCGCGAGGCATTTGAAGGTATATGAGACCATTGATTTTGAATCCGATCAAACACTGCCTGGATGGACCCTCGCCATCCACAGGTCCGAGCTTCGAGATGCCTACCTCCTGGCATTGGTGTCCGCAGTCAGGGAAGAGGAAGGAGCGAGGCGTGTCTTCGCGAGCGACGAGAGTGGCGTGATCTATGAGGGATCGTTAGCCTCGCTTGTAATTCCCGCGAGATATTCTCGCTTGCGTGATGTTTTCCCTGACCTGATGCCTATCCAAGTTTGGGATACCAAGCTGCTCCTGTCCAGGGTCAGGGGTTTCGTGCGACGAGTGGCTTACGCGGGGATGTACGAATCAGCTGGAGCAATGCAAGGCAGCTGCACGTGCTGCAGCTCCGGGAACTGCAGCGAGAGCGGGCAATGTTACTGCGTGAATTGCGGTACATCCCCCGTGTGCTTGGTGCTGTTTTGGCTCTTGCAGTCAATGTTGGTGGAGTTGCGGTGGGCAATACTGCGCATGCTGCTCTTAGCGCGCGTTAGGTCTTGAACCTACGGGTTCTTGGCGGAGCGGACTTGCTCCGGCGTAATTCAAATGCCGTTCGGAAAGGAGTGCAACGCGATGAGAGCCGTCTTCGGAACGCTAATCTTAGCAACCGGGTTTATCTGCGGGCGCGTTTGGGCGGGCGCAGACGAGGTGCAAACACCCAACGTTCTTTCGGAGGCCGAGGCGGTACAGCTGCTTCGCACTATAAACACCGCGCAGTTGGACCTTCGGATGGCGAAGCATCCTTACGCCTCGCTTGCCGACTTGTTGCAGCATCGATTTCTCCAGGGTGCAAACCTCGCCTCATCAATCGTAGTGCAGGATGGCAGCACTGGAACGGTGAGAGGTTACGGAATCACTGTTTCTGCGGTGGCAAACGGAAAGCAATATACCGTTTCTCTTTTGCCGACGGAGCGAGGCTGTAAAGTCGCACTGGCCACAAACGAGTCCGGTGTTATCTATAGAGGCCTGCCACTCGGCTGTGAGCGAACGGAGGATTAGGCGGTCAAGGACCAAAACCGTTCTCGGGTCAATTTTGAGCTCGAGGGCAAGGTGAGACCGGAAATGTGGCGACGTCCATTGAACTTCTGATCGCTTACAACCCACGTGCGATTTGTGCGGTGTTTGCCGGTGTCGTTCTGCTTGTTGCTGGCGTGGGGAAAATTGCCACGGTCAAAGAGTTCAGGAAGTTGCTGGTCGCTTTTGGCCTCCTTCCGCGCTCGCTCGTGCCCCTGTTTGCATGGTTGTTGCCTCCCGCAGAAGTTCTTGTTGGCATTGCTTTGCTAACTGACGCGTTCCAGCCGATTCCGGCATTCGCGGCCGCTCTGCTGTTCTCGGGTTTCGCTGGCGCAATAGCAATTAATCTGTTACGGGGTCGGCGCGAACTCGCGTGCGGCTGCTTCGGAACGGCGTCAAAGCAGATTTCCTTCCACCTCGTAGCCCGCAACCTTGCCTTGGCGGGTCTGGCCATATGTTCAGCGAACATCTACCAAGGGCTGTCGCTGATGCTCTTCGCTCCATATGTTGGAAGCGTCCTATCGCGCTTGGTGGGGAGAGTACGACGGCAGGGCGGTGGGGACTTTGCTGGTGCTGATGCTCGGTGAAGGCTTGCTGGAAACCTTTCCTGTTTGCCGTCAGCCTCTCAAGAAACTCCTTCCAACCTTCAAATAAAGACTCCACGAACTCTTTGGGGTTGAA
>CAZKXX010000129.1:0-8665 GCA_964556705.1 uncultured Acidobacteriota bacterium
GGGGCGGCTATTGGGGCTGGGACCCGGTCGAGAACGCTTCGCTGCTGCCCTGGCTTTCCGGGACGGCGTTCCTGCATTCGGTGATGATCCAGGAACGGCGTGGCATGCTGAAGGTGTGGAACGTCGCGCTCATAATCCTGACGTTCTTCCTCTGCATCTTCGGAACGTTTCTGACGCGCAGCGGGATTGTCAGTTCCGTGCACGCTTTCGCGCAATCGGCCATCGGGCCGTTCTTCGCTGTTTTTCTCGCCATCATCCTCATCTTTTCTCTGACCGTACTGTTTCTTCGCCTCGACTTTCTGAAGAGCGAGAACAAGCTCGATTCCATCGTCTCGCGCGAGAGCGGCTTCCTGTTCAACAACTGGGTGCTGCTGGCCGCCATCTTCGCGATTCTGTGGGGAACGCTCTTCCCCATCGTTTCGAAGGCGGTGACGGACGTGACCGTGACGGTGGGCGCGCCGTACTTCAACAAGGTCACGATTCCCATGGGCCTGCTGCTGCTGTTCCTGACGGGCGCCGGCCCGCTGCTCGCCTGGCGGAAGACCTCCTGGGAGAGTTTGAAGCGCGCCTTCCGCGTGCCCGTGGCGGTTTCGGTCGTGGCGGGCGTGGCCCTGGCGCTCGCCGGAGTCCTTCACTTCTACGCCTGGATGACCTTCTTTCTCTGCGTCTTCGTCACCGCCTGCACGTTGCAGGAATTCTACAAGGGCGCGCGGACGCGCATGCGCACGGCGGGCGAGAATTTCGCGCTGGCCCTGTACAACCTGACGATGAAGAACACGCGGCGCTACGGCGGCTACGTCATCCACCTCGGGATGGTGCTGCTGTTTGTGGGCTTCGCGGGGCTCGCGTTCCAGCAGGAAGAAAAGGCGATGATGGGCGAGGGCGATACGGTCCGGGTGGGCGACTACGTTCTGCGCGCGCGCTCCTTCGTCTCGGGCGAATATCCGAACTACATTTATCAGCGCATGGAACTCACGGCCACGAAGGACGGGCGCGCCCTCGGCGTGCTGAAGCCCGAGCGGCGTTTCTACAAGACCGCCCAACAGCCCACCAGCATGGTGGCCATCAAGACGATGCCGCGGGAAGACCTCTACGCTGTGCTCGGCCCGCCCGACCCGGACACGGGCAAGGCGACGGTCGAGGTGTTCGTCAATCCGCTGGTAATGTGGGTGTGGGTGGGAATGGCGGTGGTTTTCTTCGGAACCTTGCTGGCGCTCATCCCCAGCAGGGTGGAGCGCGAGCTGGAGGCTCTGCGACGTGAGCGCGAGGAAGCGCTGACGAGTGAACATGTGGGCTAGAACGCGAATGGCCGCGCTGGCAGTGGCTCTGGTGGCGGCGTACGCTCAGGCGCAGACGCAGGCGGCTCCCGCCGAAGGCGCGCAGACAAGCGTCCGAGAAGTCGGTGAGTCGCTGGTGTGTCTGTGCGGATGCAATTCCGTGCTGAACCAGTGCCCGCACCAGACCTGCGGCTTCCACGACGAAATCAACGGGCTCATCGCCCGGGAAATCGCCGCCGGCAAGGACCGGCAGACGATTATTGCGGGACTGGTGGAACGTTACGGCGTCAAAGTTCTGGCCGCGCCGCCGGCGGAAGGATTCAACCTCGTCGCCTGGATTCTGCCCGGGGTCGGCCTGCTCGCGGGGCTGGTCATTGTCGTGTTGGTCGTCCGCCGGATGCGCCGCTCGGCTTCCACGAGCCAGCCCGCGCCCGCGCCGCCCGTGGACCCGAAGGTCCTGGCCGCGGTCGAAGAAGAAATGAAAAAGGTTACGCAGTAAAGACGTCCTTTGTCCCGGGGCCTTGGTCCGTTGTCCCCGACTGTCGGCGAATGCGCGAGACGAAGGACAAAGGACCCGGGACAAAGGACAAACAAAGACTCCCGATGTTGCTCGGAATCGTCATCCTGGTTTCAGCGGCGCTTGCGGTTTATATCGCCGCGCCTTTGCTGGCCGGCGAGCGCGCCGGCGAGGGCCGACTGCCGGTGGACGTGACGCCCCTCGCCGACCTCCAGCGTCGTCGGCTGGTCATTTATGAAAACATCGAGGACCTCGACTTCGAGTACAAGTCGGGCAAGATCGGCGAAAAGGATTACCAGACGCTGCGCGAAAACTACACGCGTGAGGCCGCGCAGTTGATGGCGCTGGCGAAGGACCTGGAGATTTCCAGCGCCGACAACCAGTTGATCGAGCAGGAAGTGGCCGCGCGGCGCGCCGGACGCCGACCGCCGGCCACGGAAGAGTATGTCTGCGCGCAGTGCGGCAACGAAAACCCGCTGCCTGTGAAATTCTGCGGCGAGTGCGGCGCGCGGATTGAATCTCCGGCGAAAAAGGTGAAGTAAGGAGCAGCTTCGGTTGTTCGCCTTTCGTGACGGGTGGATGAGAAGGGTTCTGGCGGTGGACGCCGCCGCCTGCGTTGTGCTCGCGCTGGCCGTCCCGGCGCTCGAGGCCCGCGGGCGCGTGGAAGGCCGCGTGATGAACGGGACGACGGGGAAACCCGTCGCCGGGCTGCCGTTGCGTCTGCTCACGCTCCGTCAGGGCATGCAGCCTCTCGACGACGCCACCACGGACGGCGCCGGCCGCTTTGCGTTCGCGGCGACGGGCCTCGACCCCAGCGCCTTCTACCTCCTTCAGACGACGTTTCAGGACGTGATTTACCCGACGCCGGTGCGGCTCGATTCGAGCGGCTCGGCGACGGTGAACCTGACGGTTTATGACTCTGACCGGACCGAGCCGGCGCTTCGGGTTTCTTCGCTGCACCTGCTGGTGCGCGCGGAAGGCCGCAGCCTGCTCGTGCAGCAGGAATACGTCGTCGAAAATCCTTCCCAGCCGCCGCGAGCGTACCTGAATCCCTCGGGCACGTTCCGCTTCCGCGTTCCGCAGACCGTGACCGAACCTCAGGTGGCCGTGCGCGGACTGATGAACATGCCGCTGCCGCAGACCGCCGAGCCCGGGCTCCGTCCCGGCGAGTTCGCTGTCCGCTACCCGCTGCTTCCGGGCGCCAATACGATTCTGGTGGCCTACCAGCTTCCCTACTCGCGGGCGCGCGCAACCCTCGAAAGTTCCGTGGACTATCCCGTTGAGCGCGCCGAGTTGCACGTGCTGCCCACGACACTCACGGTTGAATCCGCCGCCTTCGTTTCGCGAGGCATCGATCCCGCAAACCGCGTGCAGCGCTGGGAGGCGACGAACATCATTCCCGGCACACGGCTGGAGGCGAGCGTGAGCGGCCAGGCTCTCCCGGCTCGGAGTGAGGACGGGCAGGGCGTGCAGACCGTTCCCAGCGTCATGACGCAGCTCGGCGTCCCTCTGTTCGCCTGCTTCATGCTCCTGCTGCTCTGGGCGCTCGGCGTGCGCGTGGCCAAGGAATGGCCGAGCGCGGGCGGGGGAAAGAAATCCGGCCCCACCCAGAAGGAGCTTGAGGCGCGCGCCGAAGCGTTGTTTAATTCTCTCGCCGACCTCGACGAGCTTTTTGCCGCCGGCAAGATCGCCGAGAAGATTTACTGGAAAGAACGGCTGGAGCTGAAAGCCCGGCTGGTGGCCGTGCTCAAGAAGTCGCCCGCACTCCTCGAGTCCTATGCCGCTCGACGCGTCCCGCGCTGAACCCGTCCTCACGCTCGAACACGTCTCCAAATTTTTCGGCGACCAGGCGGCGCTGAAGGAAGTCACCGCAAGCTTCCGGCCGGGCGAGGCTGCCCTGCTTTACGGTCCGAACGGCGCCGGAAAGACGACGCTGCTGCGGACGCTCGCCACGCTCGTCCGCCCCAGCGAAGGCAGGCTTCTCTTTGAGGGCGAAGACGCGCATCGCGATCCGGCGCGCGCGCGTTGCCGCCTGGGGTTTGTTTCTCATCAGACGTTTCTCTACGGCGAACTCACGGCGCGCGAGAACCTGAAGCTCGCCGCGACGCTTTTCGCGCTTCCGGACGCGGAACGCCGGATCGCCGAGGTTCTCGACTTGTTTTCAATCCGCCACCGCGCGAGCGACCCGGTCCGGCAGCTTTCCCGCGGGCTTCAGCAGCGCGTGGCGCTGGCGCGCGCCTTTCTGCACGACCCGCAATTTCTGCTGCTCGACGAGCCGTTCACGGGTCTCGATGCCGCCTCGACGGAAGCGCTGAGCGCGGTGCTGCGGCGGCTCCCCGAGTCGGGAAAAACTCTGGTGTTTTCCACGCACGATTTCGAGCAGGGGGCGAGCCTCGCGCGAAGGCTGATGGCGCTTGAAAACGGCCGCGTCGTTTACGACGGCCCGCTCCAGGGCGCGCCGCTCGCCGCGCTGAAAATACAGAGGGCGGAAGGCGGCAGGCAGTAGGCGGAAGCAGGTCGCACCGTGGTTAGCTCGGCCCCTCCCTCCTTGGAAGAGGGCGCGGCACGACGAATCATGCAGACGCTCCAAGTCATCTGGGCGATTTTCGTGAAGGACCTGAAGGTCGAGTGGCGTCACCGCGAGACGCTGGTCTCGATGTGCGTCTTTGGCGTGCTCGTCGTGTTTCTATTCAATTTCGCCTTCGAGCCGGCGCGCGCCGAAAGTCTTCGACTCTTGCCCGGGCTGCTCTGGGTGGCCTTCGCGTTTGCCGGCATCCTGGGCTTTAACCGCTCGTTTGCGCTCGAGCGGGAGAACGGTTGCCTGGAAGGCCTGGCGCTCGCGCCCGTGGACGCGGGCGCAATTTATCTCGGGAAAATGCTCGCCAATCTCGCTTTCCTGCTTTCGGCCGAAGCGGTCATCGTCTTCGCCGTGTCGCTCTGGTATAACTTTTCTTTCCTGCCCGTGCTCGAGGCGTTCGGGCTGGTGGCGTTTCTCGGGACGGTCGGCTACACGGCCGTGGGGACCATCTTTGGAGCGGTGGCGGCGAACACGCGAATGCGCGAGGTGATGCTGCCCGTCCTGCAATTTCCCGTTGCCGTGCCGGTCTTCATCGGCGCCATCAACTCGACCACGGGCGCGTTGCGCGGCGAACCTCTGGAAGTGTACGCGGCTGGGGTGCGATTGCTGGTCATCTTTGCTGTCGTTTTTGTCGTGCTTTCGTATCTGCTCTTTGAGCACGTTTTGGAAGAGTAGGGCGTTGCTGGTTGTTGGCTGCGGGCAAGGGGAAGTCGGTGACACGAATCGAAGTTTCGGCGCCTGACAACCCGCCGCGAACGACGGACAACGAACAAAGTTCATGAACAACGAACGCATGTCATCCTCGGTGCACCTCATCGCCACGCTTCTGTGGGTTTTTGTGGCGCTGTACCTGATTTTCGAATACGCGCCCCAGGAGGTGACGATGGGCGAGGTGCAGCGCATCTTCTACATTCACGTCCCGGCCGCCTGGACGGCTTTCCTCGCCTATTTCATCGTCTTTCTCGGCAGCGTCCGGTATCTCTGGAAGCGCTCGGCGCGCGCCGATGACTACGCCCACGCGGCGGGCGAGGTCGGATTCATCTTCTGCTCGTGCGTGCTCATCACCGGGCCGCTCTGGGCCAAACCCGTGTGGGGCATCTGGTGGACGTGGGATGCGCGGCTCACTTCGACGTTCGTTCTCTGGCTGCTCTTCATCGCCTACCTGATGGTGCGCAGTTACGTGGAGAATCCGGCGCGCGCGTCCGTGCTCGCCGCGGTCGTGGGCATCATCGGATTTGTGGACGTTCCGATCGTGTACATGTCCATCCGCTGGTGGCGAACGCAGCACCCCCAGCCCGTGATCGGCGGCGAAGAAGGTTCGGGGCTCGAGCCGGCGATGCGGCTGACGCTGTTCGTGGCCTGGGGCGCGTTCCTTTGCCTTTTTTCCTATTTCATGCGGCGAAGGCTGCGTGTAGCCGCGCTGGCGCGCCAGTTGCGCGATGCCCGCCGCGCCCGGGCGCTGCAACCTGCTGCGGAGTGACATGAGCAACAAATTCCTCATCCTCGCCTACGCTTCCGTTTGGGCTGTCTTTCTTCTTTATGCCTGGTCGCTCGTCCGGCGCGAGCGGCGCCTGGAAAAAGAACTGGATGACTTGCGCGGAGGAACGGACAGCGGCCGCGCGGAAGACTGAACTCCATCGGTTGCAGGACACGGGACAGCATGAAGAACATCGGACGCTATGAAGTTCTCGAAGAGCTGGGCCGCGGGGCGATGGGCATCGTGTATAAAGCCTCGGATCCCACCATCGGCCGGCTCGTCGCCATCAAAGCGCTGGCGTTTGAATCTTCAGGCAGTTCCGGTGGCGCCGACCCCCGGGAGATTTTCATGCGTGAGGCGCGCGCCGCCGGCCGGCTTGCTCACCCCGGCATCGTCGCCGTCCACGACGCGCTCGAAGACCCCGCCGAGCGCTCGAGCTACATCGTCATGGAATACGTTCCGGGCGAGACGCTCGAGAGCCTCCTGTTCAAGTCGCCGGACGTGGATCTGGAGAAAACGCTCGAGATCGTTCGGCAGATTGCCGAGGCCCTCGACTACGCGCACCGGCAGCAGATTATTCATCGCGACCTGAAGCCCGCGAACATCCTGCTGACCGAAGACGGGCGCGTGAAAATTACGGACTTCGGCATCGCGAAAATCCTGGCGCGCGAAGGTACGCTGCGCACCACCGGCGTGATGGGCACGCCTTCTTACATGTCGCCGGAGCAGGTGCGCGGCCTGCCGCTCGACGGGCGCAGCGATCTCTTCTCACTCGGTATCATCTTCTACCTGATGCTCACCGGACAGAAACCCTTCCAGGGGGACACGGTCGCGGTGATGTTCAAAATCATTAACGAAGACCCGCCCCCGCCCAGCCACTTGAAGCCGCAGCTCAACGCCGCCCTCGATTACATGGTCCTGCGGATGCTTGCCAAGGACCGGGGCAAGCGCTACGGCTCGGCGCGCGAGTTCCTTGACGACATTGAGGATTTCCGCGAAGGGCGTCCGCTGCGCTCGCGCGCTGCGGCAGCGCCCGCGGCGACGAACGACGCCGAAGCCACGCTCGTCGCGCACAAGCCTCCCATCGTTCCTCCTCCGCCCGCGCCGAAGACTCAGGCAGCCGCGCCGCAACGTCGGCTTGAGGCGGTTCCGATCCCCGCGTCGCGGAAGTTTCCCTGGCCTGCCCCCGCTGTGGTTGCAGCAATTCTGGTGCTGGTTCTCGCCGGCGCCTTAATTCGGAAATCGCGTCAACAGACAACTCCGCCGCCCCCTGCCGAAACCGCCCAAACCGAGCCGGCACCGGCCGTCGAAGAGATACCGGGGTCAAGCACCGCTGAAGACCACCTGCAACCGTCGGATGCCGGCGCGGGGGAGGCAACTGAACCGGCCGCAATCGAACCGCAGCCCGCCGCCGCGCCTGTCGAACCGCCCGCTCCTGCCCGCCCGGAGCGAACGGCGAGCGCGCGCAGAGAGGGTCCCCGCCAGGCGACAGCGGCCAATCTGATCCGCACGCTGCCCGGCGACCGGCCGTGGCGCTGGACGCCCACGCCGCGCGACGCGCGCTTCATCTGGGTCCACAATTTGAGTGAGGCGACACTGACGCTGGAAGCGGGAGGCCAGACTCTCTATACGGGAAGCACGCGTTCGGATTCGGCGGGACAGGCACGAATCGCCCGGCCGATCATCGTTCCTGCCAACGTCCGAGCGATTGAGGTGCGCGTGGTTTCGCGGGCGGGTTCGCTCGACTTGAAAGATGAAGTCCCCGCCGCCATTCCGCCCGGGGCGCAAGCCACACTCGTCATCCTCGTCTCCGGACGGCGGCTCCGCTCGGGTTGGTTACCGCAGCGGAGCCGCGAGCCCTGAGAACGAGACTTGCTTTGTTGTCGGCCCCTGACTAAGCGGGTTTCCTCACGGAAACGGAAGCCGGCGCACTCAACTTGAACGGCAGCTTCGTCTCGGCTTCGAGAACGATTTCCTTCTTGCCCGTCGCCGCGGCCACGCCGGTCCCGGCGCCCGCGCCAATCGCACCGCCGATCGCCGCGCCTTTCTTGCCTCCCGTCAGCCCGCCGATGACGGCGCCGGCTCCCGCGCCGCCCCCGATTATGCCGATGTTTCGTTTCGCGTGACCTTCGCCCTTGAGTTCGAGCGGTTCGGTCGAGACCGCGACCGCCTGTCCTCCCATGGCAATGGAATCCACGCGCAGCGACAGCTCTGCCGGCTTGCTCAGCCGTCCCGAACTCACCACGTGCGTGACTGTGCCGGCAACCTTCGCCCCTACCGGAGCAACTTCCGACCCGCCGGCGACCAGCGGGCTGGCGAGCGTGCCTTCAAACGTCGCGCCTTCCGTCACCTTGCCCGTATCAAGGGGCGTCATCAGCCGCACCTCGAGTTCGGTGCCGGCCGGAACGGTGAGGGTCACCGTCTGGACTCGCGGCGCGGCGGGCGCGGAAGCGGCGGCCTCGGATTCAGCTTCCGCCTCAGCCTGTTTGGTCGTGGATTGGCAAGCGGCCAGCGAAACCGCCAAAACCAGAATCGTCAGAATGCTCGACAGCCGTTCTCTAATCATCTCATCCTCCTGACGGGCTACCGCCCGTCTCGTGATGTTCGAGACGCGTCGCCGCTCGCATCCCGCTGTTCGATGGCGCTGGGCTCTCCCGACATGCCCGGATGAAGACCACCTGCGTTCCACAACAGTAAGCAACTTTTGACTCGCCGTCAAGCGCGTGGCCAGAAATCCCTCGACGCTCGGGAAAAGCGCGTGCTACCATTCCTCTCGTTGCCGCCCCGGCCGGCCGGGGCGCGCCAATGGGTCAGAC
>CAZKXX010000130.1:0-8536 GCA_964556705.1 uncultured Acidobacteriota bacterium
GTGTTGCCGATGACCTGGCGGTTGGGGTCTGTCTCCGGCAGGTCAAACACCGGAGCAAACGGCTGGTTGCAGAAGACGCTGAACGGCCGCCCTTTTTGGGCAATCATCACCGCGCCCAGCTGCCAGCCCCCGAAGGCCTTACCCAGCGCTCCCGTCCCTCCATTTGGCGAAGGGAGGTCGTAGAGGAAGCTGGCCGCGACCTTCTGGCGAATGTCGAAGTCGGCCAGCGCCCGATTGAGTTTCAGATTGGTGACATCGGGAAACACCAGACCACGGCCGAACGAACTGGCGGTGTCAATGGCGCGTCCCACCGTGTAGGCGATCTGGAAGTCGAGCCCGCGGCTGTACCGCCGGCGCGCGCTGACGTTGGCGCCGTTGTAGGCGGAACTGCCGTTAGCCTGGCCGTAACCCATGTTGCCGAAGCTCGGGTTCAACCGGTTCTGCCGAACGCCGTAGATGGGCTGATCGAGGTTGTTCACTCCCACCTGCTGGACGTCCAGCAAATCGCCGTTCATCCGGTTCACGTCAAATTCCTGGTAAAGCTTTCGTCCCACGGAACCGACGTAGTTGGCTTCCAGCACCCAGTTGGTTGAAACGGCGTACTGGAGACCAAGGAACCAGTTGGAGGCATACTGAGTCCGCAAGTTCGGATCCCAGAGGCCGAGGCCGGCGCGCGCGGCAAGCAGTCCGCCGCGCTCATCCAAGCCCGCGACCACGCCCGGAATTGCGGGGTAACCCCAAGGAGGAGCGGAGAGCGTGCCGAGACCGAAGTTGGGTCGGGCCCCCGTGGGGTCAAACCGGTTGGTCGAAACCACCGCATGGACGGGCAGCGTGGCGCAACAGTCTCCGAAGAACTGCCCGGCCGCGCGGTCATAGAAAATTCCCGCTCCGGCTCGAAGCGACATCTTCCCCGATCCGGTCGGGTCCCAGGCGATGCCGATCCGCGGCGCGAAGTTGTTGTAATCGGTGCTGTCGAGCGGGGCTTTCTGCCGGGCGGCCGCGTCCGCGATGCGCGAGAAGAAATCGTTCCCGCTGCGGAACTCGATGCCGGAGAAGAGCCCATGCGGGTGGCCGGAGTCCTTCTGCTGTTCGCGAGGAATGCCGTACACTTCCCAGCGCAGCCCGAGGCTGACCGTCAGGTTCGGGCGGACCTTCCAATCGTCGTTGATGAAGATCCCGAAGCGCGGCAGGGCGGGCAGGAAGTTCGGCCCGAATTGTTCGCCCGTCACGGGGTTGATCCCATAATTCCTCTGGGCGAACGGATCGTCCAGAGCAAATTCGAACAAGTTGTTGAAATCAAAGAAGTAGCGCGTCCACTCCTGGCCGAACTGCGCGCCGCTCTTCCACCCGTTCTCAATGGCGTAGTTCCCGCCGAACTTGAACGAGTGCCGGCCTCGGTTCCAACTCAGCACGTTCCGCCACTCGCCGTTCGACTGGATGAACGTGGGACCGGTAAAGCCCATCCCGTAGGAGGCGATCCCGGGGACGTTAATGTTCGGAATGTCGCCGCGACCGATGCCGACATCACCCCGCACCCGGGTCATCGTCACCGAAGTCTCAAACAGCATCGTCGGATTGATGATCTGCGTGTAGTTGAGGTTGCCGTAGTAGGTGTACTCCGGCTGGATGCCGTCGAACGCCGGGTAGGTGTGCGGGGCGGCAAAATTCACGGTGTCGCGCTTGGTGTGGAAGAAGTTGGCGTAAAGCCGCTGCCTCGCCTCATTCCAGTGGTGGTCCACGCGGAAGTTGGTCTGCCGGCCGTCACGCGGGACGGTCGAGTTGAATGTGCCCCGGCGGATGAGCACCAGGTCGCAGGGCATGGTCACGGACCGGCCGTTCGGAGAGTTGAACGTCAGGTCGTCGCCCGGATTCGCGCAGGCTCCGGCCAGCGCGATCCGGTTGGCCTCGTCGGCGACTGTGCGGACGACACCAGTGGGAGTCGTGTCAATGACGCCCGCCGGCAGGAAGGTGTTCGCGACGAAGGTGTTAATACTGTTCGAGGTCGAGGCGTCGTTCCGGAGAAACTCCCGGAATTCCGGGCTGAGCACGGTGTGGCTGCGGGAGACGCCCACGCCCGACCGCAGGATGTCCATGGAGGCAAAGAAGAACGTCTTGTCCTTGCGGATCGGCCCGCCCAGGCTCCACACAAATTCATTGCGCCGCAGCACCGGAAGTGCGTCGCACTTCCCATCGTGACGCCGCAGGCCGCGGCAGATGCTGGGATCGTTGGGGTCGGTGCTGAGCTGAAACGCGTTCCGGGCAACCAGGTGGTTGTTGGTGTGGAACCAGGCCAGGGTGCCGTGCACGTCGTTCGTTCCCGACTTGGTGACCACGTTGACCATCGCCGAGGAGTTACGTCCGTACTCGGCCGAGAAGTTATTGACCGAAACGCGCAGCTCCTGCACAGCGTCGGAGTTGGGCGTCAAGTTCGCCACGCCGCCACGCGGGCTGGCGTTGACGCTGCCCGAATCCACCAGATAGCTGTTGGATTCGCCGCGCTGGCCGCTGGCGTTCATGGTGACGCCGAACTCGGTGTTAAAGATGTCGGCGGCCGCCTGCGCGTAAGCTTGCCCGCCCCCCGCCCCGGAAGGCAGACCCGTCACGCCGGGAGTCAGAACGACCAGCGAGTAGAAGTTCCTGCCCATCAAGGGAAGGTTCTTCACGCGTGTTTCGCCGATCTGCTGTGAAACCTTGGCTTCCGACGTCTCGACCAGAGTGGCTGCCCCCTCGACAGTGACCTCCGTCGTCACCGCCCCCAATTCGAGCGTGACGTTCAGGGTCGTCGCGCGTCCGCCTTCCAGCACGATCCCGGGACGAACTGCGGTCTGAAAGCCTTGAGCGGTGATCGTGACTTCAAAGACGGAGGCGGGAAGTGAGGGAATGCGATAATTGCCCGCGCCCGAGGTTTGCACGGTGCGCGTCACGCCGGTCGCCGTGTCCTTCGCAGAGACCGTGGCATTCGGGACCACAGCGCCGGTCGGGTCGGTGACCGTCCCTTCCAGCACGCTCGTAAACTGCGCCCAGAGCGGCGAACCGCTCAGGACCACAGCCACGATCACTACACCTGCTAGCATTTTGCAGAGCTTTCGGATTCTCACGGAACACCTCACCTTTGCGCTTTGCCGGTGTTCGCACCGGGCGAGGAGGGGATTCCCGCGACCCCATGCACCGCCGGCTCGAACACGGAATTCACACTCAGACCGCCGTGGCAACCCAGGCAAATCAGGAACATTCACTCAGGCCCGACAATCTGCCCGGCAGCCATTTGGTCCTTCATTCGTGATCCTCCGACCGAACACCCTTGAAGCCGTACCCCTGAGGCAGGGGTTGAAAGCCTCGCTAGTTTTGGTATACAAAACTGAGTTCAGACACGAGGCGAATTTAATCGCGCTGAAAGCGCTTGTCAAGTATTTTTTGTCAGCTTTCCGGAGAGATGCGGGTGACAGGGTGTCGAGGGAGACTCTCATATCGTGAAAGCCTGTCTGGTGATTAGCTGAAATATTATAACTTAGTCCTAAGATTTCAATCCGTTAGCGATGTCAGCGAGGTACCGATGAGGAGGGGTAGAGAGCCTCAATTTCGTGGAAGCGTTTGCAGTTATCGGCCCTTTTACTCCGGAGAATTGGCCTGTGAGACCCTTTGCCACGCCGCGGTTTGGGCTTGACCCGTTGCGGAGACAGTTAGATTCTAAGGTTTCAAAGCTTTTTGGGGGAGCCAGCGAGGCCATGAGGGAAGCTTGTGTTCGAGGATGGTCTGCGCGAACGGTTCTGGGAGCCCTGCCCCTCATTCTCATGCTGACCCTTTCAGGCAAAGGGTCGGCGTCGTTTGCCCAGAGCCCGCCCTCGCTGGAGCAGGCAGCCCGCTACTTGCAGCAAAATCAGCCCAAGGAGGCCATCGAGATTCTTCAAAAGGTGCTGGAAGCCTCCCCCCGCGACGCGCGCGCTCACAACCTGCTGGGAGTCGCTCTTTCTTCTTCCGGCCGCATGGAGGAGGCCAGCAAGCATTTCCGAACAGCGGTGGAAGCGGACCCCAAGCTCTTCCCCGCTCTGAAGAACCTGGCTCTGAACGAACTGAAGCTGGGCCGACCGGCCGAGGCCGAGAAGTATCTGCGGAAATATATGGGCCACGCGCCGGCCGACCCCGCGGCCCACCTCGCCCTGGCTGAAATCCTGTTTCACAAAAGCCAGTTCGCTCCGGCCGTCGAGCACTACCTCCAAAGCCAGGGGCTCTACATGCGAACGCCGCCGACGGTGCTGAACTTCGCGCGGAGCTGCGTGGCCTCCAACCAGGGGCAGCGGGCGATCAACGCGCTCGAGATGCTGGGTGTGGGCGCCGATGGGGCTGCGCATTTCGAGGCCGGGGTCTTGCTGGCGCAGCTCGAACGGTACACTTCCGCCGCCCGGCACTTCGAATTTGCGCGCTCCAAGGGATACTCGGACGGCTACTCGGCGGGCTACAACCAGACGCTGGCTCTCGTCCGCGGCCAGGACTACGAGAACGCCATTCGCGTCGCGAACGAGATGATTGCCGCCGGCCACGAAACGGCCGAACTTTACAACCTTCTCGGCGAAGCCTACGAAAAGAGCAAGGAGACGATCAAGGCGTACAACGCCCTGCGCCGCGCCACCCAACTGGCGCCCAGAGACGAAGACAATTACCTCGACCTCATCGCCCTGGGCGTGGACCACCGCAACTACGACCTGGCGCTGGACATCGCCGAAATCGCCCTTCAGAACATTCCCAACTCCTACCGCCTGCTCCTGCAACGCGGCGCGGTGAAGGCGTTTCGCGGACAGATGAACGCGGCGATTGAGGATTTTGAGGCCGCCTCGAAACTCGATCCCCGGAAGAACCTGCCCTTTTACTCCATCGTCATGGCGATGATGCAGATGGACCAGCTCAAAGAAGGGATCGAAATTCTGCGGAAGCGGGTCGCCGAGTACCCCGACGACTACCTGCTCCTCTACGCTCTGGGAGAATCCTTGAACCGGCTGGGCACGCCGCGCGGGAGTCCGACGGAGGTCGAAGCCCTTGAGGCGCTTGAAAAGTCGGTTCGATTGAACCCCAACTTCGCGGCCCCTCGCGTTGCGCTGGGGCGGCTCTTGCTGCGCCGGGGGGAAATCGACCGCGTTATTGAAGAACTCGAGCGCGCCCTGGAACTTCAGCCCACGGAGCTTTCGCCCTGCTATCCCCTGGCCCAGGCCTATCGGCGCAAAGGGAACACGAAGCGGGCCGATGAGCTGATGGCGAAATTCCAGCAGTACAAGGAAGAAGAAAAGGACCGGTTCATGAACGTCACCGTCCTGCGGCTGCTGCGAGAGGGCGAGAAGTAGTTTTCAGTCGCGCCGCCGCGCGGGGACCGCGGCGGGGATTCACGGAAGCTTCCGAGCACGCCAGTCTTTCATGTTTCTCCCCATGTTCAGTACGGAGCCGCGGAGTCCGGCGCGCCGGCCTCGCGGCGAAGAGTGTTTTCGCCGTTCGTGGGCGCTGGCCGTGATTGCCGCGGTTCTGATCCCTTTGATTCCCGCCGGGTCTCTGGCGGCGCGGCCGCAGGAAATTCCGGCGGCCGAAGCGCATCGCCGTCAAGGGAAAGCCCATTTTGAAGCCGCCCGCCTCGACGCCGCCCTGGAAGAATTCCGCGAGGCCATTCGCCTCGACCCTGACGACGCCGAATCGCACGAAGCGATGGGCCGAATCCTCGGCCAGCAAGGGTCGCTCGACGCGGCCGTGAAATCGTTTCGCGACGCGCTCGCCGCTCGGCCTGACTTTCCCGAGGCCCATCATCATCTCGCCCTGACCTACGACCGCATGGGTCTCCTCGCCGAGGCCATCGCGCATTACCAGGAAGCGCTGCGGTTGAAACCCGATTTCATGGACGCCCGGTACGCCCTGAGCGGCGCCTGCTGGCGCTGGGGCGATCTGGACGGAGCGATCCGACTGTTGCGGGAAGTTGCCGCGGCCCATCCCGAGTTCTGGGAGGCCCGCTACAATCTGGGCGTAGCGCTCTGGCAGCGATTGATGCGCCCGGGAGCGCTGCTTCGTCAACCCGACCTCGAGGAAAGCGAAACCCATCTGCGCGCCGCGCTCGAAGCGGCGCCGCGCCAGACCAAAGTCTATCTGGCGCTCGGTCAGCTTCTGGCCGAGAAGCAGGACCTCTCCGGCGCCGTCGAAACATTTCGCAAAGCGGCGGAGGTTGCGCCGGAAGCCGCCGAGGTGCATTACAACCTGGGCCTGGCGCTGCGCTTGAAAGCGGAATTGGCCGAAGCGGCGGCGGAGTTCCGAAAGGCGCTCGAGCTCGACCCGCGCCACGCCACGGCGCGGCGGGCCCTGGGCCTGGCGCTGCGCCAGATGGGCGACCTCGAAGCGGCGGCGGAAGAACTGCGGCGCGTCGTGCGCGAGCAGCCGGAAGATGCCGAGGTGCGACACAACCTCGGCGTGGTGCTTCTGCGCCTCAACCAGATTCCGCAGGCCATCCAGGAATTCCGGGAAGCGGTCCGGCTCAACCCTTATTTCTCCGAAGCGCGGATGAATCTGGCGCAGGCGCTCGAGCGCTCGGGCCAGTCGGCGGATGCGAAGCGCGAGCAGCAAGAGGCTCGGCGTGTGGACGCCTTGCGGAAGAACCGCGGGCAGGCGATGGTCCTCGTGCAATCGGCGATGGAGCGCCGCGCCGCGGGCGAACTCGCGCCGGCCGTCGCGCAGCTTCGCGAAGCGGTCGCGATGAGCCCGGACTTTCCCGAGGCGCATCTTGAGCTCGCCCGCGCGCTCAAGGAATCCGGCGCCGAGCCCGCGGAAATCGAAACGCACCTTCGCGAAGTCCTGGCGATCGATCCCGACCGCGCCGAAGCAGCCTACGAACTGGGACTCGTCCTCGAGCAGCAGGGAAAAATCCGCGAGGCGGTGGAACTCCTGGAGCGGGCGGCGCTCCTGGCGCCGAGTCTGGTGGACGTGCATCGCGCCCTGGGACGCAGGGCGCTCGAGGAGAAGGACTGGCGCCGCGCCGAAGCGGAGTTCGGAAAAGTCCTGGCGTGGAATCCTGCGGATTCCGAGGCCCGCCAGGCGTTCGAAAAAGCGCGGAGCAGCCGGGCCGCACTGGCCAGCGGGCGCGCGAACGCGCCCTGAAAAAGCGCGGAGCCGGCCGCTGATTCCGTGCCGCGCCGGCGATGTGAAGCATTCAACTTCCATTGGAGGAAGGCTCATGAGAATCATTTCCGCAAGCCGCAGGGTTGACGTCTGCAGCCTGGGTCTGCTCGTGTTCGGCCTGCTGCTCAATCCGGCCGCGCCGCGCGCCGTCGCGGGAGAACTTCGCGCCCCCGGCGACCGCCTGTCGGAATTGCCGGTCACGGCCGTCCAGGTCAAGGATACCTTCTGGGCGCCGCGCATCGAAGTGAACCGCGCGCGAACGCTCGACCACGTGCTCGCGCAAATCGAACGCACCGGCGGCCTGCGCAACTTCGATATCGCCGCGGGCAAAGCGACGGGGAAATTCGGCGGGCCCTTCTGGGCCGATTCCGACGTTTACAAGTGGCTCGAAGGCGCCTCGCTCGCGCTGGCCCTGCATCCCGACCCCGAACTCGAAGCGAAGGTGGACGAGATCATCGCCCGCATCGCCGCCGCGCAGCAGAAGGACGGCTACCTCAACACCTTCATTCAAATCAACGTTCCCGAACTGCGTTTCAAGAACTTCGCCTTCTTCCACGAAGATTTCTGCGCCGGGCATTTATTCGAAGCCGCCGCCGCGCACTTCAAAGCGACGGGAAAGAAAACTCTCTTGAACATCGCCACGCGTCTCGCCGACCTCTTCGACCGCGAGTTCGGCCCCGGCAAAAAGGACTACATCTCCGGCCACGAAGGCATCGAGATGGCGCTCGTCGAGCTCTATCGCGTGACGGGCGAGCGGCGCTACCTCGCGCTCGCGCAGGCGATGGTGGACCGGCGCGGCCAGAAGCCTTCCATCTTCGAACGCCAGCTCCGCGAGCTCGACCCGGACCGGACCGTCGATTTTCTCGGCCGGCCGCTGCGCATCGGCGAATGGTACGAGCGGTTCTATCTCCAGAATCCCCGCAAGTTCGATACGCGTTACGCGCAGGACCACCTTCCCGTCCGCGAACAGAAGGAAGCCGTCGGGCACGCCGTCCGCGCCATGTTCCTTTACAGCGCGATGGCCGACCTGGTGCACGAGACCAGCGACGCGGGACTCTGGGAAGCCTCGAAAGCCCTGCACGACAGCGTGACGCTGCGCCGCATGTACGTCACCGGCGGCATCGGGCCTTCCGCGCACAACGAAGGTTTTACGGAAGACTACGATTTGCCGAACGAAGATTCCTACCAGGAGACCTGCGCTTCCGCCGCCATGGTGCTGTGGAACCACCGGCTGTTCCGGCTCACCGGCGACGCGCGCTACACCGACGTGATGGAGCTTTCGCTCTACAACGCCGTCGCGGCGGGCGTCTCGCTCAGCGGCGACCTCTTCTGCTACGCGACGCCGCTCGCCAGCTGACGCACGGGCCTTCCCCGCGCCCTTGATCACCCCGATGAT
>CAZKXX010000131.1:0-8470 GCA_964556705.1 uncultured Acidobacteriota bacterium
CGAATACGCGCGCAAGACTCCGCCGGGACGCTGGATTCTGGGCGGCAACTGGGACGAAGAGGACTGGCCGACGGCGAAGCTGCCCACGCGGCAGATGATTGACGCCGTGACGCGCGAACATCCGGTCTTCCTCCAGCGTTACGACGGCCATTCCGCGCTCGCGAACACGCGCGCGTTGGAGCTCGCGGGCGTGCATCGCACGACGACGGACCCGCCGGGCGGCGCCGTCGTGCGCGACCCGGTGACCGCCGAACCCACCGGCGTCCTGAAGGACACGGCGATGGCGCTCGTCGAGCGCGTGATTCCGCGGCCGACGGAAGCGGAATTCGAGGAAGCGCTCGAAGCCGCGCTGGCTGAAGCTCGCCGCCTGGGCGTGACGAGCGTCCACAACATTTCGACGAGCGGCGATTCACCCGACGGAACATTTGCGAGCGAAATCCGCCTTCTGGCGCGGTTGGAGCGCGAAGGCCGGCTGACTTGCCGCTTCTACGAGCTGACACCGATTGCGGACTGGGAAAAACTCGCGGCGGCGGGCCTGGCGCGCCGCCAGGGCAGCGAGTGGCTGCGCCTGGGGGCCGTGAAGGCGTTTGCCGACGGTTCGCTCGGCTCGCGCACCGCCTGGATGTTCGAGCCTTTCGAGGACGCGCCGGGCAACCGCGGTCTGCCGATGGAAATCATGGACCCGCCGGCGAAGATGGAAGCTCTGCTGCGCGGCTGCGACGCGGCGGGCATCCAGTGCTGCGTGCACGCCATCGGCGACCGCGCGAACGCCGAAATGCTCGACCTGTTCGCGCGCCTGGGGGGCGAACGGGCGCGCGAGCGGCGCTTCCGCATCGAGCACGCGCAGCACCTGCGCGCGCAGGACTTTTCCCGCTTCGCCGCCCTCGGCGTGATCGTTTCCGGCCAGCCTTATCATGGCGCCGACGACGGCCGCTGGGCGGAGAAGCGCCTCGGGCGCGCGCGCGCGCGCACCAGCTACGCCTGGCGCTCGCTGCTCAGCGCCGGCGCGGCGCTTGCCTTCGGCTCGGACTGGCCCGTCGCGCCGCTCTCGCCCCTGCTCGGCCTCTGGGCGGCCGTCACGCGCCAGACGCTCGACGGAAAAAATCCCGGCGGCTGGTTCCCCGAAGAGAAAATCACGGTGACGGAAGCGCTGCGCGCTTACACGTCGGGCGCGGCCTATGCGGAATTCGCCGAAGGGGAAAAGGGAACACTCGCGCCCGGAAAATTCGCCGACATAACGGTCCTCTCCGATGACATCCTGAAGATTGAGGCCGGAAGAATCCGCGAGACGCGCGTCGTACTGACCGTCAGCGGCGGGCGCGTGGTGCATCGCGCGCTGTAGCGGCGCTCTCTGAGCGCCGAAGTCGTCGTGAAACCCACCGACGGCGGTCCCCGGGGGAAAATGTCGGGGCAGCCTCGGAGCGCCGCGGCAGCAGGATTCTTGACGCAGGCTCGACGTCGCCCGGCGCCCGCGGTTATTCGATGGGTTCGATTTCCTGCACCTGGATCGTGTTCGTCGCGGCGTCGAGCGTCCCGCGGACGCGGACGCGCTTCCCTTCGTGCTCGGCGGCCGCGGCCTGATCGGAGAGCCGGTACGTCGTGCTGCCGGCCTGGAGGACGAACTCGTCGCCTTGTTTGGTGACGACGCCGGTGAACATGTCCGCGCGCGGCTTCTGCGCTTCGGCCCTCGCGAAGTTATCTTCGGCCCGGGGTTCGCCGGCTCGCGCGGCCTCCTGCGGCTGCGACATGCGATAGGCGAGAGCGAGCACCGCGGCGAACGCCACGACGGTCAGGATGGCGACTCCCTTCTTCATCATCGAAACACCTCCCGGGAGTTGGATGCTTCCCGCGCGGCGCCGCCCGGGAAAAAGTCCGGGCGGGCCGCCGGTGCCGCGCAAAGGCGCAGTGGCGCCAGGAGATTTTTCGTTATCTACTGCCCCGCAGACTCTGGTCCGGCCGCCGCCTCCGCGCGGATCAGCGGGCCGGCGTCCTGAACGCTTCCGTAATGGAGGGCCGTCTTCAGCTCGAACTTCTGGTTCGGGAGCAGGTTGACTTCCGTCTCGAACGTCTGGAAGCCCGGCAAAGCGATCTTGATGCGATGCTTTCCCGCGGCGAGCAGCATCGCCTTTCCGAGGCCGCTCACCGGCCCGACGTAGTGGTCGTCCACAAACACGGCCGCTCTCCTCGGCCAGACGGAGAGCTTGACCTCCGCCGTCTCTTCGGGGAGGCGGGCGCGCTCGTCGCGCTGCATCGTCACGTGGACGATGGTTTTCTGGCCCGGCTCGACCATCACCGTGCGCTCGAAATCGAAGTACCCGATCTGGCGGACGGAGATCCGGTGCTCACCCGGGAGCAGCAGGATTTTTCGGGAGCCTTTCAGCTCATCCACATAGCCGACGTACAGGCCGTCAATCCAGACTCCGGAATTGCGCTCGGCCTTCGACGTCCCGGCCAGGCGCACTTCGCCGAGGATATCGTTTCTCGCCTCCAGCGTCACCGCCGGAGCCAGCAGCAACGCGGTCAGAGCGAGCAGTCTGGCCTTCTTTTGGAATTGTCGTATCATCGCCACCCTTTCCTGGTCTTTCATTTCGCGAGCCGTTTCGGGCCTCCGTGCCGCCCAGCGTAGTTCCCAAGCCTCGGGCGATCAGGCCAATCCCCGCCAAGCCCCCGAACAACTGGGCGGAAAAAAGTGGCCGCGAAGGTCAGCGGGGCTGCCACCCGCATCCTTGCGCGCGTCTCGTTCGTCTTCATGACCCTTCTCCTCTCGCACTCAGCGGGATGAGTTTGCCCCGGCGCGGGCCTGTCCGGTCCCGCGCACGGGTTCGAAGGAAGCGACGTCAATGCGTCCCCGGCTCTCGCGCCCCACAATGCGCACCGACTGGCCGGCGAAACTCTCGAACGCGGCCTGCGGCGTCAACTCGTAGACCTGTCCCCCGGAGACCAGCACGTACTCGGCGCCGTCAGCAACGCAGCGCTCGACGCACGCCTCGGCCTCGCGGCTGGGAGTGGAATGCCTGGTCTTGCAGTGGCTGTCGCTGACCACCCCTGTCCAGGTCCTTTCCCGCGCTGACGCCAGAGCGCTCAGCGCCAGATAGATCAACACCAGGGCAGTGAAGTTGTTGACCATCGGCTCCGCTCCTTTCCCGGAGTCTTTCTCAATCCGAGTTGTTGCGTATCGGAGAGCCCTCCGATGCGGGCCCTCCGCAAGCCGACCTTCCGACCCTCTGGCGACAGATGATGCAACTCGCTCGCCACGGGGCGGGCGTTGCGAAAAGGTGTTTTGTCTTCAATGCCTGGCGCGGCGGGCCGCGGGGCGTGTGTCAAAACTGCATGGCAGGAAATGCCCCGGAGGCGAAAAATCTCCTTGGAATTTTCTTCACACCGCGCGGGTTCGGAGGCACAGAAGAGAGCCGGTTGGAGGAAAGGCCACTCTGAAAGAAACCGTGCGAACGGATGTGTGGATGCCGAGGCGGCCGCTCTTATTCGACCAGGCGCGTGAGAGAAAAGATGAAGCCGGGAAAAAGGGGTGAGGTGAGCGAATCGTTTCTGTCGAGTCGCGCGGCCAGTTCGAAACCGCTCGGCTCGCGGCGGTAGATTTCCGCCGAGGGGCCCTGCGGGTCAATCATCCAGTATTCCTGGACGCCGGCGCGGCCGTAGAGTTTCAGCTTGGCCGTCCGGTCGCGCTCGGCGGTCGTTTCCGAAAGGACTTCAACCACCAGGTCGGGCGCGCCCTGAACGTTTTCCTCCGTCAAGATGGAGGAGCGGGCCTTGGAGATGAACAGCAGGTCGGGCTCGACGACGTCGAGTTGTGAGAAGACGACGTCAAAGGGTGCAACAAATAACTCTCCAAGCTTGTGCTCTTCTACGAACAAGGAGAGAGAACTGGCCAGGCGTGTTACGGCCCGTTGGTGCGGCGTCCGCGGCGAAGGAGTCACGAGGAGTTCTCCGTCAATAATCTCGTAGCGCTTCCCGTCGTCGGGCAGGCGGCAGAGGTCCCGGTAATTGAGGCGGAGGTCAACCGGCATGCGACGATTATAGCATTGGGGATTTCAACGCCGCTATCAGACGATCGGTCTGGTTACGTGATTTCTACGCGCAGCGCGCTGCCGGAGGCGAGGGAAACCTCACTCGCAAAATCGAGCCGCACGGTCTTTCCGGAAATCGAAGTTTTCACCGCCACGGCCTGCCCGTCGAGTGAAGCCGCGGCGCGGCGCGGCTGGAGCGCGCCGGCCGTCGCAAATTCCAGGCGGCGCAGACGGACGTTGCCGTAGCGCGCGGCAAGCGTTTCCGACTGCGCGCTGGCGCGAGCTTTCTGCTCGAACGTGCCCCAGCCGTCGCCGGTGATGAAGAAGCAGCGGAAATCTTCCGGCTTCCAGCGCGGCGCGAAGGCCAGAAATTTCTCGCCCGCGTCGTAGCGCATTCCGGCCGCGGCTTCGAGCAGCGTCCAGCTCGACAGGGCGCGCGCGTAGTGGTCGCCGCACTCGATTTCGTTCCAGGGATTTCGCTCGCGTCCGTCGTAGCGGGCGCGCACGTCGCGGACGATCCGGAACGCCTCTTCGGCGCGGTTCTCGTAAATCAGCAGCGCCGCCACTTCGTACTCGATTCCCGTCCACACTTCGTCGGAATAAAGCGTCGGAACGGGCGGCCTTCCGCCTTTCGGCCAGGTGCAGATAAGCAGCCCCTGGTCGTTCTCCGAGGCGAAGACGCGCGGCTCCTGCCGGAAGCCGGCGAAATTCTCGCGCCAGTTGTATTTCACAATGGAAGCGAGGGCCGTCTGCACCTGGTCTTCGGGCAGGACGTAACCGAGCGCGAGCTGGTGCGCCCACCACTGGCCGAGCAGCTGGTCGGCGTGGCAGCCGAGACCGTACTGGTGCTCGGGATATTTTGTGATGTCGATTTTCTGAATGTAGTACTCGCCGTTCCAGCACTCGGCGGGAAGGTTGCGACGGCCGTTTTCGTAAACCCCGCGATAGCGTTTGGCGACCGAATCCTCGCCGAAGATTCGCGCCATCTCTTCCGCGGCGCGCAGCGCGGCGAGATAGAGGCTGCCGATGAAGCTGTTGGGACCGTAAATCGAAATGTCGTAAGTGTTCGGCTGCTCGCCCTGGATGACGCCCGTTCCCTGCGGGTCGAGCGTGGTCATCACGTAGTCCATGAGTTTCTTGACGCGCGGCCAGAGGCGGGCCAGCCACTCGCGGTCGCCCGACTGGCGGTATTCGCGATAGGTCTTGAGCACGGTGCCGAGCATGCCGTCGAGCGCGGGATTTTCCGGCCCGCCGATTTTCCGCTCCCAAGGACGCGGCAGGTAGGCGGGCAGAATCGTCCGGTGCGGGATGTAGCCCGACTCGTGCTGCTGCACTTCGAGGTCGGTGCGCCGCATCGTGCGTTCGAGGTCGGGAAAGAGGCGCGAGAGCGACTGCTCGTAGTTCCACACGTGCGTGCAATTGAGCGGGCAGCAGCCGGAGTTCGAGCAATGCGTGGTCGAAGCGCCGCAGCAGCCCTCGAATCCGTGCAGCGTTCCGTCCTCGAGCCAGATGCAGGTCGGCGTGCGGATAATCGAAGCCTGCGAGCTGACGCAATCGAGCAGCTCGTAGGGCAGCGTGGAATCGTAGAAGGTGTCGCGGAAGCGGCGCGTCTCCCCGGCGAGGCGTTCCAAATTCTCGCGGACGTAACTCACCACGTCGAGCGCGCTCTTGAAATGTTTGCCGTATTGCGTCCCGATCCAGAATTTCGTCTTGCGGTCGGCGATCGTGAAGGCCGGCTGCGGCCAGTCCACGTAGCGGTTGGGAAAATGCCAGGCGAGAACGAACACAATCCTTTTCTCCTCGCCGGGCTTCAGATTCACGGGCGCCGCGAGCGCGCCGTTCCAGGTGCGGCCGGTCTCGCTCGGCGCGCTTCCTTCCTGATTGGCCAGGCGGCCGTCTTCGGCGAAGTCGCGCCAGAGCAGTTCGAGGTTGTCCCACTGCGTCACGTAGCCGGCGTCCTCGGCAAACGCCGCGAGCGCCAGCCGGCCGTTGAACGCAAAATCGTGCGGCAGGCGCGGGTTTGACATTTCAATCGCCGTCAAGCCTCTCGCTCGAACCAGCGCGTTGCGGTTCGCGCCGTAAGCGAAATTTTCAACGCCCACAATCGGGCTGTGCCCGTCCCAGCCGACCAGGTTCTGGAGCGTGGCGAGCACCGAGGCGGCGAGCGGCCGTTCGCCCGGGTTCTTGATCGTAAATTCGAACACGACGCAGGGAAGTCCCGAATCGCGCGCGTCGAGCGGCACGAAAGGCGAGTAAGCTTCGAGTGAAATTTCGGCCGGCCACGCCGCGTCGCGATAGCGGATTTCGGCGAGGGGATATTCGCCCGCGTATTCGATTTGCTCGACGCCCGGCAGACGTTCGAGCAGCTTGCGCGCTTCAGGCGGAACGACGTGGTCGTTGGAAGTGGCGGGCGGCCTGAAGTTGCTCTGGTCGTATAGCGCCGAAGACTGCAACAGGCGGGCAGCGCCCGTGCCGTATTGCGGCCGCGCCCAGAAGGCGAAGAAGCTGTCCGGAACGTGCGCCGTGTGATTGACGTTGTGCACGATCTGCCACTGGCGCAGCCCGCCGTCGCCGGCCAGCGCGATCGTTCCCGTGCCGATGCCGCCCAGCGGCATGGCGACGGCGCGAAGATGTTCGCCGCGATAGACGATGCGGTCGGCGCGGCTCGCGGCCGAAGGCGGCGCGGGAAGGGGGCTCGCGCCAGCCCGCAGCGCTCCTGCTGTGGAGGAAGCGAGCGCCGCGGCGCCTGCTCCCACGCCCTTCAGAAAAGTCCTGCGGTCGATTCCTGATTTCTTTCTGCGCGGCATGGCTGCCTCCGGCCGTGGAAGTTTGCGCGCGAGAATATCACGTCACTGCAAAACCCCCAAGCGCGCGCCTGGCGCCTGCCCGCCGGTTGCGCCGGGCGTCGCGCGCCGCCGTCTCCGCAAATCAGCCGATTGCACTCCATTGCACCTCGCGTTAAGATGAGCGTTCCGGTTGCGCGGCAGGACCCGAAGCGAGCCGCGCGTCGCCGGACGGAGCCTGAAATGTGGTGGGACAAGAAACAACAGCCGGCCGAACCTCGTCGCGTTGTGCCGCGGCCTGCCGGGGCTCCGAACGCCGATTCCGCACGGGACGAAAAAATGCCCGAGTCCATTCCGAAGTTTTCCGATTCCGCCCTCGCCCACGAGACCGTTCTCGGCCGCTCGATGCTGCTGAAGGGCGATCTCTCCGGCCGCGAAGACCTGCTCATCGAAGGCCAGTTCGAAGGCTCCGTCACGCTCGCGGAGCATTGCCTGACCGTCGGGCCGAACGGCCAGGTGAAGGGAGAAATTCAGGCGAGGCAGGTGGTGGTGCAGGGCGCTGTGAACGGCAACATCACGGCGCGCGAGAAGATTGAAATCCGCAAGAGCGGGCGCGTCGTGGGCGACCTGGTCGCCGCCGGCATCGCCATCGAAGACGGGGCGTACTTCAAAGGCAGCATTGACATCGTGCGCGAGCAGGCCGGCGAGCCGCCCGAATCCGTTCCCGCTTCGGCGCCGAGCGCTTTCAAGACCAGCGCCTGACGCCTTCCGCGCGCGGTTCAGCGTCTCGAGCGGGCCTCGCCTCAGTCCCCCGCGATCCACCGCGCCGCCGTCGCGCCCGGCGGGACCGCAGCGCTTTCACGCGAGGTCTTTCGGGAATGGCGCCAATTCTGGGGACCACGGGGCAGGGCAAAGTGGCTTCAAAAACCGGCCGCGCCTCCACCGCCAGCCCCGCCCTCGAGTGGTTCTGGCAGTTCGCCGAAGATTTGCGCAACCCGCGCGTCCTCGATTGCGGCCCGGCGCGCCAGGCGAACGTCCAGGCGCTGCTGCGCCGCGGCGCGAAAGTTTATCTCGCCGATCTCGTTTCCCCCGTCCTTCACGATGAGCCGGGCCTGTGGGACCGCAAGCCGAAGATTCCGGTCTTCCAGCCGCAGGCGCTGCTCGACCGCGTGCCGCGCATTCCGCCCGCCTCGCTCAGCCTGATTTTCGCCTGGCAGTTGCTCGATCTGGTTGCTCCGGCCGCGCTCGCGCCCGTGGTGGAGTTTCTCGCCGCGCTGCTCGAACCCAAAGGCGCGCTCTTCTGCATCCTGCGCGAGCCCTACCTGCGCGAAGGCGTCGAAACGCTGTGGCGGCTCGACGGGCTGACGGCGCTCGCGACCGAAGGCGACGCCCGCCGCGCCTTCCCTTATCCCGCCATCACCAACCGCGAAATGGAACGCCTGTTCGCCTCCGGCAGCGTCAAAACGTTTCTGACGCGCACCGGCCGCCGCGAAATCCTCGCCGTGCGCTGAGCGCGGCTTGTTTGTCCTTCGGAATCTTGAATCTGTTATTTCCCGCTCGCCCGCCGCGCGATGCGCTTGCCGCCGAAGAAGACGTATTCGTCCGTCACCGTCCCCGCCGTGTCGCTCTCCGCCAGCGGGTCGCCCGCCAGATTGTTCCAGT